>DATHWJ010000407.1:0-1505 GCA_035460745.1 Ideonella sp. | reverse complement strand
AGGTAGATCACGGCGTCGAAGCCCTGCTGACGCAGGCTGGCCAATGCCGCGGCGGGCGGCTGGCCGGAGGTGACGAGCTGCGCGGAGATGGCGACCTGGTTGGGTGCGGTTGGCTCAGCGGCGCATGCCGGCAGGCTGCCGGCGAGGGCGGTGGCGAGGAGGAGGGCGACGGCGAAGTGGGGCAGCTTCATGGGGGCAGTGGCGCTGGCGGCGAAGGCTGGCCCGCAGCATAGCCACGATTTCCCGCTTGGCAAGGAGCTACCCCGGCAGGCGGATGCGAGGGCAGAGTGCCGGCCGCCCGCGACGTCCTGCGTCGCGTCGGGCCACGCCCACCTACCGGGCAGCCGGCCGCGGCGTGCCCTGTGGGCCGGCCATCCCCGCCGCCAGCGTCGCCGCGTTGTGCGCAAACAGCTTGAGGTAGCTGTCCGCCTCCGTCCCCGGTGCCGACAGCGCGTCTGAATAAAGCCGCCCACCCAGCGTGGCGCCGCCCTCGCGCGCGATGCGCTCGACCAGGCGCGGGTTGCTGATGTTCTCGACGAAGACGGCGCTGACGCGTTGCTGGCGGATCTGCGCTATGAGCTGCGCGACGGCAGCGGCCGAGGCCTCGCTGTCGGTGTTCAGGCCTTGGGCGGCGAGGAACTCGACGCCGTAGGCGGCGGCGAAGTAGCCGAAGGCGTCGTGCGAGCTGATGACGCGGCGCCGCGCCGGGGCGATGGCGGCAAAGGTCTTGCGCACCTGGGCGTCCAGCGTGGCGAGCTGCGCGTCGTAGGCGGCGGCGCGCTGGACGAAGGCGGCGGCCTGGGTGGGGCGGGCCTGGGCGAGCGCGGCTTGCAGGTTGCGCACGTAGCGGCGGGTGTGGGCCAGGTCTTGCCAGGCGTGCGGGTCAGGGGCCTTGCCCAGTCGGCGCGGCGTGATGCCTTCGCTGGCGACCACGACCGGGCCGCGGTAGCCGGAGGCGCGCACCAGCCGCTCCAGCCAGCCCTCGAAGCCCAGGCCGTTGACGACCACCAGCTCGGCCTCGGCCAGGCGCCTGGCGTCGAGCGGGGTGGGCTCGAAGACGTGGGCGTCGGCGTCGGGGCCGACCAGGGTGTGCAGCGCGATGGCCTCGCCGCCGACCTGGCGCACCAGGTCGGCCAGGATGGAGAAGCTCGCCACCACGCGCAGCGGGCGGGGGGCTTGCGGCAGCGCCGGTGAGGCGGCCAGCGCGAGCAGGGCGGCGATGGCGGTGCGGCGTGAAGGAGTCATCGTGCGTGAAGAGGGCGGTGGAGGTCAGAGCCCGAGAGTTTTTCGGGCATGCGAGAAGGACTCTCAGGCTCTTCAGGCCCGCTGGTGCCGGCCGCCGCGGCGCAGGCGCCAGAGCAGGCCTTCGCGCGGGCCGGCCAGCAGCGAGAGCAGGTAGATGGCGCCGGCCACCAGCACGATGGCGGGGCCGGAGGGCCAGGCGGCGTGGAAGGACAGCAGCAGCCCCGCGAGCCCGGAGAGCATCGCGATCACGGTGGCGGCCA
>DATHWJ010000406.1:0-2563 GCA_035460745.1 Ideonella sp. | reverse complement strand
CGGCGGCCACGGCTGGCGGGTGCACCGCGCCAGCCCACGCGGCGACAGCGAACGCCTGAACCGGCTCGAACAATCGGTGCGCGAGGAGCTCGCCGCCGACGCCTTCTTCCTGCAGTACCAGCCGCGCGTGCAGACCGGCAGCGGCCGGCTGCTGGCCGTCGAGGCGCTGCTGCGCTGGCGCGACCCGGCGCGCGGCCGCACGCTGCCGGCGCAGTTCCTGCCGCTGGCCGAGCAGGCCGGGCTGAGCGGCGCGCTGGACGACTGGGTGATGGAGCGCGCGCTGCGCCAGACCCGGCAGTGGCGCGACGCCGGCCTGCCGCTGGCGCTGATCGTCAACGTCGGCGCCTGGCAGCTCTCGCAGCCCGGCTACGCCCGCCGCGTCGCCGCGCTGCTGGAGGCGGCCGAGTGGCCGGCCGGCTCGCTGGAAATCGACGTCTGCGAAGCCGCGCTGCAGGCCGACCCCGAAGCCTCGCTGGCCAACATCCGCGCACTGCGCCGCCTCGGCGTGCAGGTGGTGCTGGACCAGTTCGGCAGCGGCGAGATCTCGCTGGGCCTGCTCAAGCGCTACCCGCTGAGCGCCGTCAAGCTCGACCGCGCGCTGCTGCGCGGCCTGCCGCGCCGCACCGCCGACGCCGCCTTCGCCACCGCGCTGATACAGATCGCCCGCGCGATGCAGGTCCAGGTCCACGCCGTCGGCGTCGAGACCGAAGGCCAGCGCCAGTTCCTGGCCGAAGCCGGCTGCGAGAGCTGGCAAGGCCTGCTCTGCTCGCCGGCGCTGGACGCGCGGGCGCTGGAGCGGTGTGCGCGGGAGCAGGCGACACCGGTGGCCGCCAACGACGACGCGCGCGCCGGGAGAGCCGCCAATGAGTGAGTCGCCCGCGCGGCACCGCAGGCCCTCGCGCGCCCGGCCTCCCAGGGAATTGGAGCCCCTCCCGAGCCCGGTCGAGTGGCCCGGCGCGGCTACACTTGTTGCCCCAACTTGCAAGCAACCCACCACGCATGGCGCCGTCAAATTGGGTTACGGCTCGCCATCGATTGACCTCACAAGGGAGTATTCATGCGCATTCTTACCACTCTGGCCACGTTGCTCGCGGCCGCTGCCATCGCTGGCTGCACCTCGGCACCGATCCAGAACGTGAGCGACGCGACCGTCGTCAGCCCCGCGGGCAAGCCGCTCTCCGAAGAACAGGTCAAGACCGCCATCATCCGCGCCGGGCTCGCGCTGGGCTGGCAGATGAAAGAAGCCGGTCCGGGCAAGATTGCCGGCTCCCTCGCACTGCGCAAGCATGTGGCCGAGGTCGAAATTCCCTACTCCGCCACCACCTACAGCATCACCTACAAATCCAGCGTCAACCTGGACGAAAATAGCGGGATGATCCACAAGAACTACAACGGCTGGATCCAGAACCTGACCAAAGGCATCAACGCCCAATTGCTGGCGTCTTGAACGTGGATGACGTCGACATGAGCACGGTGTCCGCACGCGAGTTGGCCTCGCTGGTGGTCGAGTCGCTGAACCTCGAAGGGGTGGACGCCAGTCAGATCGATCTGACGGCGCCGCTCTTCGGCTCGGGGCTGGGACTCGACTCCCTGGACATGCTGGAGATTTCACTGGTGATCCAGCAGCGCTACGGCGTCAAGCTCAAGGCCGACGATCCCCGCAACGAAACGATCTTTTCTTCGTTGCAAAACCTGGCCGCCCACGTCGGCGCCGCCCAGGCGCTGCGGAGCTGAGGCCCTTGCCGGACCCCCTCGCCTCGCTGTTGGGGGCCGGCATGCACTATCTGCCGCCGATGGTGCTGCTGTGGCTGGCCTTTTTTTTCGGTCGCACGCTACGCCCGGGCCTCACGCCGCTGATCGAGCGCGTCGCGCGCCGCGGCGACCCTGCCCTACCGGCCGTGCTGTGCCGCTACACGCGGGGGCTGACGGCCCTCTGGTGCGGCTACTTCATCCTCGCAGCTGCTCTCACCGCTTCGGTCAGCGTGGCCTATGGCTTCGCCAGCCTGGCGGTGTGGACCGGTACCGTGCTCTTGTTCGTCGGCGAACACTGGCTTCGCCCGTGGCTGTTCCCCGGCGAGCGGTTCCCTGGCCTGGTGCAGCAGCTTCGCGACACCTGGAGCATCTGGCGCACCTGACACCGATGCCGGGCCTCCCATGCAGCTCTTGACCGCCTCGCCGCTCCTGGCGGCTGAGTCCCACCTGGACCAGCCGGCCGTGGTTGGCGCCCAAGCCACGTGGACCTGGCGTCAGATCCACGCCGCATCGCTGACGCTCTCGCAGCGCCTCGGTCCCGCGACGGCGGTCTGCAACCTGTGCACGTCGCGTGTCAGTTTTCTGGTTACCTGGCTGGCGGCACTGCGCTGCGGGGCGTTGCTCGTCCTGCCGCCCTCCGGCGGATCCGCCGACCTGGCCGAGGTGCTGCGTGCCAGCGCCGACACGCTCGTCGTGGTCGATGACCCAGATGCCATCCAGGCCGGGTGGCGGCAGAGCGCCGACGTACTGGTGTGCCAGCCCGACAGCGAGCCCTCCGCCGCCGCCGCAGACACATTGGCCTGGCGGCCGG
>DATHWJ010000405.1:0-11072 GCA_035460745.1 Ideonella sp. | reverse complement strand
GCCAACGCGGCGTTGTTCGCGCACCCCAATGCCTCGCTGATCAACGCAGCGGTCTCCGACAAACTCGATGTCGTGGGCATGTCGATGCCGAACTTTGCGACCGGGCTGGCCAACTACTACGAGGCCCACCTGGTCAGCGATACGAGCGGGCCGTTGTCGGTGCTGACGATGCCTATCGACTCGTTGAACATCGAGCATCGCATCGCGCTGGTGAAGATCGATGCGGAGGGCCATGAGGCCTCCGTGCTGGCAGGCATGCGCACGCTGATCAGGAAGCACCGGCCCGTGTTGATCGTGGAAACGTCCTCTGCGCAGATCATCGACGATCTGACCGCAGAGGGTTACGGCTCGGCGAGGCTTCCCGGCTCGCCGAATATCCTGTTCAAGCCGCGCGCCTGACAGCCTTCGCTTGTGCCCTCGCGGCGGCGTCTGCGCAGGTCAGGCCAACAACCAATCGCCGTTCTGCGCCTCGGCAACGCCACCCATCCACGGCGCCAGCGAACCGAGCACGGCATGCTGCTGCAGCACCGGGTCCAGACTGGGCTTGTCGTAGTGGTCGAAGCGGTAGTCCGAGACCTGGGTGCTGCCATCGCTGCCGAACACATGCACCGTGGCCAGATAGCTCAGCTCCGAGGCATCGACCTTGGCATTGTTGCCGCTGGACTCGAAGTAGAAGACAGCATCGTTGCTGTCGTTGTGGAGGACGAAGAGGGCCGTGTCGCCCACGGCGTAGGCGCTGGTGGCGCTGCCTATCGCCGCTGCCGCGGCTTCGACGGTGATGGGCGCGCTGGCCACGGGGGTGCTGAAGATCACCAGTTCAGCCGAGCTCGCGAAACCGCCCGGGGCGGCCCGCGTGGTGGCCCCCTCGACGACGCCATCGCCGTCACCGACCGGACGGGTGAGCGCGTCGATGTTCAGCACGTCGGAGCCCAGCCCGAAGTCGTCAATGTAGGCGCCGCTCTCGATGTCGAAGGTGTCGGCACCCTGTTCGCCGCGAACGCGGCCGTTCGCAAAGATCAGATCGTTGCCGTCACCCCCGTGCACATCGCCGTTCCAGCTGCCACTGCCGACCAGGGTGTCGATGCCGGCCCCGCCGGAGAGAACGTCACCCTCCGACTCATCCAGCAGGATGTCATTGCCGTCCCCGCCGATCAGCACGTCCTCGCCTTCGCCTCCGAAGATGAAGTCGTCGCCGGCACCACCGTTCATGCCCAGGTCCATGCTGGCGCTGCCGATGAGGGTGTCGTTACCGTCCTCGCCAAACATCAGCGATGGGCTCGCAAGGAGGAGATCGTCGCCGACGCCGCCATGGAGCTCCTCCAAGCCAAGAGGGCCGTCGGCACCGCCGCCCAAGAGGGTGTCGTTGCCGGCGTCGCCGTACAGTCCGTCCGAGCCAAGACCGCCCTGCAGCAGATCGTCTCCGTCGCCGCCCTGCAATCGGTCCACCTTGTCGCTGCCGATGAGCGTGTCGTTGCCACCCGCACCGACCAGCGTGTTGTAGCTGCCCAGTCCGCCGGTGATCACATTGTCCAGCTCGTTGCCGTAGCCGCGGTTCCCCGCCGCGTTCGTCAGGGTGAGGTTCTCGACGTTGTCGCCCAGCGTGTACTCCACGCTGGCATACACCGTGTCCACGCCCTTGTGCGGACCCGCCGCCTCGATCACGACGTCGCCCACGTTGTCGACGATGTAGCTGTCGTCGCCGCCGTGGCCCTTCATCCTGTCGGCGCCCAGGCCGCCGTCTACCGTGTCGCCCTGCGACGTGCCGATCAGCTTGTCGTCGCCCGGCGTGCCGGTGATGATGCCTTTGCGCAGCACCTCCGTGCCCAGCGCGAAGCCCTGCCCTTCGATCCGGTCTTGCTCCAGCAAGACGCCCAGCCGTGTACCGCCAAGTCTGTTGCCCATGAGGCCCCTCCGAGAGTTGTTTGCCTGGATGGGCCCGTCAGTCCGCGGCGCACGCACTGCGCCGATGGCCGGTCCATCGCGGAGCGACCCTAGCGATGGTCAGCCTCTGCAACAACCCCACCACGGAGGGGTGCGGGGCGACTCGGCCAAGACGCGGCGACTGTGTCGCTCAGCCGTTGCGGGCCAGCCACTCGATGAAGCCGTCCAGCGCCGGCACGGCACGCGTCGCGTCGGGGTGGTTGACCAGCGCGGTGACGGCGTAGACGCCGCCCCGCTGGCTGCGCACATAGCCGGCCAGCGCGCGCGCGTCCAGCAGCGTGCCTGTCTTCAGCCAGGCCTGGCCGGCCGCGGCACCGCCGCGCATGCGGTGCTCCAGGGTGCCATCCACCCCCGCCACGGGCAGCGAGTCGACCAGGCTGGAGGCCTGGCCGGTCTGCCAGGCGCGCGACAGCAGGTGCACCAGCGCGCGCGGCTTGGCGCGCTCGCCGCGCGACAGGCCGGAGCCGTTTTCCACCTGCACGTCGTCGGGCAACAAGCCCTGGCCCATCAGCCACTCGCGCATGCGCGCCTGCGCCGCCGGCAGCGTCGCGGCGCGGGCCGGGAAGCCGCGCGAGAGCGCCAGCATCAGGTTGCGCGCCGCCAGGTTGTCGCTGGTCTTGTTGATGTCGCGCAGCAGTTGCGGCAGCATCGCCGAGCGGTGCACCGCGAACGGTTGCTGCGTCAGGCCGTCCTCGTCGAGCGGGAAGCGGCCTGGCCGGTCGGACGGCGTCTGCTCGATGACCCGGCCGCGCAGCACGCCGCCGGCTTCGGCCCACAGGCCGGCGAAGGCGCGGTGGCTGAACTCGGTCTGCTCCAGCGGCGCAAAGGCCGCGAGCTGGCGGCGCCCGCAGGCGGCGCTCCACTGGCCTTGCACCCGCAGCTGGGCAGCGCCGCGGGTGGTCTTGTCCTCCCACTGGGCCCAGGCGCTGCAGCCGCCCTTGCGCACCAGGCGCTGGTCGATCGCCAGGCCGGCCATCGGCGGGTCGAGCTGCACCTCCATGCGGCCGCTGCGGCCGGACTGCAGGCTGACGCGCAGCACGCCCTCGTCCACCGTCAAGGCATCCGGGCGGTTGTGGTGCGGGCGGTCGGGTGCCGGCAGCGGCGTGCGCTCGTGGTCGCTGTCGGTGAGGTGGAACGCGAAGCGGTCGAGCACGATGTTGCCCGCGATCTCGCGCAGGCCGAGCTCGCGCCACTGGCTCATCCACTGCAGCAGGTCTTGCGAGCTCAGCAGCGCGTTGCCGCCGCCCACGATCCACAGGTCGCCGTCGAGCCGGCCGTCCTGCAGCTTGCCGCGGGTGAAGGCCAGCGTGCGCCAGCGGAACTGCGGGCCCAGCAGGTCCAGCGCGGCCATCGAGGTCACCAGCTTGGCGGTCGAGGCCAGCGCAAAAGAGGTTTCGGGGTTGAGCGCGACCAGCGGCTCCGCGGCGTCCAGCGCCCGCGCATAGACGCCGATGCTGGAGGCCGGCAGGCCGCAGCCCTGCAGCAGCGCCTGGGCACTGCGTGCCGCCTGCCGCACTGGCGTGGCGGGCAGGCGCTGGCCGGCATGGGCACTGCCGGACCACCATGGCGTGGCCAGCGCGCCCGCGCCCAGCAGCGCGCCGTGGCGCAGCCAGGCACGGCGGGAGGCGGCCCGCTCCAAGGGCACACCGGGGGTGGCTGCCGCTGCGGCACAATTCGTGACATCCCATTCCATCGCCCGAGTCTGCGGTGGCCTGCCGGGGCGTGGCCCTCGAAAAAGCGGCCCCGCAGCGGACCAGTTCGGCGCCTAGTCAGCCTGCCCACCCTCGCCGCACAGCCTGCGCGCCCTCCCTCTCCATGACCTCCCTGCCCCCCCGCCCCGAGCCCGCCGCGCTGCCCGACGCCTTGCCCGATGACGAGCCCACGGGCGCCGGCGGCGAAGCGGCGGCCCCCGCCACCGAGGCCCACCCGCGCCGCGCGCTGCGCAGCTTCGTCGTGCGGGCCGGCCGCATGGGCACCGGCCAGCAGCGCGCGCTGGCCGAGCTGGGGCCGCAATACGTGCTGCCGTTCAAGCCCGAGCCGCTGCAGGTGGCGCAGGCCTTCGGCCGCGAGGCACCGCTGGTGCTGGAGATCGGCTTCGGCATGGGCGCTGCCACGGCCGAGATCGCCGCCGCGCGGCCGGACACCCTGTTCCTCGGCGTCGAGGTCCATGTGCCCGGCGTCGGCGCGCTGCTCAAGCGCATCGGCGAAGAGGGCCTGCAGAACCTGCGCATCGTGCAGCACGACGCGGTGGAGGTGCTGCAGCAGATGATCCCGGCCGGCTCGCTGGCGGGCGTGCACATCTTCTTCCCCGACCCCTGGCACAAGAAGAAGCACAACAAGCGCCGCCTGATCCAGCCGCCGCTGGTGGCGCTGCTGGCCTCGCGGCTGGCGCCCGGCGGCCGGCTGCACTGCGCCACCGACTGGCAGCCTTATGCCGAGCAGATGCTGGAGGTGCTCTGCGCCGAGCCCGCCTTGCGCAACACCGCCGAGGGCTATGCACCGCGGCCCGGCTACCGGCCGCTGACCAAGTTCGAAGCGCGCGGGCTGAAGCTGGGGCATGGCGTCTGGGACCTGGTGTTCGAGCGGGTCTGAGCCGCCCCGCACAAGCTTGTGCGTTCCGCGGGGTTGCGAGGGCGGGTGCCCCGCGCTAGCCTGCTCGGCAACCCTGTAGGCCCGCCCGGCCCGCCCGTTTCACAATGGCTCGCGCCGATCGGGCAGCGCCGGGGCGCCTGCATTACCCGTCCTTCGTTGTGAGACCCCCGCATGAGAGCCACCGCCAGCCTCGTCACCCTCGCCGCCCTGGGCTGCTCGGCACCCGCCGCCTGGTCGGCGCCCACCGCGGCCGGGGTCGCCCAACAGGCGCTCGCCGCCACCTGCGCCAACTGCCACGGCACGCAGGGCAAGGCGGTCGACAAGAGCGAGGTGCCCGGCCTGGCCGGCTTGCCGGCCGCCTACCTCGTCGAGCAGATGAACGCCTTCAAGAGCGGCGCCCGCCCGGCCACCGTGATGCACCAGATCGCCAAGGGCTACAGCCCGGCGCAGATCGAGGCGCTGGCCCAGTATTTCGCCGCCCAGGCCCGCTGAAGCAGGAGCCCACGATGCAAAGACGTTCCCTGCTGCAAGCCAGCGCCGCCCTTGGCGCCACCGGCCTCGCCACCACCCTGCTCGGCTGCGCCAGCACGCCCACGCCGACCAGGGCACGGGTGGTCGTGGTCGGCGGCGGCTATGGCGGCGCCACCGCGGCCAAGTACGTGCGGCTGCTCTCCGAGCAGCAGATCGACGTGGTGCTGATCGAGCCCAACCCCAGCTTCATCAGCTGCCCGCTGAGCAACCTGGTGGTCGGCGGCAGCCGCTCGCTGCCCGAGCTCACCGTCTCCTACGAGGCGCTGCAGCGCCGCCACGGCGTGCAGGTGGTGCGCGACAGCGTCACCGCCATCGACGCCGCCGGCCACAAGGTCAGGCTCGCGTCGGGCGTCGAGATCGCCTACGAGCGGCTGATACTCTCACCCGGCATCGAGCTCAATTTCGAGGCCATCGAGGGGCTCAAGGCTGCGCACGAGCGCGGCCGCGTGCTGCAGGCCTGGAAGGCCGGGCCCGAGACGCTCGCGCTGCAGAAGCAACTGCAGGCGATGCCGGCCGGCGGCACTTTCGTGATCAGCATCCCCGAGGCGCCCTACCGCTGCCCGCCCGGGCCCTACGAGCGCGCCAGCGTGGTGGCCGGCTGGCTGAAGGCCCACAACCCGCGCGCCAAGCTGCTGATCGTCGATGCCAACCCCGACGTGACCTCCAAGGCACCGCTGTTCAAGAAGGTCTGGGCCGAGGACTACAAGGGCATCGTCGAGTACCGGCCGCAGCACAAGGCCACGGCGGTGGACGCGGCCGGCCGCAGGCTGAAGTTCGAGGTGCAGGAAGACGTGGTCGGCGACGTGCTCAACGTGCTGCCGCCGATGAGCGCCGGCCGCATCGCGCAGAGCGCCGGGCTGGCCACCGTCAACAAGCGCTGGGCCGGGATCGACTACCTGAGCTTCGAGTCGCTGGTGGCCAAGGACATCCACGTGATCGGCGACGCCATCCAGGTGGCCCCGGCGATGCCCAAGAGCGGCCACATGGCCAACAACCACGCCAAGGTGGCCGCCGCGGCCGTGGTCTCGCGCCTCTACGGCTGGGAGCCCAACCCGGCGCCTGTGCTGAGCAACACCTGCTACAGCTTCATCGATGCGCAGCGGGTGATCCACGTCGCCAGCGTGCACGAGTACGTCGCCGCCGAGAAGACCTTCAAGGCCGTGGCCGGCTCGGGCGGCGTCTCGCCCGGGCCCACCGAGCAGGAGGGCCGCTACGCGTGGAACTGGGCGCGTACCATCTGGGCAGATTCACTCGGTTGATGCGGCGCGCATCGGCCCCGCAGCACGCCCCCGATGTCGAACAGCACCCTGCCCTTCCGCTTCGAGCCCTACACCGCTGACCATGAACCCGCCTGGAACGACTTCGTCGCCCGCAGCCCGAACGCCACCTTCCTGTTCGACCGCGGCTTCATGGGCTATCACGCCGACCGCTTCGCCGATGCCTCGCTGCTGATCCACCAGGGCGAGCACCTGGTCGCCCTGCTGCCGGCCCACCGCGTGGGCAGCCAACTGATCAGCCACGGCGGCCTGACCTACGGCGGCCTGCTGCTCGGCAAGCACGGCGGTGCGGTCACCGTGCTGCACCTGCTGCAGGCCTTGTGCGAGCACCTGCGGGCCGAAGGCGTCACTTCGCTCGACTACAAGACCATCCCGGCGATCTACCACCAGCGACCCTGCGAAGAAGACCGCTACGCCCTCTGGCGCTGCGGCGCCGAGCTGGTGCGGCGCGACCTGATCTCGGCCATCAGCCCGCAGCAGTCGGCCCAGAAGGCTCGCCGCCGCATCACCAAGGTCAAGCGCTGCACGCCCGGCCTGGTGATCGCCGAGGACGACGCCTGGGGCGAGTACTGGGCCCTGCTGGCCGCGCAGCTGCAAAGCCGCCACGGCTGCGACCCGACCCACAGCGAAGCCGAGCTGCGCCTGCTGGCCGGCCGCTTCCCGCAGCAGATCAAGCTCCTGGCGGCCCGGCTGGACGGCAGCATGGTGGCCGGCCTGGTGCTGTTCGACACCCCCAACGTGCTGCATGCGCAGTACATGGCGGCCAACGCGGTGGCCTACCAGATCAGCGCCCACCGCCAGGTCATAGAGACCGCCGTCCTGCAAGCGCAGGAGCAGCAGAAGTGGTTCGACTTCGGCAACTCCAACGAAGACCAGGGCCGGGTGCTGAACGAAGGCCTGGTCTTCTTCAAGGAGGGCTTCGGCGCCACCAGCACCGTGCAGGATTTCTACCGCCTGAACCTAGGCCCCCACTGACCGCAGGGAGACATATGGCCCACGTCGACGATTGCCGCCTGATCGAGCTCCGCACCGTGTACGACCAGCGAGGCTCGATCTCGTTCGTCGAGTCGGGCGTGGACGTGCCCTTCGAGTTCCTGCGCGCCTACTGGACCTACGACGTGCCCTCGCGCGCCACCCGCGCCGGCCATGCCCACAAGAGCCTGCGCCAGCTCTACGTGGCGATGTCGGGCTCCTTCGACGTGCACCTGGACGATGGCGCGAACCAGCGCGTCGTGCGCCTGGCCCATCCCAACGAGGCGCTGCTGATGGGGCCGGGCATCTGGCGCGAGATCCACAACTTCTCGTCCAACGCCTGCCTGATGGTGCTGGCCTCCACCCATTACAACGAGGCGGACTACTTGCGCACGCATGAGGAGTTCATGGCCTGGGTGGCGGCGCAGGCGACCCCGGCAGGCTGAGCGCCTGCGCACCACGCCGGTCAGAGGAACTTGTATTCCGCCGAGAGCTTGAGCTGGCGGCCCTGGACGTCGTAGGGGTCGGGCGGGATGATGCCGCTGGGCACGCCGAAGGCCCGGTAGTCGGGCGGCGGCCGCTGGTTGAAGAGGTTGCGCACATACACGCCCAGCCTCAGGTTCTTGATGCCGGTGTATGCGACCGAGTAGTCCCAGCGGTTGTAGGCGCCGACCTGGCATTCGCGGGCCGACAGGCCCACGTCGGCGCATCCGGCGGTCGTCCAGGTGGTGTCGTCGAAGTCGGCCTGCAGCCGGGTGGCACTTTGCCACCGGTAACGCAGCGTCTGGTCGAAGTCGCCGGTCTTCAGGCTGAAGCTGCTGACCACCACCCAGCGCGAGTAGCCGTAGCGGCCCGCCAGGTTGTCGCCATAGCCGTTGCGGCTGGTGCTCCAGGCCTTGTACTCGAGCAGGTAGGTCGCGTCCAGGTCGAGGCCCAGGCGGCCTATGGGCGAGGCCACGCCGCCCTTGACCGACAGGTCTATGCCCGAGGTCCGGGTCTTGAAGAGGTTTTCGAACAGCACGTTCACCGACTGCAGCGCTCCCGCGCTGACACCGTACTGCGCCTGCTCGGCCGCGCTGAAGGTCGGGTCGTCGGCCAGCGAGCCGCGGTTCAGCACGCCGGCCGGCTGGCTGTCTTCGGTGGTCAGCAGGTCTTGCGTGGTCTTCTGGCCGATCTCGTTGCGCCGCTCGATGTGCCAGTAGTCCACCCCGGTGCTCCAGTCGCGCAGCGGCTGCACCACGAAGCCCAGGCTGTAGGACCTGGAGGTCTCGGGCTTGAGGGCCGGGTTGTTGCGGGAGATGATGGCCGCGCTGGCGCCGCACTCGTTCTGCACCACGCTGTCAGCGCGCGCGAACAGCAAGGACTGGTTGGGGTCGGTGTCCGGCAACGCGGCGGCCTGCGCCTGCAGGTCTTGCGCCAGCGCAACGGCCTGCGGGCAGCGCTTGGGGTCGTCGACGCCAGGCTCGAAGGCAAACTTGGTGGAGGTGGCGCTCTCGGTCAGGTTGGGCGCGCGAAAGCCCCCTTCGAAGGTCGCCCGCGCGAGAAACTCCGGCACCGGCTGGAAGCGCAGCCCCAGCTTGGGCGAAAAATGCGCCGCGAAGCCGGGAAAGCGGTCGATGCGCCCGGCAAGCTGCAACTCCAGCGTCTTCATGACCGGCAAGCTCAGCTCGGCGAAGATCGCGCCGAAGGTGCGCGAGGCGTTGGACGCGCTCGTGCCGAAGCCCACGATGTCGCCGCTCGCGAGATTGGCGGTGGGCGAGATGCGCATCTTTTCGTGGCGCAGGTCGAAGCCCATCGCCAGGCCCACCGTGCCTGCCGACCACTTCGCCAGGTCGCCGGAGATCTTGCCGTCGAGGAAGGTCTGGGTCGTGGAGCCCTGGTAGCCATAGGTCGGGAACAAGGTTCTCAGCACCTCGGGGCTGTTGGGCTGGCCGATCCTGTAGCCACCCGGCTTGTTGAAAAAATCGGCCGGCAGCGGGTCGAGGTTGTAGTCGCCCACCACCTGCTTGAAGCCGCTGTCGCTCAAGCCCCCGCGCTGCCTGTCGTCGGTCTTGCCGCCCATCACGCCGATGGCGGTCTCCCAGTCGAAGCTCGACCAGCGCCCCTGCAGGCCCGCCAGCG
This sequence comes from Ideonella sp., assembly GCA_035460745.1. Taxonomy (GTDB): domain Bacteria; phylum Pseudomonadota; class Gammaproteobacteria; order Burkholderiales; family Burkholderiaceae_C; genus Ideonella. The sequence goes on along the minus strand of DATHWJ010000405.1, from coordinate 1,638 downwards.
CCCGGTACTGCTGGGTGTCGGTGTGCTCCTCCGCCGGGCCATCGACGAAGCGGTAGCGGAACTCCACCTCTTCGTCGGTGGGGTTCAGCGGGTGGCCCACCGGCAAGCCCCTGGGGTAGAAGACCTTGCTCGAGCCCGTCGCCGGGTCGCCCCAGACCGTCGGGCCCTGCGCAACCCCATAGGTGCCGAACGCAGCGGCATAACTCGCCCGGACCTTGGAGTAGAGCAGTTCGGCAAAGACCGTCGTGTCGGCGTCCAGGCGCTTGCGGCCGGACACCAGCAGGTTGGCGCGCGCTGTCGGCGGTATCACCTCGAAACGCTCGTAGCGGTCGTAGCGGCACAGGCCGCCGACCACCGTGGCGCAGCCTTCCACCGGGCCGACGCCGATCACGTTGCCGGGGTAGGCGTAGGTCGAGGGCGTGCCGAAGCTGGGTGACTTGCTCGCGTAGCGCGGGTTGACCTCGCCCAGCACGTCGCTCCAGAAGAACCCATCGCGCCGGTACAGCTCCAGGTTGGCCAGCAGGTTGTAGCCGTCGGCATCCCAATCGCCCAGGCCCGCGGTGATGGCCGCGCTGTGGCTCTTGAAAAAGCTGTTCTTCAGCGACTGCTGGGCGCTCAGGTCGAGCTGCACGCCCTGGTAGTCGGACCGGGTGATGATGTTGATGACGCCCGCCACGGCGTCCGAGCCGTAGATCGCCGAGCCGCCGTTCTTCAGGATCTCTATGCGGTCGATCGCGCCCAGCGGCAGGCTGTCGATGTTGCTGAAGACCTCGGAGTAGTCGGCCAGGGGGTAAGGCGATATCCGGCGCGAATTGAGCAGCACCAGCGTGCTCTGCTTGCCCAGGTTGCGCAGCGAAGCGGACGAAGCCCCGGGCGAGAAAGAATTGCTGCCGCCGATGTCCGACAGGCTGGCGGTGGCACCGGACAGGCTGTCGAGCACCTCGCGCACCGTGGTGGCGCCGGTGCGCGCGATGTCTTCGCGCCGCAAGACCTGCACCGGCGAGGCGCCTTCGGCGTCGATGCGCTTGATGCGGCTGCCGGTGATCTCGACTTGCTGAGGCGTGGATTCCTGCTGGCTCCAGGCCGGTATCAGCACCACGCCGCAGGCCAGGGCCACGGCGGTCTGCCGACAGGCCGAACCGGCCACTCGAGAATGGATGTGCATAGACCCTGGCCCCCGACCGAGCTGGGTTGAAAAACACGACGAGTTCTGTTTGTGCCCTGTGCCCGCGGCGCTCATCTCGAGCGCTGCGGCGTTCGTTTTTAGCTGACCTGGGCCTGACCGTGCAGCCCGGATTGCAACAAAGTGTCAGTGCTGCGGCAGGTTCAGGGCCGCAGCGCGACGATGCAGATCTCCGCCGCCTGCGCCGGAAACCGCCGGCCCAGGTCGATCAAGGCCTGCGCCGCGTTGGCCGGCATGCCGCGAAGCAGGCTGGCCATCTGCGGGTGGGTGAAGGGCTTGAAGAGGTAGCCCTCCAGGCCCTCCTCCACCAGCCCCAGCTGCGCCATCAGCGCGCGCAGGTCTTCGGCGCGGTAGACCTTGGGCTGGCCGAACAGGCGGTTGCGCTCGGTGACCTCGGTGGTGGCCGCGATCAGGCCCATCTCCACCGCCAACAGGCGATGGAAGGAGTGGGCGTT
>DATHWJ010000404.1:0-3702 GCA_035460745.1 Ideonella sp. | reverse complement strand
CAGCCGCAAGGGCAACGAGCTCTCGGTCGAGATGTGGATCGCCCCCAGCCTGCAGTACCTGCCGGTGCGCATCGCGCGGAAACTGCAAGCCGACGCAGCGCCCGGCCTCGCCCTGCCAGCGCGCCTGCTCGAGCTGGAAGTCCTGCGCGTAGAGCTCGATCATGCGCGGCCGCGTGGCCAGTTCGCGCGTCACCAGGCCGCGCCGGTACCAGCGCCGGCCGCTGCCCGAACGTTCCAGCAGCAGGGTCGGCACGCCGCTCCAGACGTCGCGCAGCTCCTCGTTGCCCGGGATCACGCCGATGGCCATCGGCAGCCCGCCCCAGTCGGGTTGCGGCGTCAGCGCCGGCCGGCCGGTGTCGTCGAGCACCATGTGATCGGCGATGCAGTGGCGGAACCGGCTGCTCATCGCTTCGCGCCGCTGCGCCGCGTCAGAGCCTGGGAGTTTTTCGAGCGTGCCCGAGCAGCGCGCCAGAAGGCGTCTGATCTAGGCGCAAAGCGCAGACATAGCTCGGGCTATGTCGAGCATTTGCAACGACGAGCAGGGGTGTTTTGGCGTGATGAGCGGGCATGAGCGAAAGACTCTCAGGCTCTCAGCCCGCAGCCGCTTCGGCCGCCGGCACCGCCGCCCGCTGCCGCGACTGCCACCAGCCCTCGGCGCTGTAGACCACCAGCGCCGACCAGATCAGCACGAAGCCGACCAGCCGCTGGCCGTCGAAGGGCTCGTGGAACAGCCACACGCCCAGGCCGAAGCCTATCGTCGGGCCGATGTACTGCATCAGGCCCATGGTGGCCAGCGTGACGCGCCGCGCCGCGGCGGCGAACAGCAGCAGCGGCACGGCGGTGACCGGCCCCGCCAGCATCAGCCAGGCCAGCAGCGAGCCGTCGGCGTGCGAGACGGCGCTGCGCCCCTGCAGCGTCCACAGCGCCAGCAGCGGCAGCGCGACCAGCGCCATCAGCAGCGTCTCCATCGCCAGGCCCTCCAGCGCGCCCAGCGCGGCCGTCTTGCGCAGCAGGCCGTAGAGGCCGAAGGTGGCCGCCAGCGTCAGCGCGATCCACGGCAAGTGGCCGGCTTGCCAGGTGAGCCACAGCACGCCCGCCGCCGCCAGCGCCAGGGCCGCCCATTGCCACCGCCGCAGCCGCTCGTGCAGCACCAGCACGCCCAGCATCACGTTGACCAGCGGGTTGATGAAGTAGCCCAGGCTGGCGTCCAGCACCCGGCCGTTGTTGACGGCCCAGACGTAGAGCGTCCAGTTGCCCGAGAGCAGCAGCGCGCTGAAAGCGAACAGCGCCACCTGGCGCGGCTGGCGCAGCGCCGGCCCCAGCCAGGCCCAGCGCCGCGCCAGCGCCAGCACGGCGAGCAGGAAGACCAGCGACCAGACCGAGCGGTGCATCACGATCTCCACCGGGGAGACCGCCGAGAGCTGTTTGAAGTAGAGCGGCGCGACGCCCCAGAGAGTGAAAGCGAGCGCGGCGTAGAGCAGTCCGTGGTTCATCCGGCCGCATCATGCCTGCCCGCGGGCGGGCGGCGTCAAGCGCCGCTGGCAGCGCTGGCGGGAGGCTCGGCCGGAGCAGGTGGGGCCGACGCAGCGGAAGCTGCGGCGGCTGCCGAAGCCGCCGCGGCGGGCGCTATCGGCACCGGTGCCAAGGCGGCCGAGGCTGCGGTCGGGCTGGCCACCGCGGCCGGGACCGCGGGCGCCGGCAGGTCGGCCTGCGAGGCAGGCTTGAAGGGCGCGGCGGCAGGCGCACGCAGCGGCGGTATGGACTCTTCGGCAGGCAGCTCCGGCTGCCCGGCGAGGTAGCGCTCCACCAGCCCGAAGAAGCGGTCGTAGAACCGGTGCGAGGTGATGGTTTCGCTCGCCACCTTCACCAGCGAGTCGTCGCTGCCGCTGAACGGCAGCGAGACCGAGCCCAACGCTCCGACGCCCAGGCTGGCCGAGCTGTTGCTCTTGCGCAGCGCGTAGCGGTCTTGCAGCGCGCTGACGAAGGCCAGCGTGCTCTTGCCCGCCCGCCCCTCGCGCGCGCAAACGACCCGGAACTCGACCTCGACGTGGATCTCCTGCTGCGGCTGGTAGCTCTTCTTGGCCTGCACCGAGTCGGCGCCGGCCGCGCCTATCACGTAGCCCTGGCTGAGCAGGGCCCGGCGCACGGCCTCGCAGGTGCGCGCATCCGACGCGTTGAAGGAACGCGTGTGGGTGTTGGCCGACTCGAAGTCCTCGAACTGCGAGACCGGCGCCAGCCGGGGGCTGCCGCACGCCGTCATCAGCAGGGCCATGGGCACCAGGCCAGACAGACGCGGAGGCCGCGTCATCGACAAGGGGTTGATCCAGTCTTCACGGGCGGCATGCTAAGCCAGCACGATGGCCCGAGGCCGATGGCCCGGGGCCGCGCATGGGCTTGACGCCGCCGCGCACTTCGCCGCCCCGCGGCCGCTCACTGGCTCCGGGTGGCCGTCTGGCTCGGGTCCTTCGCCGCGCTGACGCGGGTCACGGTGTCGGCGCCCTTCGTGCCCTCCGAGGAGGCCACCGGTGCCTGGCCGGCCGACGTCGGGGCCAGGCCCGGCGTGCCGCGGGCCGGGTGGCCGGGGATGAAGGTCGAGGCGTCGATGCCGGGCAGCGAGCGCGGCGAGAAGACGGCCGGGTGCTGGCCCACGTCGGTGGCGCTGGCCGCGCTGGCGGCGGCAAGGCTCAGCAGAGCAGCAAGGAGGTGGGTGGACTTCATGGGTCGCCTTTCGAAAGGCCTGCCACCGGATCTCGGCGCAAGCGGATTAAGGGATTACCCTTATACCAGCTTTATGTTGCGTCGCAGCAAAGTGGACAAAACCCAACACCCCCTCGATCACGGCTTGAGCTTGCCCACGCCGCCCCGCGGCAGCACCTCCAGCGCGCGCGCCGGGCGCGCCTGCATGGCTGCGCTGATCTGCTGCGTGGCCGCGCCACCCACGAAGTCCGCGGTGACGAAGTCCGGCAAGCCGTCCTGGTTGAAGTCGCCGGCGGCTACCGCGTGCGGCTCGTCCGTGCCCGGGATCGAATTGGCGACGATGAACGACGGGTCATCGCTGCCCGCCGGGGTGCGGTTCAGCAGCACGCCCACCGAACCGGCCGGCGAGTCGCCGGTGACCAGGTAGGTCACCAGCACGTCGGCACGGCCATCCAGGTCCATGTCGGCCACCGCCACGCCATAGGGCGTGCCGCCGATGAAACGCACGTTGGACTTGAACCGCGGCACGGCGGCGCCTGTGGCCGTGCCGTTCAAAAGCAGGGCCCAGGTGGCACCGCCGCTGCCGGTGGAATTGGTGGTGACGATGTCGAGGCGGCCATCGCCATTGATGTCCAGCACCGCCATGTCCGACGCCGGCTCCAGCGTCGTGAAGGCGACCGGGCTGCTGAAGCTGAGCTCGCTCGAGCCTGCCGGAGTGGTGTTGAGCAGCAGCGTGACGTCGCTGGTATTGGTGTTGCCCAGCGCGATGTCGGGCCGCCCGTCGCCGTTGAAGTCGGCGGACACCACCGTCTGCGGCGCGGAAAACGCGCTGCCGGCATGCGCGCCGAAGCCCACCGGGCTGGCGAAGGCGGCGAGCGTGGCGCTGCGCTCGGTCAGGTTGCGAAAGACGATGGCGCGGTTGGTATCCGCGGCCGAGAGCGAGCCGAAGCCGGCCCCCACCAGGTCGAGCTTGCCGTCGCCGTCGAAGTCGGCGCAGGCGATCTG
>DATHWJ010000403.1:0-6264 GCA_035460745.1 Ideonella sp. | reverse complement strand
TAGTGGTGAGGCTCGGACGCGATCGTTGGCGTCTCTTCCGGGTTCAGCGCGGCCTGGCGGCGCTTGAGCATGCGTTCGCGCACATAGTCCTGGAAGGACAAGGTGCTCATCGCGAGCTGCTCGACGTCGCTGGCGACATCGGCGGTGGTGGCGCCGGAGGGGATGCGGTCGGCCAGGCGCTTGCCGGGGGCCGGGCGGTCGGGGGTCTGGCGCTCGACGCGGGCGGTGAGGCTCTCGCCGCGGCTGGAGCGGGCGGCGGGCGCGGGGGCCGGGGCTGCCTGGCGGGCCGCGGACTGCATGGAACGCGGCGGCGGCAGCTCATGCGGGTCCGGCGCCTGCGCCATGCGCTCCAGCTGCTCGACGCTGCCGGGGGCCATCGCGAGCACCTCGACGCCTTCCGGCGACGGGCGGGTGGACAGCACGACAGCGTCTTCGCCGAAAGCCTGGCGGACCAGGACGAATGCCTCGCGCGAGGTGCGCGCGGTGAAGCGTTTGACGTTCATGCCGTGCCTCCGATGATCGAGCCGATCCGGATCGAGTGGGTCTCAGGAATTTCGCTGTGGGCCAGCACCTTCAGGCGCGGTGCGGCGCGCTTGAGCAGCCGGGCCAGCGGGGCGCGCAGGCCGTCCGGCACCAGCAGGCAGGCCGGCTGGCCGAGGTTCTCCTGCTTGCGGGCGCTGTCGGCCGCCTGGCGGGTCAGGGTGTCGGCCACGCCGGGATCCAGCACCGCGCCGTGCGGCGAGTTGAGGGCCTGGCTGACCATGCGCTCCAGCTCGGGCTCCAGCGCGATCACGTCCAGTTCCTTGGCCGGGCCGTAGATCTGCTGCACGATGGCCGGAGCCAGGTGGATGCGGATGCGGCGTGCCAGCTCGCCGGGGTCGGTGGTCATCGTGGCGTGCTCGGCCAGGCATTCGATGATGGAGCGGAAGTCGCGGATGTGCACGCCTTCTTCCAGCAGCAGCTGGAGCACCTTCTGCAAACTTGCGATGCCCACCATCTTCGGTACCACGTCTTCTATGAGTTTTGGAGCCAGCTTCGTCACATGCTCGACCAGCGCCTGGGTCTCTCCGCGACCCAGCAGCCTGGCTGCATTTACTTGCATCAAGTGTGAGAGGTGGGTGGCCACCACGGTCGAGCAATCAACAACCGTAAATCCAGCCATTTGGGCCTGGTCGCGCAGCTTCTCTTCGATCCACACCGCCGGCAGGCCGAAAGCCGGGTCCACCGTCTTGGTGCCGGGCAGCTGCGGCACCGTGCCGCCGGGGTTGATGGCCATGAACATGCCCGGGAAGGCCTCGCCCTCGCCCACCACCGCGCCGCGCAGCGTGACGCGGTAGGCGCTGGGCTTGAGGTCGAGGTTGTCGCGGATGTGCACCGGCGGCGGCAGGAAGCCGACGTCCTGCGCAAACTTCTTGCGCACGCCCTTGATGCGGCCCAGCAGGTCGCCCTGGCGGGTCTTGTCGACCAGCGTGATGAGGCGGTAGCCCACTTCCAGGCCCAGCGTATCGACCGGCTGCAGGTCGTCCCAGCTGGCTTCGGCATTGGGCGCGGGTGCGGCCTTCTCGGGCTCGACGGGCGGCGCGAGGGCGGCCCGCTTGGCCTGCCTGTTGACCCACCAGGCGTAGTAGCCGATCACGGCGGCCATCAGCAGGAAGACCAGGTGCGGCATGCCCGGGATCAGGCCCAGCAGGCCGATGATGCCGGCGGTGATGCCCAGGGCCTTGGGCGAGCCGAACATCTGCACCCGGATCTGGCTGCCGATGTCGGTCTCGGAGCCTACGCGCGAGACCACCATGGCCGCGGCCACCGAGATCAGCAGGCCGGGGATCTGCGCGACCAGCGCGTCGCCCACCGCGAGCAGGATGTAGCTGTCGGCCGCCTGCGCCACCGACAGGTTGTGCTGCGCGACGCCGATGATGAAACCGCCGACGATGTTGATGACCAGGATCAGCATGCCGGCCACGGCATCGCCGCGCACGAACTTGGACGCACCGTCCATGGAGCCGAAGAAGTCCGCCTCTTCGCCCACCTCGGCACGGCGCTTCTTGGCGGTGGCTTCGTCGATCAGGCCGGCGTTCAGGTCGGCGTCGATCGCCATCTGCTTGCCGGGCATCGCGTCCAGCGTGAAGCGCGCGCCGACCTCGGCGATGCGCTCGGCGCCCTTGGTGACCACGATGAAGTTGATCACCACCAGGATCGCGAAGACGATCAGGCCGACCGCGAAGTTGCCGCCGATCAGGAAGTGGCCGAAGGCCTCGATGACCTTGCCGGCCGCGCCGGCACCGGTGTGGCCCTCGAGCAGCACCACGCGGGTCGATGCGACGTTGAGCGACAGGCGCAGCAGCGTGGTGACCAGCAGCACGGTCGGGAAGGCCGCGAAATCGAGCGGCTTGATCATGTTGGCCGCCACCATCATCACCATCAGCGACATCGCGATGTTGAAGGTGAACAGCAGGTCCAGCGCGAAGGGCGGCAATGGCAGCACCATCATCGCCAGCACCATCACGATGAAGATGGGCGCCATCAGCGACTTGATCATCACCGCGTTGTTGCCCAGCAGGCTTTGCAGCTGTTTTTGCAGCGCGTTCATCGGCCGGCCCCCGTCTGGCGGCAGGGCGCGATCGGGCGCTGGAATGAGGGGTGGACGCAATGAGCCATGGCAGGCCAGATGCTGCCTGGGGGCTGCCGGAACTTGAGACCGAAAAGAAGGGCGAAGGCGGCGCTATTGCGGTGCGGGCAACAGGCCCGCCCACAAGAACGGGCATATTGCACACACCGGCCGTTCGCGGCCCGCGACATCCCGCACCTTTTGCCCTCAAGCGCCGGCCTTCTGGCGGCTGCAACAGCGCATTTGTCCGTTAAAGTGCCTCCCCGCCCCCTGGCGCGCGCGACGCACCGGGGGCAACCCGCCGTCATTGCTCCAGGTCGTACACAAGGCATTGATCCCCGGCCGCAGCCTTCCCGCCAGCAGCGCACTGGCGAGCGGCCGCGGCGCCTGCAGTACCCACCCGGCAAGCGCCCATGGCCCTCCCGCGTCAGCCCGCATCCGTGCCCTCGCACGCCGCCGCGTCATCCGGCAGCGCCCTGCAAACCCTGCTGGCCGCCCTCGGCCCCAGCCAGCACCAGCGCCTGCTGCGCCTGTCCACCCCGCTGGGCCCGGACGTGCTGCTGGCCGAGCGCGTGGAGGCCGTCGAGGCCATCGGCCCCGGCCTGGCCGGCGAGCCGACCGGCTTCTGCCTCGAGCTGCTCGCCCTCAGCACCAACGCCCACCTGGTGCTCAAGGCGCTGATAGGCCAACCGGTGCGGCTGGACCTGCTGGCCAGCGGCGGCCGGCTGCGCCCCTGGCACGGCCACGTCACCGCCTTCACCCGCCTGGGCAGCGACGCCGGCCTGGCGCGCTACCAGCTGCGCATCGAACCCTGGCTGGCCTTGCTGGCCCACACGCACGACGCCTGGGTCTTTTGCGACCAGACGGTGGTGGAGATCATCGACGAGATCTTCGCCGGCTACCGGGCCCAGGGCCGGCTCGTGCCCGCCTGGCGCTGGGAGCTGCAGGACGCCGGCGTCTACCCCCGGCGCAGCCTGTGCGTGCAGTACCAGGAGAGCGACCTGGCCTTCGTGCAGCGGCTGCTGGCCGACGAGGGCCTGTTCTACTGGTTCGAGCACGCAACCGACGACGGCGACAGCCTGGGCAGCCACACCCTGGTCATCAGCGACCACAACGGCAGCTTCCAGCCCAATGCCCAGCCGCTGCAGCGCTTCACCCAGAGCGGCGCCAGCTTCGACGAAGACAGCCTGACCCGCTGGCACGGCCACCACCGCACCCGCAGCGACCAGCTCGCGCTGTCCAGCTGGGACTACCGCGCCGTGCAGCAAGCCGCCGCCGAGGCCGGCGGCGCCCCCATGTCCGGCCCCGCGCTCGCGCTGCGCGACCAGCCCGGCGCCTACCACTTCGAAGACGACACCCAAGCCGCCCGCATCGCCCGCCGCCGCCTGGAGGCCCTGCAAGCCCCCGCCCACCAGTTCCAGGGCCTTGCCACCGTGCGCAGCAGCGCCCCCGGCACCCGCTTCACCCTCGCCGGCCACGACAGCCTGGACGGTGACTACCTGCTGCTGCGCGTGCGCCACCGCGCCCGCAACAACCTCAGCGCCGACGCCCGTGCCACGCTGCGCCGCCTGCTCGGCGACGCCGCCCCGACCCCCACCCCGGCCCTGCACGGCCAGCCCCGCCCGCTGGCCAACGCCAGCGACGAGCCGCTCTACCAGGCCGAGCTGCTCGCGCAGGCCGCCCGCCAGCCCGTGCGCGCCCCGGCCGAAGACACCGGCGGCCGCCTGCTCCACCCCAAGCCCAACGCCCCCGGCGTGCAGAGCGCCACTGTGGTGGGCAGCGGCAGCCCCGTGCACACCGACCGCGACGGCCGCATCAAGCTGCAGTTCCACTGGCAGCGCGGCGCCCGCAGCGCCCACCGGCTGGGCCACGCCGGCGGCGACAACGCGCCGGGCAACGACGGCGCCGGCACCTGGGTGCGTGTCGGCCAGGGCTGGGCCGGGGCCAACTGGGGCAGCCACCACACGCCGCGCGTTGGCCAGGAGGTGCTGGTCGGCTTCGTCGAGGGCGACATCGACCGCCCGGTGGTCATCGGCACGGCCTACGGCGGCGCCGGCCAGCCCGACGCCCAGGGCAACCAGGTGGGCGCCGGCCCCACCGGCCTGAGCGGCAACGCGCCGGCCTGGTTCCCCGGCAACCGCCGCAGCGGCGAGCTCGAGGGCCACCAGCACCCGCAGGTGCTGAGCGGCTACAAGAGCCAGAGCCTGGAGGCCAGCGCCGTCGGCCAGGGCGGCTACAACCAGCTCGTGCTCGACGACAGCCCCGGCCAGGCCCGCACCACGCTGGGCAGCACCAGCGCCGCCACCTGGCTGCACCTGGGCCACCTGCTGCAGCAAGACGACAACCAGCGCCTGGCCCACCGCGGCCACGGCCTGGCGCTCAGCACCGAGGCGCAAGGCGCGGTGCGCGCCGGCGGCGGCCTGCTGATCAGCGCCTGGGCGCAGCCGGGAGGCACCGGTGCCGGCGGCCACCAGATGCAGGCCCGCGAAGCGATCAGCCAGCTCGAACAAGCCGGCGAACTGCAGCAGACCCTGGCCGACAGCGCCCAGCAGCACAACGCCAAGCTCGGCGGCGAGGCCGCCGCGGCGGAGCTACCCACGCGGCGGTCGCTGCAGGCCACGGTGGACAGCTTGGCCAGCACCGACAGCCGCGGCACCGAGCCCGCCTCGGCCGGCGAGATCGCCGCGATCGACGGCGGCCACGGCACGACGCCCGCCTGGAGCCGGCCCGACCTGCTCGTCACCGCACCGGCCGGCATCGCCGCGCTGACCCCGGCGCACGGCGTGCTGAGCGCGGGAGCGACGCTCAGCGTGGTGGCGGGGCAGGACTTGCACCTCGGCAGCCAGCGCAACACGGCGGTGGCGGTGAAGGCCGGCTTGAGCCTGTTCAGCTACGGCCAGGCGCAGAACCCCGACAAGCCGAACCGGGAGACCGGCATGCAGCTGCACGCCGCCTCGGGCAGCGTCAGCGTGCAGGCGCAGCAGAACACACTGAAGCTGACGGCGGACAAGGCCATCGAGGTCAGCAGCACCGGCGACGCGGTGCACGTGAGCTCGCCGGTGCATGTGCTGCTGACGGCGGGCGGCAGCTACCTGCGGATTGAGGGCGACAACATCGAGATCGGGACGAGTGGGCCGGCGACGTTCAAGGGGATGTTGAAGGAGTTGGCGGGCGGCGCTCGCGTCGCCCTGCCGCCGCTGAACCTGCCCCGGGCCCCGCTGGACATCGAGAAGACCGCGGCCTACCCCGTGTCGCTTTGAACCGCCAGGACAGTTCCCCATGATCATCAGCCCGCCCTTCTTGCCCACCCGCGGCGCCGGCCAATCCGAGGAGGCCTGGCTCGACGACGCCATGCCTCAGCCGGCCTCCCGGCTGGCCGACACCCGCGCCGCGGAAGGCTCGTTTCCGTTGAGCCACAACCTCGCGTGGCACAACGGCATGCACCTCCAGGCGCCGCTGGGCAACGGCGCGAGCCTGCCGGCGCGTGCCATCGCCGATGGCACGGTGATCTTCGCGAGCCTGCCCACCGCGGAGGACACGAGCGTGGAGCACGCGCAGAACTACAACCCGTTCGACCGTGGCGGCGCGCAACTCGCGGCCTGGACGGACAACGGCTGCGTCATCATCGAACACCGCACCGACATCGGTGCCGAGGG
>DATHWJ010000402.1:0-8189 GCA_035460745.1 Ideonella sp. | reverse complement strand
GCTGGCCAACCCCAAGCGCCCGCTGGTGGCCATCGTCGCCGGCTCCAAGGTCAGCACCAAGCTCACCATCCTGCAAAGCCTGGCCGAGAAGGTCGACGGCCTGATCGTCGGCGGCGGCATCGCCAACACCTTCATGCTGGCCGCGGGCCTGAAGATAGGCAAGAGCCTGGCCGAGCCCGACCTGCTGGACCGCGCCAGGGCGGTGATCGAGGCGATGAAGGCGCGTGGCGCCGCGGTGCCCATCCCGGTCGACGTGGTCACGGCCAAGGCCTTCTCGGCCGACGCGCCGGCCACCGTCAAGGACGCTGCCGACGTCGCCGACGACGACCTGATCCTCGACATCGGCCCCAAGACCGCGGCCATCCTCGCCGCCCAGCTCAAGGCCGCCGGCACCATCGTCTGGAACGGCCCGGTCGGCGTGTTCGAGTTCGACGCCTTCTCCAAGGGCACCGAGGCCATCGCCCGCGCGATCGCCGAGAGCGACGCCTTCAGCATCGCGGGCGGCGGCGACACCCTGGCCGCGATCGCCAAGTACGGCATCGAGAAGGACGTGGGCTACATCTCGACCGGCGGCGGGGCTTTTCTCGAGGTGCTGGAGGGCAAGACCTTGCCAGCCTTCGAGATCCTGGCCAAGCGGGCGGCGGGGTGAACGCGGCGCGCCGGTGGGTCGCGGCGCGCCTGCCGGGCGCGAAGCGGGCCGTGCTGGCCGCCTTGCTGCTCGGCGCGGCCTGTGCCACGGCGGGTGCGGCAACGCCCGCCGCGCCCGTGCAGCCCGCGGGCAGGGTCAGCGTGCAGGACGGCAAGACCCTGCTGCGCGACTGCCGCCCCTGGGTGCCGCACGGCCTGTCGTTCTTCGGGCGCGTGATCCCCAAGGGCTGGAAGAGCGACACCGGCACGATGGCCGCGCAGGCGGCTTTCGGCCCGGCCAACCTGGCGCAGGCCAAGGACTGGCAGAGCGACGTGGTGCGTTTCCAGATGGGCCTGCCCTTCCTGGACCCGCAGTCGCCGAACTTCGCCGCAGGCTACGCCGCCGAACTGGCCGACGCCGTGTCCGCGGCCCGCCGCGAAGGGCTGACGGTCGTCTTGTCGATGAAACCGCAGGGACGCACCAACCTGAAGGCCCCGGAGACCATGCCCGGCGAAGCGTCGCTGCGCGCCTGGCAGAAGCTGGGGCCGCTGTTCGCGGCCGATCTCGGCGTGGTCTATGAGCTGTTCAATGAGCCACACAGTGCCCGCCTGCCCAGCGCCGCCGAATGGGACGCCTGGCGGCAGGGCCACCAGGCCATCATCGACGCGCTGCGCCGCGCGGCGGTGCCCAACGTGTTGTTCATCGACGGCCTCAATGGCGGCCGCACGCTGCAGGGCGCTCCGGCCCTGCGCGATCCCCTTGGCCAGCTGGCCTACGCGGTTCACCCGTATCTGCGCGGCGACCTGAACACGCCTGCCGAGTGGGACCGCAGCTTCGGCAACTTCGCGGCGTCGCACCCCTTGGTCGTCACCGAGTGGACCCACCTGGCCGCCAACTGCAGGGGGGCGGACGGCGCAGCGGCGCAGGCTTTCGTGAGCTACCTGGAGCGCAAGCGCATCGGGCTGATCGCCTACGGGCTGGACTCCGCCGACAACCGCCTGAGCGTGCCGGGCGCAGGCCGGCAGGCGCCCACCCGCTTCGAGGGCCAGGCCTGCAGCGCCCCGGGTGCCGGACCGGGCGAAGACATCCAGCGCATGTTCTCGCGCCAGACAGCCCTGGCAGAAAAGGCCCGCCCGGTGGCCGCCTGCGGCTTGCCGAGCGGCCGCGCCGGGCCCTGACTGCCCCCATGCGCACTTCTCCGTAGGCGAAAGGGCGCGGAACGGGCTTAACCTGAATCATCAGGAGACCGTCATGACCGCACCCCTTTCCCCCGCCGAACAAGCCCTGCGCGACGCCGCCTTCGAGTACCACCGCGCCCCCAGGCGCGGCAAGATCTCGATCGCGCCGACCAAGCCCTTGATGAACCAGCGCGACCTGTCGCTGGCCTATTCGCCCGGCGTGGCCTATCCCTGCCTGGCGATCGAGGAGAACCCCGCGCTGGCGGCCGACTTCACCTCGCGCGCCAACCTGGTCGGCGTGATCACCAACGGCACGGCCGTGCTGGGCCTGGGCGACATCGGGCCGCTGGCCAGCAAGCCGGTGATGGAGGGCAAGGCCTGTCTGTTCAAGAAGTTCGCCGGCATCGATGTCTTCGACATCGAGCTGGCTGAGCGCGACCCCGACAAGCTGGTCGAGATCATCAGCGCGCTGGAGCCCACGCTGGGCGGCATCAACCTCGAAGACATCAAGGCGCCGGAGTGCTTCTACGTCGAGCGCAAGCTGCGCGAGAAGCTCAAGATCCCGGTCTTCCACGACGACCAGCACGGCACCGCGATCATCTCCGGCGCGGCCTTGCTGAACGGCCTGGAGCTGGTCGGCAAGGCCATCTCCGAGGTCAAGCTGGTGGCCTCGGGCGCCGGTGCCGCGGCCATCGCCTGCCTGGACCTGATGGTCGGCCTGGGCGTCCGGGTGGAGAACATCTTCGCGGTCGACTCCAAGGGCGTGATACGCGAGGGCCGGGGCGACAGGCTCGACGAGTCCAAGCAGCGCTATTGCCAGAAGACCGACGACCGCACGCTGGCCGACGTGGTGCGCGGCGCCGACGTCTTCCTCGGCTGCTCCACCGCCGGCGTGCTGACGCCGGAGATGGTGGCCACGATGGCGGCGCAGCCCATCATCCTGGCGCTGGCCAACCCCGAGCCGGAGATACGCCCCGAGCTGGCCAAGGCGGCACGGCCCGACTGCATCATGGCGACAGGCCGTTCGGACTACCCGAACCAGGTCAACAACGTGCTGTGCTTCCCCTACATCTTCCGCGGCGCGCTGGACTGCGGCGCGACCACCATCAACGAGGCGATGAAGCTGGCCTGCGTGCGCGAGATCGCCGAGCTCGCCAAGGCCGAGACCAGCGACGAAGTGGCGGCGGCCTATGCCGGCCAGGAGCTCAAGTTCGGCCCCGACTACCTGATCCCCAAGCCCTTCGACGCCCGGCTGATCCTGCGCATCGCGCCGGCCGTGGCCAAGGCGGCGGCCGAGTCCGGCGTGGCCACGCGGCCCATCGCCGACCTGGCCGCCTACCGCGAGTCGCTCAGCCGCTACGTCTACCAGACCGGCATGTTCATGCGGCCGGTCTTTGCCGCCGCCAAGGCCCACCCCTCGCGCGTGGTCTATGCCGAGGGCGAGGACGAGCGCGTGCTGCGCGCGGTGCAGGTGGTGCTGGACGAAGGCCTGGCCAAGCCCATCCTGGTCGGCCGGCCGGCGGTGATCGCCATGCGGATAGAGCGCGCCAACCTGCGCCTGCGCGCCGGCACCGACTTCGAGGTGGTGGACCCCGAAGACGACCCGCGTTTCCGCAGCTACTGGGAGCAGTACCACCAGCTGATGGGCCGCGAGGGCGTCTCGCCGGAGTCGGCCAAGGCGGCGGTGCGGCGCTCCAATACGCTGATCTCTTCGCTGATGCTGGCGCGCGGCGAGGCCGACGGCATGCTCTGCGGCCTGGTCGGGCGCTACGACGGCCACCTCGAACACGTGCGCAACGTGATCGGCATGGCCCAGGGCGTCGGCACACTGGCGGCGATGAACGCGCTGATGCTGGAGGAGCACACCCTGTTCATCACCGACACCTTCGTCAACGAGGAGCCCACCGCCGAGGCGCTGGCCGCGATCGCGCAGATGGCCGCCATCGAGGTGCAGCGCTTCGGCGTGCCGCCCAAGGTGGCCTTCTTGTCGCACTCGATGTATGGATCTTCCACGCGGGCCTCGGCCAGGCGCATGCGGGCGGCGCGCGATCTCTTCGTGAAGCTCGCGCCCGACGTCGAGTGCGACGGCGAGATGCAGGGCGACGCCGCGCTGTCGGAAACCATCCGCCTGAGCGTGCTGCCGGGCAGCCGGCTGAGCGGTGCTGCCAACGTGCTGGTGCTGCCCAACCTGGACGCGGCCAACATCCTGTTCAATGTGCTGAAGGTGAGCGGCGGGCGCAATGTCACCGTGGGCCCCATCCTGCTCGGCGCGGCGGCGCCGGTGCACATCCTGACCCCCTCGGCCACGATGCGGCGGGTCGTCAACATGACGGCGCTGGCGGTGGCCGATGCCGCGGCGGCGGTGCCGGCGGGCACGGCCGCCGCGCTGTAATCAAGCCGTAACCTGAAAGGCGCCGGGCTGCGGATAATCGCCGTCGTTCTTACGCACAACAAGGAGACCGCCCATGTCCCGCGCCACCAAGATCGTCGCCACCCTCGGCCCCGCTTCCAACGATCCGGAGGTGCTCGAGCGGCTGCTGCGCGCGGGTGTCGATGTCGTTCGCATGAACTTCAGCCACGGCACGGCGCAAGACCACATCGACCGTGCCCGCGTGGTGCGTGAATTGGCGCAGAAGGTCGGCAACCCGGTGGCGCTGATGGCCGACCTGCAAGGTCCCAAGATCCGCGTCGGCCGCTTCGTCGAGGGCAAGGTGATGCTGGTGGCCGGCGAGCCCTTCGTGCTGGACGCGGGCCGCAGCGAGCCGGGCGACATCTACGGCGTCGGGCTGGACTACAAGGAGCTGCCGCGCGACGTCAAGCCCGGCGACGTGCTGCTGCTGAACGACGGCCTGATCGTGCTGACGGTCGAGGCGGTGCACGGCGAGCAGGTCCAGACCACCGTCAAGATCGGTGGCTACCTCTCCAACAACAAGGGCATCAACAAGCAGGGCGGCGGCCTGACCGCACCGGCCCTGACCTCCAAGGACATGGAGGACATCAAGACCGCGATGAGCTTCCAGTGCGACTACCTCGCGGTGAGCTTCCCGAAGAACGCCACCGACATGGAGATGGCCCGCCAGCTCGCCAACATGGCCGGCGAGCCCTACCGCCACAAGGCGCAGATGATCGCCAAGATCGAGCGCAGCGAGGCCATCCCCCACCTCGAAGCCATCCTGAAGGCCAGCGACGGCATCATGGTGGCGCGCGGCGACCTGGCGGTCGAGGTCGGCAACGCGGCGGTGCCTGCGCTGCAAAAGCGCATGATCAAGATGGCGCGCGCGCTGGACAAGATCACCATCACCGCGACCCAGATGATGGAGTCGATGATCCTCGCGCCGGTGCCCACCCGCGCCGAGGTCAGCGACGTCGCCAATGCGGTGCTGGACGGCACCGACGCGGTGATGCTGAGCGCCGAGACGGCGGCCGGCAAGTACCCGGTCGAGACGGTCGAGCAGATGGCTTCCATCGCGCTGGAGGCCGAGCGCGCCGAAGACGTGCACCTCGACGCCGATTTCACCAACAAGAAGTTCGGCCGCATCGACCAGTCGATCGCGATGGGTGCGCTCTTCACCGCCCACCACCTGGGCTGCAAGGCCATCCTGGCGCTGACCGAGTCCGGCTCGACCGCGCTGTGGATGAGCCGCCACAACATCAGCGTGCCGATCTACGGCCTCACCAGCAAGCCCACCACGCAGTCGCGCATGGCGCTGTACCGCAACGTGCGCCCGCTGCTGATGCCCAACTTCACCGACCGCGACGAGGCGCTGGCCGAGGCCGAGCGCCTGCTGGTGGACCGCGGCGTGCTGATGCCGGGCGACACCTACGCGATCACCTGCGGGGAGCCGATGGGCTACCCGGGCGGCACCAACATGCTGAAGGTCTGCCGCGTGGCCTAGGCCGACGGGGCGCCGCTAGAATCGACACGAGTTACAGCGCAGTTACGGTGAATTTCCCGGGCTGCGCCCAGGATTTTTTCACTTCCCCGGGGGATCTGCCATGCCACTCGTCTCAATGCGCCAGCTGCTGGACCACGCCGCTGAAAATGTCTACGGCATTCCGGCCTTCAACGTCAACAACCTGGAGCAGGTGCAGGCCGTGATGTCGGCGGCCGCCGAGGTCGGCGCGCCGGTGATCCTGCAGGCCAGCGCCGGGGCGCGCAAGTACGCCGGCGAGCACTTCATCAAGCACCTGATCCAGGCCGCCCTCGAGGCCTACCCGCAGGTGCCGTTGGTGATGCACCAGGATCACGGCCAGAGCCCGGCGATCTGCCAGGGCGCGATCGACCTGGGCTTCTCGTCGGTGATGATGGACGGTTCGCTGCGCGAAGACGGCAAGACCCCGGCCGACTTCGCCTACAACGTCGAAGTGACCCGCAAGGTGGTCGAGATGGCGCACCGCGTCGGCGTCACCGTCGAGGGCGAGCTGGGCTGCCTGGGCTCGCTGGAGACCGGCCAGGCCGGTGAAGAAGACGGCATCGGCGCCGAGGGTGTGCTGGACCACGCCTCGCTGCTGACCGACCCCGAAGAAGCCGCGCAGTTCGTCAAGGCCACCGGGCTGGACGCGCTGGCGATCGCGATCGGCACCAGCCACGGCGCCTACAAGTTCACCCGCAAGCCCACCGGCGACATCCTCGCGATCAGCCGCGTCAAGGAGATCCACGCCCGCATCCCCAACACCCACCTGGTGATGCACGGCTCCTCCAGCGTGCCGCAGGATCTGCTGGCCGAAGTGCGCAAGTACGGCGGCGACATGAAGGAGACCTACGGCGTGCCGGTCGAGGAGATCCAGGAGGCGATCAAGTTCGGTGTGCGCAAGATCAACATCGACACCGACATCCGCCTCGCGATGACCGGCGCGATCCGCAAGTTCTTCGTCGAGAACCCCAGCAAGTTCGACCCGCGCGAGTACCTGAAGCCGGCCCGCGAGGCGGCCAAGGCGATCTGCCGCCAGCGCTACATTGAGTTCGGCTGCGAAGGCCAAGCTGGCAAGATCAAGGCGCTGGACCTGGGCCAGGTCGCCAGCCTGTATGCCAGCGGCAAGCTGGCCCAGACGGTGATCTGAAGGCCGCTGCGCCGGCGACAAGCGTCGCCGGCCTCGGCACAATTGCAGACTAGCGGCCCTGGCAAGGGCCGCTGTCGCGTCCGGCTGGCCGGCAGCGCCTTTTACAATCCAGGCCCGCCTACTTGCGATCTGCCATGGACCACGCGCTGTACCAAAGCTCCCTGCATTCCCTCCCGCTGGTCGCCAGGGGCAAGGTGCGAGAAAACTACGCGGTCGGCAGCGACCGTCTGCTGATGATCGCCAGCGACCGCCTGTCGGCCTTCGACGTCGTGATGAGCGAGCCCATCCCCGGCAAGGGCGAGCTGCTCACCCGCATGGCGCTGTTCTGGTTCGACCGGCTGGGCCACGTGGTGCCCAACCACCTCACCGGCGAGGCGCCCGAGAGCGTGGTCGCCGCCGACGAGCTCCCGCAGGTGCGCGGCCGCGCGATGCTGGTCAAGCGGCTCAAGCCGGTGCCCATCGAGGCGGTGGTGCGCGGCTACCTGGCCGGCTCCGGCTGGGCCGAGTACCAGCAGAGCCAGTCGGTCTGCGGCGTGGCCTTGCCGGCCGGCCTGCACAACGCCTCCAAGCTGCCCGCCCCCATCTTCACGCCGGCCAGCAAGGCCGAGATGGGCGAGCACGACGAGAACATCAGCTTCGAGCGCATGGTCGGCCAGATCGGCGCGGAGCTCGCCGAGAAGATCCGCAGCACCTCGATCCGCCTTTATGAAGAGGCGGCGGCCTTCGCGCTGACCAAGGGCATCATCATCGCCGACACCAAGTTCGAGTTCGGCCTCGATGCCGACGGCACGCTGACGCTGATGGACGAGGTGCTGACGCCCGACTCGTCGCGCTACTGGCCGGTCGAGGGCTGGCG
The DNA here is from genome assembly GCA_035460745.1 of Ideonella sp. Classification (GTDB taxonomy): domain Bacteria; phylum Pseudomonadota; class Gammaproteobacteria; order Burkholderiales; family Burkholderiaceae_C; genus Ideonella. The sequence continues at coordinate 466 of DATHWJ010000402.1, read as the reverse complement.
CGAAGGCATCAACCCGCCGAGCTACGACAAGCAGTTCGTGCGCGACTGGCTGGAGCAGGTGCGCATAGACGGCGCGCCCTGGCCCAAGAAGGCGCCCGCGCCGACGCTGCCGGCCGAGGTCGTGGCCCGCACCGCCGCCAAATACCGCGAGGCGCTCGAGCGCCTGACGGCCTGAGCGCGCAAGATCGGAGGCCCCATGGCTTCACGCCTGATCGAGCGGCTGGACCTGGCGATTGCACGCTGCAACGATCCGCTCGAGCGTGAGTGCCTCAAGGCCGAGCGGGCCGGTGCGCTGGCCCGCCACGGCCACCTGGCCGATGCGCGTTTTGCGCTGGCCGGCGTGCGCGCCCAGAGCCTGCGCCACCGCCATCCGCGCCTGAACGCCTGGGTCTGCATGGCCGACGGCCTGGTCGATCACTTCGAGTCGGTTGCCCCGCAGGCGCAGGAGAAGTTCCGCCGCGCCCAC
>DATHWJ010000401.1:0-5839 GCA_035460745.1 Ideonella sp. | reverse complement strand
CGCCACCGGCCGGCCGGTGCACAACCAGATCGAGGCGCAGCTGCAACTGGCCAACGGCCTGATCGTGCGCCACCAGGACAGCTTCGACTTCTGGCGCTGGAGCCGCCAGGCGCTCGGCACCCCGGGCTGGCTGCTCGGCTGGAGCCCGCTGCTGCGCGGCAAGGTGCGCGCCACCGCGGCCGCCTCGCTGCAGCGCTTCAAGGCCAAGCAGGCCGCCTGACCCCTTTTCCCTTCCCGACCGCTTCATGGCCATCAAATCCACCATCTTCAAGGCCCAGCTGCAGATCGCCGACATGGACCGCGCGCTCTACGTCGATCACGCGCTGACCCTGGCCCGCCACCCCTCCGAGACCGACGAACGCATGATGATGCGGCTGCTGGCCTTTGCGCTGGCCACGCCGGCCGACGACCACCGCGGCGCGCTGGAGTTCGCCGCCGGCCTGTCCGACAGCGACGAGCCCGACCTCTGGCAGCGCGACCTGACCGGCGAGCTGATCCAGTGGATAGAGGTCGGCCAGCCCGACGACCGCCGCCTGGCCAAGGCCTGCGGCCGCGCCGAGCAGGTGCGCATCTGGTCCTACAGCGCCTCGACGCCGATCTGGTGGGCCGGCATCGTCAACAAGACCAACCGGCTCGCCAACCTCGAGGTCTGGCAGGTGGCGGCCGACGCCAGCCGCGAGCTCGCCGCGCTGGCCGAGCGCAGCATGCAGCTGCAGATCACCGTGCAGGAGGGCCAGATCTGGGTCGGCAACAAGAGCGCCTCGGTGACGCTGGAGCCGCAGGTGCTCAAGAGCGCCATCCGCCGCTGAAAACCCGGCCGGCAGGCCGCCCAAGGCCGCCGTCCTATCATCTCGCCTCCCCGCGGCCGTGCACCACCCGTGTCTCGCGCCGAACCCCCTCGCCACAAGCGCTTGCGACACGATCCCATGAAACATCCTCTCCTGACCGGCTTGCTGGCCGCCCTGATCGGCGCCACTGGCTGCAACACCATGGCCCAGAAAATCCCCGCGCCCTCGCCCACCACGCCCAACAGCACCAGCAGCGGCTCCGCCGCCGCGGCGATGCTGCCTGCCGCCGACCCCTACCTGTGGCTGGAGGAGGTGCAGGGCGACAAGGCGCTGGCCTGGGTGCGCGAGCGCAACGCCGCCTCGCGCAAGGTGCTGGAGGCCCAGCCCAACTTCGCCGCGATGCGCACGAAGTTCAAGGAGATCATGGACTCGCGCGAGCGCATCCCCTATGCCACGCGCCAGGGCAATGCCTTCTACAACTTCTGGCGCGACCAGGACCACCCGCGCGGCCTGTGGCGCCGCACCACGCTGGAGGAGTACCGCAAGGCGGCACCCAACTGGGAGCTCGTGATCGACCTCGACGCGCTGGCCAAGGACGAGAAGGAGAACTGGGTCTGGGGCGGCGCCGACTGCCTGGGCGGCAGCTCCACCCGCTGCATGGTCTCGCTCTCGCGCGGCGGCGCCGACGCCAAGGTCATCCGCGAGTTCGACACCGGCAGCCGCCGCTTCGTGGCCGGCGGCTTCAGCCTGCCCGAGGCCAAGTCCGAGGTCGAGTGGCTGGACGAGAACACGCTGTTCGTCGGCACCGACTTCGGCCCCAGCTCGATGACCGACTCCGGCTACCCGCGCGTGATCAAGCGCTGGAGCCGCGGCCAGCCGCTGGCCCAGGCCACCACCGTCTACGAGGGCCAGGCCAAGGACGTCTCCGCCTCGGTCAGCGTCGATCACACGCCCGGCTACGAGCGCGTCGTCTTCGCGCGGGCGCTGGACTTCTACACCGACGAAGAATCGATCTGGGCCGACGGCAAGCTGACCCGCATCGACAAGCCCGCCGACGCCCAGCTCGCCTTCTGGCGCGAGCGTGTGCTGATCAACCTGCGCAGCGACTGGGCCGTGGACGGCACCACCTGGAAGAGCGGCTCGCTGCTGGTGGGCGACACCGCCGCCTACCTGCGCGGCGAGCGCAAGCTGCAGGCCTTGTTCACCCCCACCGCCACCCGCTCGCTGGCCGGCTACACGGTGACCCGCAGCCAGGTGCTGCTCAATGTGCTGGACAACGTGGCCAACCGCGCCGAGGCCTGGAAGCAGGAGGGCAACCGCTGGGTCAAGCGCGACATCAAGGCGCCCTTCCCCGGCACCATAGGCCTCACCGCGCTGCACGACCCGCTGGTCAAGAGCGACCCGCTGGCCGAGAGCTTCACCCTCACCTACACCGACTTCCTGACCCCCGACTCGCTCTACCTGGGCCGCACCGACGCCGACGCGCTGGAGCGCATCAAGTCGCGGCCCGGCTTCTTCGACGCCGCCGGCATGCGCGTCGAGCAGCTCTTCGCCAGCTCCAAGGACGGCACCAAGGTGCCCTACTTCGTGATCTGGCCCAAGGGCGCCAAGGCCGACGGCAACAACCCGACGCTGCTCTACGGCTACGGCGGCTTCGAGGTCTCGATGAACCCCTGGTACTCGGGCAGCTTCGGCACCGCCTGGTACAGCCAGGGCGGCGTGCTGGTGGTGGCCAACATCCGCGGCGGCGGCGAGTTCGGCCCGGCCTGGCACCAGGCCGCCATCAAGGCCGACAAGCAAAAGAGCTACGACGACTTCATCGCGGTGGCCGAAGACGTCATCGCGCGCAAGATCACCAGCCCCAAGCACCTCGGCATCGAGGGCGGCAGCAACGGCGGCCTGCTGGTCGGCGCGGTGATGGTCGAGCGGCCCGAGCTCTTCAACGCCGTGGTCTGCCAGGTGCCGCTGCTGGACATGCAGCGCTACCACCAGCTGCTGGCCGGCGCCAGCTGGATGGCCGAGTACGGCAACCCGGACGACCCGGCCGAGTGGGCCTACATCTCCAAGTACAGCCCCTACCAGAACGTCAAGCCCGGCGTGAGCTACCCCAAGGCCTTGTTCATCACCTCCACCCGCGACGACCGCGTGCACCCCGGCCATGCCCGCAAGATGACGGCGCGCATGCTGGAGCAGGGGCATGAGGTTCTCTACTACGAGAACATCGAAGGCGGCCACGGCGCGGGCGCCGACAACTTCCAGCACGCCGACCGCCAGGCGCTGGAGTTCTCCTACCTCTGGCAGCAACTGGCTCGCTAAAGCCAGCCCCACCGACCCGGAAAGCCCATGACACCCGCCCTGACCATCGAACACAACCCCGGCGCATCGCGCTTCGAAGCCCATGTCGACGGCCTGCTGTGCGATGCCAGCTACCAGATGATCGGCGGCGTGATGTGGATGACGCACACCGGCGTGCCGCCCGCGCTGGAGGGCCGCGGCATCGCCGCGCAGCTCGTGGGCACGGCGCTGGCCTATGCGCGCGCACAAGGGCTGAAGGTCAAGCCGACCTGCAGCTACGTGGCCGCCTACATGCAGCGGCATCCGGAGACGCAGGACCTGCTGGCATGATCAACGAACTGGCCGCGCAGGACGTGCTGGACTTCTGGTTCGGACCGTCCAACGAGCCCGCCTACGGCAGAACGCGACCGGCTTGGTTCCGCAAGGACCCGGCCTTCGATGCGCAGATCCGCGAGCGCTTCAGCCCGCTGATAGAACAAGCGCTGGCCGAAGGCCTGCCAAGCTGGCGCCAGCGGCCGCAAAGCGCGCTGGCCGAGGTCATCGTGCTGGACCAGTTCACCCGCAACAGCTTTCGCGACAGCCCACGCGCTTTTGCCGGCGACGCGATCGCGCTGTCCTCGGCCAAGACCATGGTCGCCAGCGGCCAGCATGCGGCGCTGCTGCCGGTGCAGCGCCAGTTCGCCTACCTGCCCTTCGAGCACTCGGAAGATGTCGCCGACCAGATCGAGTCCTTGCGCCTGTTCGAGCAGCTCGGCCGCCAGGCGCCGGCGTTTGCCGACCTGCTCGAATGGGCCCGGCGCCACCACGAGATCGTCGCGCGTTTCGGCCGCTTCCCGCACCGCAATGCCATCCTGGGCCGCGAGAACACCCCCGAAGAGGCTGAGTTCCTGTTGCAGCCCGGCTCGGGCTTCTGAAGCGGCAGCCGCCGTGGGCTTGCCCCAATCGCGGCCACCCGGCCCGGTGGGTACAGTGGTTGCTACAGGCCTTGCTGCATGACGCCCCCCGCTGTCCCCCCTGCACCACCCGGCCTGCCCTGTGTGATCGACGTGGAGGCTTCGGGCTTCGGCCGCGGCAGCTACCCCATCGAGGTCGGCTTCGTGCTGCCGGACGGCGCTTCGGTCTGCACCCTGGTGCGCCCGGCCGACCACTGGACCCACTGGGACGGCCAGGCCGAGCGCCTGCACGGCCTGACACGCGAGCTGCTGCAGCGCCACGGCAAGGCCCCCGCCGAGGTGGCCGCGCTGCTCAACCTGCACCTGCGCGGCGCCACCATCTACTGCGACAGCTGGGCCCACGACTACGCCTGGCTGGCGATACTGTTCGAGGCCGCTGGCACCTCGCCGGCCTTCAAGCTGCGCCATCTGCACGAGCTGCTCGACGACGGCGACGCGCAGCGCTGGGACCTGGCCTGCGCTAGCGCGCGCCAGACCCTGAACGTGGGCCGCCACCGGGCCAGCGCCGATGCCCGCGTGCTGCAGCTCGCCTGGGGCCGCGTCAAGGGCCTGGGCGAAGCCACGGCCTAAAATCGCGGCCCTCCTGGTTGCGCCGTACCCCGGGAGCGCGAGCAGGCCGCGCCGGATACCGAAATCCCCCGCTGCCCGCATCCCGCACGCCGCCCCGCCCCGACTGGAGTCGCCATGCCGCCCTGCCCCTCCCGACGACGCCTGCTGGCCGCCTGCCTGCCGTTGGCGTGGGGCGGCGCCGCGGCCGCACCGGCCACTGTCGTGCTGACCGTGACCGGGCTCATAGGCGCCACAGAGCCGGCAGGCACCAGCCCCCGGGCCGAGTTCGACATGGCGCGGCTGGCGGCCCTGCCGCAGCACAGCTTCAGCACCCATACCCCGTGGGACAAGGGCCCGCGCACCTTCACCGGCCCGCTGCTGCGCGAGCTGCTGGCCAGCGTGCAGGCCCGCGGCCACACGCTGCTGGCCAGCGCGCTGAACGCCTACAAGGTGGAGATCCCGGTGGCCGACACGCTGCAGTACCCCGTCATCGTGGCCCGCCTGGTCGATGGCCAGCCCATGCGCGTGCGCGACCGCGGGCCGCTGTTCGTCATCTACCCCTTCGACAGCGACCGCGCCTTGCGCAGCGAGTCGTACTACGCCCGCTCGATCTGGCAGCTGCGCGCCATCGAGGTGCGATGAAGGCGCTTCTCCTGCAGGCAGCCCGGCGGCTGGTCGGCTGGCGGGCCGGCGGCCTGGCGTGGGGACCGGGGCTGGGCGCCGTCGGCGTGCTGCTGCTGGCCGGCTACGTGGCGGTGGGCTGGGTGCAGTGGCGCCAGTCGGCCCTGCTCGGCGAGGCCTTCCGCTACGACGACGACAACGTGGTCTGGCGCTTCTTCCAGCTCGAGACCGCCTACCTCACCCTCGACGACAGCCTGCGCCAGGCCGCCGAGCAGCCGGCCGCCCGGCCGCCGGACGCGGACGGGCCGCTGCGCCAGCGCTATGAGATCTTCGTCAGCCGCGTGCAGCTGATCGACCCCGAGCGGCTCAACGCCATCGTCTCGGCCCGCCCCGAGCACCTGCGGACCTACCGGCTGCTGCAGGCCTTCGTCGCCCGGGCCGACCCGCTGCTCGACCCGGGCGAGCCGGCACCGCCAGCCGATGCGGTGCGCACGCTGCGGGCCGAGCTCGCCGGCCTGGCCGAGCCGGTGCACGACCTGTCGCTGATGGCCACCCGGCTGGTCACCGAACAGACCGCCCACCGCAACCGCGCGATCCAGCGCCAGCTCGCCATCGGCAGCGTGCTGAACGCCT
>DATHWJ010000400.1:0-1586 GCA_035460745.1 Ideonella sp. | reverse complement strand
CAGCGCCTTCGCCCAGCGCGCCTGCGTGGTGGCCACCACCCCGGCTGAAGCGGCCGAGCGCCTGCGGGCGGCCGAGTCGCCGTGGAAGGCGGCCCACGCGGTGGCGCCGCGCCAGGCCGGCGTGGTCTTCATGTTCCCCGGCCAGGGCTCGCACTACGCGGGCATGGGCCGCGGGCTGTACGAGAGCGAGGCCGTCTTCCGCGCAGCGGTCGATGAATGCCTGCAAGCGCTGGGCGGCGAAGCCGGCGCGGCACTGCGCGAGGCCCTGTTCGCCGACGACCCGGCCGGCCTGCAGCCCACCGCCGTCGCCCAGCCGGCGCTGTTCGTGCTGGGCTATGCGCTGGCACAGCAGTGGCGCTCGCTGGGCGTGGAGCCGGTGGCCTTGATAGGCCACAGCGTCGGCGAATTCGTCGCTGCGGCGCTGGCCGGCGTGTTCAGCGCCGCCGACGCCATGCGGCTGGTAGCGCGCCGCGGGGCGCTGATGCAGGCCTTGCCGGCCGGTGCCATGCTGTCGGTCGGGCTGCCGGCCGAGGCGGTGGCGGCGCGCCTGCCGGCCGGCCTGGCGATCGCCGCGCACAACGCGCCGGCCAGTTGCGTGGTCTCCGGCCCCATAGCCGCGATCGCCGCCTTGCGCACCGAGCTGGAGGCGCAAGGCGCCGTCACGCGCCCGCTGCAGACCTCGCACGCCTTCCACTCGCCGATGATGGACCCGGTGGTGGCGGCCTTCGAGGCCGAGCTGCGCGACGGCGGCGTGGTGCTGCGCGCGCCCTCGCTGCCCATCGTCTCCACGCTGACCGGCCAGCGCCTCGAAGCCGCGCAGGCCACCGACCCCAGCTACTGGGCACGCCACCTGCGCGAGACCGTGCGCTTCTCGCCGGCGCTGCACGAGCTGCAGCGCAGCTTCGACGGTGCCGTGCTGCTCGAGGTGGGCCCGCGCCAGACCCTGGCCACGCTGGCGCGCCAGCACCGCGCCAAGGACCAGCCGCCGCCGGTCGCGCTGGCCAGCCTCGCCGACGCGCCAGACAAGGAAACCGCCGCGCTGCGCCTGGCCGCCGGCCGGCTCTGGGCCCTGGGCGCCACCGTCGATACGGCCCGCCTGGCCCCCCGCACGCGGGCACGCCGCTTGCGGTTGCCCACCTACCCGTTCGAACGCAAGCTGTTCTGGGTCGATGCCCGCCCCGCCGCGGCGACACCGGCGCCCGGCACGGACTTCGCCAGCCCGCCGCCAGGCCCTCGCCCCGCCCCCGTTGCTGTCCCCACTGTTCCGTCTCCGGAGCCCGCCATGAGTGTTTCACCCGCCCCCGGCCACGGTGCCCGCAGGCCCCAGCTGGTCACCCGCTTGCGCGGCCTCGTCGAAGACCTCGCCGGCGTCGAGCTCGATGCCGGCGCCTCCTTTGTCGAGCAGGGGCTGGACTCGCTGCAGCTCACCCAGTTCGCGCTGCAGGTCAAGCGCGCCTTCAAGGTCAACCTCAGCTTCCGCCAGTTGATGGAGAGCCTGCGCACGCTGGATGCGCTGGCCCAGCACCTGGACGAGCAGCTGCCGGCCGAGGCCCTGGCCGCCGCCGTGCCCGCAGCGGCACCGCCCG
>DATHWJ010000399.1:0-3510 GCA_035460745.1 Ideonella sp. | reverse complement strand
GGCATCGCTACCGCGGCGCGCACGCTGGCGCCGGATGCGATGCGCGCCGTGCTGGCGCCGGTGGCACGCTTCCTGGCCGGCTGCGGCGCCCCGGTGCTGCACTACAAGTGCTGCTCCACCTTCGACAGCGCGCCGGAGGTGGGCAGCATAGGCGTCGCCGTGCGGGTGCTGCAGGCGGCGCTGCGCAACCCGCTGGTGCCCATCGTCGGCGGGCAGCCCAGCCTGGGGCGCTACTGCGTGTTCGGCCAGCTCTTTGCGAGCGCGGGGGCCGAGGCGGTCTACCGCATCGACCGCCACCCGACGATGAGCCGCCACCCGGTGACGCCGATGCACGAAGCCGACCTGGCGCGGCACCTCGCGCTGCAGGGCCTGCAGCCGGTGGCGGCGGTGGACGCACAGGCGCACGAAGGCGACGCGCCGCGCTGGGCCGTGGCGGCGGATGCGAGCGCGCCGGCGCCGCAAGCGGTGTTGTTCGACGTGGCGCGCGACGCGCATCTGAAGGCCATCGGCGAGTGGCTGTGGGCCCAGGCGCAGGCAGCGCCGCTGCTCGCGGTGGGCGCCAGCAGCGTGGCGCAAGCCTTGATCGATGCCTGGGGTTTGTCGCGCCAGGCCAAGCCCTCGGCGGTGGCGCCGGCGCGTGGGCCGGTGCTGGCGCTGGCCGGCAGCTTGTCGCCGCTCAGCGCGCGGCAGGTGGCGGCCGCATCGTCGTACCGGCGGGTGCCGCTCGATGCGGCGCGCCTGTCCGCTGGCGACGTGCGCTACCAGGAAGAGACCGTGGCGCTGATGGCCCAGGCTCTGGCGCAGGGGCAGCACGTGCTCGCGCATACCGCACCGCTGCCGGGTACAGGCGCAGCCGCGCCCTCTGCGTCGCCGGCGCTCGCTGCCGCCTGTGGCCAGTTGCTGAAGCGGGTGCTGGGCCAGGTGCCTGTCACGCGGGTCGGCGTCGCGGGCGGCGACACCTCCAGCTTTGCGGTGCAGGCGCTGCAGCCCTGGGCGCTGGGCTGGCTGGGCTCGCTCTCGCCCGGCGTGGCGCTCTGCCGCGCCCATGCCGACGACCCGCGCACCGACGGGCTGGAGCTGATGCTCAAGGGAGGGCAGATGGGCCCCGAGGACTTGTTCGAGCGTCTGATCGCGGGAACGGGCTGACGCACGGCGTCGCAGTTTCTATAAGGCAACCGACTCATTGCACTATCGAAGGCCCTATGCATAATGCAGCCCTATGGTTGCAGAACTTCCCACTCCGAGCCTGTCCGACGACAGCACCGACCGCCTGCTGCGCGCGCTCGCCGACGCCACCCGCCGCGGCCTGCTGGACCGCCTGCGCGACCGCCCCGGCCTGACGCTGGGCGAGCTGGCCGCCGGCGTCACGGTCTCTCGCCAGGCGCTCTCCAAGCACCTCGCGCTGCTGGAAGCCGCCGAACTGGTCGTCACGCTCTGGCGCGGCCGCGAGAAGCTGCACTACCTGAACCCGCGCCCGCTGCAGGCGCTGCCGACACGCTGGGTCACCACCACCGCCGACGAGGCGGACGGCGCGCTGCAGGCGCTGCAAGCCGCCCTGGCACCGCCCTCCGCCGCAGTGCTGGCCGCCGGCCCGCCGGCCATCGACCCGGTGCTCGCCGCGCTGCAGCAGCCCCCGCTGGATGGCGCGCGCATCGCCGAGGGCAAAGCGCTGGCTGCCGCGCGCCGCTTCCTCGCCGGCACGGCGGAGGCCACGCGCCGGCTGCTCGGCGCCCTGGCGCCCGAGACCGCCTACCGGCAGCCGGAGAGCGGCGGTTTCTCGCTCGCCCAGCACCTCTGGCACCTGGCCGATCTCGAAGCGCTGGGCTGGACCCCGCGCTTCGAGCGCCTGCTCGCCGAGAGCTGCCCGCGCCTGGCCGGCGTCGATGGCGACCGGCTGGCGATCGAAGGCCGCTACCAGGAGCGCCCATGGCGCGGCGCAGCCCGCCGCTTCATCGCCCAGCGTCGCCGCACGCTGGGCACGCTGGCCCGCTACGACACCGCCGCGCTGGCCCGGCCCGCGCTGTTCGCCGGCCGCCAGAGCAGCGCCGGCGACGTGCTCGCCGCGATGGTGGCGCACGACCACGAGCACCTCGCCGAGATGGCGGCGCTGTGGATTTCCATCCAACGACAAGGAGACCCGCGATGACCGAACCGACCCCGCTGCGCGCCTGGCTGGACCAGGCCTGGAACGACCACCCAGAACAGCCCCGCCAGGTCGCCGACGCGCTGGCCGAGCGCGCCGCCAGCCTGCCCGACGACGCCGACGGCGCCGAGGCCTTGCGCTTGGCCGAGCACACGCTGCTGGCCCACCTCGCCGACGCGCCGTCGCTGGAACGCCTGCTGGCCGCCACCCCACCCCACCCCGCCCTCGCTGCAGCCCTGCAGCGCGCCCGCTGGGCGCTGGACACGCTCGCCGGCACGCCGGCCACCGCGCTGCCCGACGGACTGCGCTGGCGCGCGCTGCACAGCGTGGTGATGGTGCTGGTTGCGCGCGGCGACGTGGCGCAGGCCCGCGAGCGCCTGCTCGCCGAAGCGCCGGCCGCCACCACCAGCGACGACACCGACGCCGCCAAGGGCTACGCCGCCACCGCCAACAACGCGGCAGCCGATCTGCGCCACGGCCCGCGCGGCGACGCCGCACGCGACGCCTTGATGATCGAAGCGGCCGAACTCTCCCGCCGCGCCTGGGCCCGCGTCGGCACCTGGATGCACACCGAGCGCGCCGACTACCAGGTCGCGCTCTGCCACGCCGCGATCGGCCAGGGTGCGCAAGCCGTGGCCTACGCCCAGGCCTGCCTGGACCGCTGCGAGGCCGAAGGCGCGGACGCTTCCGAGCGCTTCTTCGCGCACGAGGCCCTGGTGCATGCCCACCGTGCCGCGGGCGACGCGGCTGAAGCAGCTCGGCAGCGCGAGCACATGCAGGCCCTGCTGGCCGGGATCGCCGACGCGGACATGCACGCCTGGTGCGAAAAGACGCTGGCCGACACCTGAGTCACCCGCGCGCCGCAGACGCTGAACACGCGGGTTGAACGCTTCGCAGCAGCCGGGCGCTCAGGCCCGAAACTGCTTGCGATACGCCGACGGCGAGGTTTTGAACGCCGCGGCGAAGTGCTGGCGCAGCGACACCGCGGAGCCGAATCCGGCGTCCGCCGCGATGGTCTCGATGGCATGCTCGCTGCGCTCCAGCAGTCGCTGCGCGAGGGCCAGCCGCTGGTTCAGCCGCCACTGATGCACGGTGGTGCCTGTCGCTTCGCGGAAGCGCCGCGTGAAATTGCGGCGGCTCATGAGCGCCCGTGCGGCCAGCGCGTCCAGGCTGTGCAGCTCGTTCAGGTGGGCGCCCAGCCAGGCCAGCAGGGCCGCGAAGCGGTCTCCCTCGGCCGACGGCCGCAGCGGCTGCTCGATGTACTGGGCCTGGCTGCCCTGGCGGTGCGGCGCCACCACCATGCGGCGCGCCGCGCGCATCGCGACCTCGGCTCCGCAGAGCCTGCGCAGCAGGTGCAGGCAGCAATC
>DATHWJ010000398.1:0-28688 GCA_035460745.1 Ideonella sp. | reverse complement strand
CCAGCACATCTCCAGCTGCACGGCGTGGCAGCCCTGCTCGGGCCGGCCGTAGTGGCGTGTGATGTAGCCGCCCTTGAAGCGGCCGTCGACGACGTGGCTGAAGCGGTCCTGCGCCGCCAGCACGCGGCTCAGCGCGTCGCGCAACGGCGCGGCGCAGCTCTGGCCGTTGGCGGTGCCCATGTTCAGGTCGGGCAGCCGGCCCTCGAACAGCCAAGGCAGCTCGGACTTGATGCTGTGGCCGTCGAACAAGGCCACGTGGCCGTGTGCCGAGCGCAGCCGGGCCAGCTCGCCGGCCAGCGCGTCGTGGTAGGGCTGCCAGTAGAGCGCGCGGCGGGCCTCGACCTCGGCGGCGTCGGGCGCGCGGCCCTCGTTGTAGATCGGGTCGCTGGTGAAGAAGCGGGTCGGGCAGAGCTCGGTGTTGTTGGCGCCCGGGTACATCGGCGTGTTGTCGGGCGGCCGGTTCAGGTCGATCACGAAGCGCGAATAGCGCGGCACCAGCAGGCTCGCGCCGAGCTCGTGCGCGAAGGCGTACAGGGGCTCCAGGTGCCAGTCGGTGTCTTCGACGGCCAGCGCGCGCTCGGTGTAGGCCTCGCGCAGCTCGTCGGGGATGCGGGTGCCCACGTGCGGCAGGCTGACCAGCAGCGGCCGGGTGCCGGGGTGCAGGGTGTAGACGTCGTCGACGGTGTCCATCGGGGTCTCGGGTGGGTTCATGCGGTGATGCTGCCACGGCCGCGGGCGGCCGGGCCGGGGCTCATTGCCCGCCGGCGATCCGCTGCCGGCAGGGGTTGTGGCCGAAACGATAAGCCAACTCGTTGGGGTGCTCAACATCCCAGAGCACGAAGTCGGCCCGGTAGCCCGTCTGCAGCCGGCCGTGCGTGGCGGCCAGGCCCAGCGCCCGCGCGGCGTGGCGCGTCATGCCGGCCAGCGCTTCCTCGGGCGTCATGCGGAACAGCGTGCAGGCCATGTTCAGCATCAGCAGCGGCGACAGCGTGGGCGAGGAGCCGGGGTTGTGGTCGGTGGCCAGCGCGATGGCCACGCCGGCCTCGCGCAGCGCCTGCAGCGGCGGCAGCTGCGTCTCGCGCAGGAAGTAGTAGGCCCCGGGCAGCAGCATCGCGACCGTGCCGCTGGCGGCCATGGCCTGCACGCCTGCGGCCGACAGGTACTCCAGGTGGTCGCAGCTCAGCGCGTGGTACGAGGCGGCGAGCGCCGCGCCGCCCGAGTCGCTGAGCTGCTCGGCGTGCAGCTTGACCGGCAGGCCGAGCGCTTTCGCGGCCTCGAAGACGCGGGCGATCTGCGCGGGGGTGAAGGCGATGCGCTCGCAAAAGCCGTCGACCGCGTCCACCAGCCCCTCGGCGTGCCACTGCGGCAGCCAGTCGCACACCGCGTCTATGTAGTCGTCGGCCCGGTCCTCGAACTCCGGCGGCAGCGCATGGGCGGCCAGCGAGGTGGTGCGTACGGTCAGCGGCAAGGCCTGGCCGAGCTGGCGCGCGGCGCGCAGGCAGCGCGCCTCGTGCACCAGGCTCAGGCCATAGCCCGACTTGATCTCGACCGTGGTGACGCCCTCGGCCATCAGCGCCAGCGCGCGGCCCTGGGCGGTCTCGAAGAGCTGGTCGTGGGTGGCCTCGCGCGTGGCCGCCACGGTCGAGCGGATGCCGCCGCCGGCCCGCGCGATCTCCTCGTAGCTCGCTCCCTGCAGCCGCAGCTCGAACTCGCGCGCCCGGTGGCCGCCGTAGACCAGGTGGGTGTGGGCGTCGATCAGGCCGGGCGTGATCAGCGCGCCGGCGGCGTCGTGCTCTTCGTCCGCCAGCAGCCCGGCCGGCAGCGCGGCGCTCTCGCCCACCCAGACGATGTGTTCGCCTTCGGCCAGCAGGGCGCCATCCTCCAGCCAGCCCCAGGGCCGATCGGGGGTCATGGTGGCGATGCGGGCGTTGCGCCAGAGCCGGCGCGGCGGGGGGGCGGAGGTCATGGGCGGGTCTCGCTGCGAGGGGGCGTGCGGTGGAAGGCGAGCCACCAGGCGCGGGGCGGCGCGCCGCTGCCGGCGAGCTGCCAGTCGTGGGGGTCTTGCGCGCTCCAGGCCAGGCTGAGCGGCGGCAGCGCCCATTCGTCGGGGCCGGCGCGCAGCCGCAGCGCCTGCGCGGTGAACAGCCCGCGCCAGGCCGGGCCGGCCGCCAGGGGCTGCCCGGCCAGCACCGGCTGCATGCGGGCTTCGCCGTGCCTGCGCTGGCTCATCAGGTTGAGGTCGCGGGTGGCGCCGTCCAGCAGGCGGCAGGCAGGCGCCGCTTCGCCGTCGAAGCCGCAGGGCGGGCTGGCGAGGGTGAGCTGGGCTTCGCCAGCGGGCAGGCCCAGCACCACGCCGGCTCCTTCCAGCACGGCAAACCAGCGTTGCACCCCGGGGAAGGCCGAGAAGGGCCCGTCGCGATCGATGTCGGCCACGCTGACGCGCAGCTGCCAGTCCGCGGCGTCGGGCCAGGCCAGCAGCTCGCGGGTCTGCCCGCCGCCGTTGCGCCACGGCTGGGCAGGGGTCTGGTCTACCGAAACGATGTGCAGCGTCATGGTGCGAACTGCCCCTCCAGTGCGTAACGGCTGCCGGGGTGCACCAGGCGGGCGAGGGTGATGGTGGCGTCGCGGCTGAAGGTGCGGCGCACCATCACCAGGCAGGGCTCGCCGCGGCGTATGCCGAGCAGCCGGGCTTCGTCGGCGGTGGGCAGCGCGGCCTCGATCGAATACTGCGCACGCCACAGCGCGGTGGCCTCGAAGAGGTAGTGCGTGGGGGTGATGCGGCGGAAGTCCTGCGCCAGGTAGTCGGGCGCGCAGGCCGGGTTCACGTAGCGGTCTTCGCACTGCAGCGGCACGCCGTTTTCCAGGTGCACGATCAGGCTGTGGAAGACGCCCGTGCCGGGCGCCACGCCGAGCTGCGCGGCCAGCGCGTCGCCGGCCGCTTCTTCGCGCTGCAGGTGCACCTGCGCCTCGTGCCGGTGGCCGCGCTCGGCGATCTCGTCCTGCAGGTCGCGCAGCGTCAGCGTGGAGGACACCCGGTGCAGCGGCGCGGCGAAGGTGCCGACGCCCTGCACGCGGTCGATCAGGCCCTCGGCCTGCAGTTCGCGCAGCGCGCGGCTCACCGTCATGCGGCTGACGCCGAACTGCGCCACCAGCTCCGCCTCGGAGGGCATCAGCGCGCCCGCCGCCCACTCGCCAGCGGTGAGCCGCTGCTTCAGGTGCTGCTTGACGCGCGCATAGGGCGCGGCGATGGGCGGGTTGGCCGGTGTCGCCGCAGCCGCGGCAGCAGGCAGGGGGAGGGCGCGGCGTTGGGGAGACAACATGGCTGGCGATGCTACTTGCCTAAGCTTGTCTAGACAAGTAGAGTTCGCCGCCTGCCGCTTCGATTTCCCGCCACCGCTTCTAGTGGAGCCCGCCATGACCGACTTGTCCGCCGTCCACCGCCCCGCCCGGGCCCGCCCCGTCAAGGCGCCCACCGGCACCACCTTGAGCTGCCGCAGCTGGCTGACCGAGGCCGCTTACCGGATGTTGCAAAACAACCTGGACCCCGCCGTGGCCGAAAACCCCGATGCACTGGTGGTCTACGGCGGCATAGGCAAGGCCGCGCGCGACTGGGACTGTTTCGAGGCCATCCTCGCCACGCTGAAGACGCTGGGCGACGACGAGACGCTGCTGATCCAGTCGGGCAAGCCGGTGGGCGTCTTCCGCACCCATGCCGACGCGCCGCGGGTGCTGCTGGCCAACTCCAACCTGGTGCCCAAGTGGGCCACCTGGGAGCACTTCCACGAGCTGGACCGCAAGGGCCTGATGATGTACGGCCAGATGACCGCCGGCTCGTGGATCTACATCGGCAGCCAGGGCATCGTGCAGGGCACCTACGAGACGTTCGTCGAAGCCGGCCGGCAGCATTTCGGCGGCAGCCTGAAGGGCCGCTGGATACTCACCGCGGGCCTGGGCGGCATGGGCGGCGCGCAGCCGCTGGCCGCCACCTTCGCCGGCGCCTCGTCGCTCAACATCGAGTGCCAGCAAAGCCGCATCGACTTTCGCCTGCGCTCGCGCTACCTCGACGAACAAGCCACCGACCTCGACGACGCGCTGGAGCGCCTGGCCCGCTACGCCGCCAGCGGCGAGGCCCGCTCCATAGGCCTGCTCGGCAATGCCGCGGACATCTTCCCGGAGCTGGTCAGGCGTGCGAACGCCGGCAGCATCAAGCCCGATCTCGTCACCGACCAGACCTCCGCCCACGACCTGATCCACGGCTACCTGCCACCCGGCTGGAGCGTCGATCAATGGAAGGCCGCGCAGGCCGACGACGCGCAGCACGCCACGCTGCGCAATGCGGCCGCCAAGGGCTGCGCCGTGCACGTGCAAGCCATGCTGGACTTCCAGGCCATGGGCATCCCGACGGTCGATTACGGCAACAACATCCGCCAGGTCGCCTTCGACGAAGGCCTGGAAAAGGCCTTCGACTTCCCCGGCTTCGTGCCCGCCTACATCCGCCCGCTGTTCTGCCGCGGCAAGGGCCCGTTCCGCTGGGTGGCCTTGTCGGGCGACCCGGAAGACATCCGCAAGACCGACGCCAAGATGAAGGAGCTCTTCCCCGAGGACGCCCACCTGCACCGCTGGCTGGACATGGCCGGCGAGCGCATCGCCTTCCAGGGCCTGCCGGCGCGCATCTGCTGGATAGGCCTGGGCGAACGCCACCGCGCCGGCCTGGCCTTCAATCAGATGGTCGGGAGCGGCGAGCTCAAGGCGCCCATCGTGATCGGCCGCGACCACCTCGACTCCGGCTCGGTGGCCTCGCCCAACCGCGAGACCGAGAGCATGAAGGACGGCAGCGACGCCGTCTCCGACTGGCCGCTGCTCAATGCCTTGTTGAACACGGCCGGCGGCGCCACCTGGGTCAGCCTGCACCACGGCGGCGGCGTCGGCATGGGCTACTCGCAGCACTCCGGCGTGGTGATCGTCTGCGACGGCACCGACGCCGCCGCCAAGCGCATCGAGCGCGTGCTGTGGAACGACCCCGCCACGGGCGTGATGCGCCACGCCGACGCCGGCTACGAAGAAGCCCGCCAATGCGCCCGCGAACAAGCTCTGAACCTGCCGATGTTGAAGGCCTGATCCCCATGACCATGACCCTGAAACCCTGCGCGCTGACGCTGGAGCAACTGCAAACCATCCACGCCGGGCTGACGCCGCTGGCCCTGCACGCCAGCGCCCGTGCCGACATCCTCGCCAGCGCCGCCATCGTGCAGGCCGCAGCCGCCGGCGACGCCCCGGTCTACGGCGTCAACACCGGCTTCGGCAAGCTGGCCAACCAGCGCATCAGCGCCGACGACCTGGCGCTGCTGCAGCTCAACCTGATCCGCTCGCACTCGGTGGGCGTCGGCGAGCCGCTGCAGCCCGCCGTCGTGCGGCTGATGCTGGCGCTCAAGGCCGCCAGCCTGGCGCGCGGCTACTCCGGCGTGCGCGAGGTGGTGGTCGAGTCGCTGATCGCCGTGCACAACGCCGGTCTGGTGCCTTATGTGCCGGCGCAGGGCTCGGTGGGCGCCTCGGGCGACCTGGCGCCGCTCTCGCACATGACGCTGGCGCTGCTGGGCGAGGGCGAGATGCTGGTCGACGGCAAGCGCTTGCCCGCCGGCCCGCTGCTGGCCGAGCACGGCATCGCGCCGCTGAAGCTAGCGGCCAAGGAGGGGCTGGCGCTGATCAACGGCACCCAGACCTCCACCGCGCTGGCGCTGCACGCCTTGTTCGCTTTCGAGCCGGTGCTCGAATCGGCGCTGGTGATAGGCGCGCTGACGGTGGACGCCGCGCGCGGCAGCGACGGCCCCTTCGACCCGCGCATCCACGCGCTGCGCGGCCAGCCCGGCCAGATCGACGTGGCGCAGTACTACCGCGCGCTGCTGGCCGGCAGCGAGATCCGCCGCTCGCATCTTGCCGGCCCCCAGGCTGGCTCTTCGCGCCAACCGTCCCCCGAGGGGAGTGGCCAGCTCTGGAGCGGCCAGTCGCTGGCCGAGGGCGATGACCGCGTGCAAGACCCCTACTGCCTGCGCTGCCAGCCGCAGGTCGTCGGGGCCTGTCTCGACCAACTGCGCCACGCCGCGCTGGTGCTGCAGCGCGAGGCCAATGCGGTCACCGACAACCCGCTGGTGTTTGCGCAGGACGGTGCGATGGTGTCGGGCGGCAACTTCCACGCCGAGCCGGTGGCCTTGTCGGCCGACGCGATGGCCGTGGCGATCGCCGAGGTCGGCGCGATCGCCGAGCGCCGCATCGCGATGCTGATCGACGCCGGCGTCTCGCGCCTGCCGCCCTTCCTCACCGCCAATGCCGGCCTGAACAGCGGCTTCATGATCGCCCACGTGACGGCCGCGGCGCTGGCGAGCGAAAACAAGTCGCTTGCCCACCCCGCCAGCGTCGACAGCCTGCCCACCAGCGCCAACCAGGAGGACCACGTCTCGATGGCCACCTTCGCCGCGCGCCGCCTGCAGCCGATGATCCTCAACGTCGCACGCATCCTGGGCGTGGAGTGGCTGGCGGCAGCCCAAGGCATCGAGTTCCTGCGCCCGCTCGCCAGCTCAACCGCGCTGGAGCAGGCCCACGCACTGCTGCGCGAGCACTGCGCCGCGATGCCCACCGACCGCTACCTCGCGCCAGACATCGAGGCCGCGACGGGCCTGGTGCAGCGCGGTGCGCTGTCGGGCATCTTCAGGGCGCTGCCGGGCTTGCCGGCGTTGTGGATACCGGGGTGAGGGCGCCTTTGGCGCAGGCATCACTGCGGCCGGTGTGCGCCGCCGGCGATGCAGCTCACGCCGAGCCGGCCGATAGCGCCTTGGTCCGCAGGCTCTTGCCTTTGGGGGTGAGCCGGTAGGTCTGCAACCGGCTTTGCGGTTTGTCGGGCCGTGTCATCTCGATCAGGCCCGCTGCCAGGGCCGGTAGCAGATAACGCCGACGGAAATGTTCGGCGTCTTTCAAGCGCAGCGCCTGCTGAAGAGCAAGGCGGCCCATGTCGCCTTTGAGGACCAGCACCAGGCGCGTCCGGGGATCGGCTTCCGGGCCGACTTCACCGGTCACCACCCCGGTGACTTCCGGGGTGACTTCCGGGGTCGGCACCGGCAAGCCAAACGGGAAAACCACCCACAAGCCGTTGTCCCAGTCGAAGTGGGGTGCCGGTGCCCCCTGCGCTTCGCAGGCCTGGCGAATCAGGTCGATGCCGCGGCCCCAGGACTCCAGCAGCGCCGCACGGAAGAAGGTGTTGGCGATGTCCGGGTTGTAGGGCACCGAAGCATGCTTCGCCGTCAGCCGCGCAAGCGTCCAGTTCTGCGGCAGCTCGCCGGCGTTCCAGATCATCAGCTTGTCGTTGTAGACGCTGATCTGCACCGGCGTGCCGCTGGCGTAGTCCTTGTGCACGATGGCATTGGTGACCGCCTCGCGCAGCGCCGCCTCCGGCACCGGATAGGTCTCCACCCGCTGCACGCCCTCGTAGCTGAGGCCGGCACGCAGGTACTTGGTCAGCAGCAGGTCCAGCGTGCCCGTCAGTTGATCGAACAGGTTGCCGTGGACCTCGTCGCCCCCCTCAGCTCCTGCTTGGTGCTACCGCTGCGGTAGTGGTACTCGCCCTTGTAGCTCACCGGATAGGGGTAGGGCTCGACGACGATCTCGACCAGATCCCGGCCCTCTTCCTGCCGGAGGTTCACGTCCACCAGGATCCCCAGGATGTCGCGCACCTTGTTCGGGATATCGACCAGCAGCCGGGCCGCATCCGCCACGCCCACCGGCCGGCCCTGGTCATCGCGTCCGATCACCAGCACGCCGCCCTCGGCATTGGCGAAGCCGCAGATCCAGCGCAGGTACTCGTCCCGCCAGGACTGCTTCCACTCGACGTGCTGGTGCTCGGTCACGGGCTGCGCCTCAGGGCAGCGGCAGCTTGATGAACCTCGGCCGGTAGATGTCCGAACCGCCGGCGCTGAAGTTCTCGCCGAAGTCGAAGGAGTTGACGTGGTAGCTGATCAGCAGCTCGCCGGCCGGGGACAGGTGGGGGTGGGCCTTGGCGCCGTAGACGAAGACGTTGGGCGTCAGGGCGATCTCGGGGGCGTCCCAGACGATGATGTCCTTGCCCCAGGGGCCCACCGGGCTGGCGCCGTAGCGCACGGCGACGCTGGTGCCCAGCAGGTCGGTCATGTGGACCAGCATGAAGCGGCCGTCGGGCAGCGGGTGCACGCTGAACTCGGC
Organism: Ideonella sp.; assembly: GCA_035460745.1. Taxonomy (GTDB): domain Bacteria; phylum Pseudomonadota; class Gammaproteobacteria; order Burkholderiales; family Burkholderiaceae_C; genus Ideonella. The sequence goes on along the minus strand of DATHWJ010000398.1, from coordinate 20,462 downwards.
CGAGACCGAGCGGGTGACGTTCACGGCGGCGTCGATCTCGGCCACCCACTGGCTGCCGTCCCAGAAACGGTAGGCCTTGAAGTTCTCGATCTGTGCCGGCTTGACGCGGGCGACCACCAGGCTCTTGACGTAGCGGCCGCTGCGGCTGCCGTAGACGTAGAGGTAGCCGTCCGGGTTGGGGACGCCGGCGGCGGCCGTCATCGGCATGATGGCCAGCCCGTAGTAGGTCTCGCCATAGCCGCCGGGTTCGGCGAAGACCATCAGCGGCGAGTTCTTCTGGGCGTAGGCGCCGGCGAACGGCGCCGGGTCGCTGGCGTTGGCCCAGAGCAGCGAAGCGCCGGCGGTGGCGAACGCGAAGGGCGGCGTATCGGCGTCCTTGATGCGCATCGCAAAGGCATAGACCTTGCCGTCCACCACCACGCCGTCGCTGGGCCAGAAGCGCTCGCTGGGGTCGGCCGGGTTCTTGGGGATCACCATCGAGATGGTCTTGCCGTTGGCTTTGCTGCGCACGTTGAACTGCAATTGCTCGGCCACCGGCTGGTCGCCGGTCAGCAGCGCGGTGGTGTTGTTCACCATCACCGTGTTCGAGCGGCTCTTGTCGGCGTTGACCGTGCCGACGAAGGTATCGCTGAAGAGGATCAGCGTGCGCCCGCTGCCGGCGGCGCTGCCCGGCCGCTCGTCGCCCGAGAGCGGGATGGAATAGACGCCGTCGGCGCCGGTCCAGCCGCTGCGGCGGTCGAACAGCGTGGTCCATTCCGGCGCGGCGACGGCGCTGTAGGGCGCCACGTCGGCGGCACGGGCCGGGCCGGCGCCGGACAAACCGGCCAGCGAGGCCAGTGCGAGAGCGGCCAGCAGCCGGCCGGGGGTCGAGGGGATCGTGGAAAACAAAGGGTTCACGCCGCAAGCTCCTGTCGAGTTCAAGTTCAAGCACTCCCTGATGGGCCGCCATTCTGGCCGGTGCAGCGGCCGAAACGATCAGGATTCGATCAAGCTTGCCGGGGACCGCCTGGCTAGCATCCTGCTTACGCAAAAAGCGCGTCCCGTTGCCACTCCTTCAGGAAGCTCACATGAACCGCAAGACCTGGCTGCTCGCAGCCGCCTCGGCCCTCCTCTTCGCCAGCGCCGGCGCCGCCAGCGCCCAGGCCGTGGCCGGCAAGACCACCGCCATCTACGACACCACCGCGCCGGGCGGCTGGCTGGGCTTCAACGGCTTCGACATCTACCAGGACCAGCGTGTCGCGGCGCGCTTCACCGCGCCGGCCGACGGCGACATGCGGCTGGCGCGCATCGGCATCTGGTTCATGAACAACAGCGACACGGTGCGCGCCAAGATGCGCATCAGCCTGCAGACCGACACGCTGGACGACGGCGGCGAGGCCACCATGCCCAGCGGCAAGGTGCTGGAGAAGTGGGTCGCGCGGGTCGCGACGCTGGGCTGGTCGCCGGTCGAGCAGTTTTTCACCACCACCAAGCTGCCGCGCCTGAAGGCCGGCCACAGCTACTGGGTGGTCGCCGAGTCGATGGCCGATTTCCAGGATCCCGTCTGGCTGTTTGCCTCGCAAGGCCTGCAGGTCAACACCGTCGGCCACGCCGACGGCGTCTGGTACCCGGGCGGCGAAGCCGGCGCGCTGACGCTTCACGTGGACGCCGTGCCGGCCCAGGCCGAATAGTTGGAGCAACACCGGCCCGGCGGCCGCGAGCCGGCTGGGGGCGGGGCCTGGCTACGCGGCGGCCCGCGGCTTGAGCCTGGCCAGCAGCGCGCGCCACGCCAGGGGCGCAGCCGCAGCGGCCCGGGGCACCGGCCAGCGCCAGATCAGCCGGGAGGCTGCCAGCGCGTCCAGCCTCACCCAGACCCGGCGCGGCGCCACGTAGACCTCGCCGGCGCGCAGCGTGTGGGCCGGCGTCTCGACGGCGATCTCCAGCCAGCCGGGGGTGGGGTGCAGCACGAGGCGGCCGCTGCTGAGGTGCAGGCAGGCGCCTGCGGGCAACTGCAGCATCCGGCTCTGGCCGGGCTGCATCTCGGTGGGGGCGGGCGTGTTCATCGCGGTTCTCCTGCAAGCGGTTGGTGGCCCTCACTGTGCTGAACCCAGCCCCTGAGCGACAGGCATAGACACCGGCTCGATGCGGAGCAACAGCCGCCCCGCCGAGGTGCTGTTGCGGTCAGAATCCGGGTGCGCTGTATCTGTACTGCTCGCCGCCCGCGAGGCAGCATCGCGCCACCTCCCATGCTCTACCGCCAGATCGCCGACCACTACCTGGGCGCCATCCACGCCGGCACCTTGCGGGTGGGCGAGCGCATGCCCTCGGTGCGCACGCTGATGCGCACCCACGGCGTCAGCCTCTCGACCGCGCTGCAGGCCTGCCGGCACCTGGAGGACCAGGGCTGGCTGCAGGCCCGCCCGCGCTCGGGCTACTTCGTGCAGCGCCCGCGCCGCAGCCAGCTTGCGCCGGCCGCCGAGCAACTGCAGCCGGTGCCGCCCGACCCGGCGGCCTACGTCGGCATCCACGCCAAGGTCTCGGCCATCCTCGCGCTGGGCCAGCAGCAGCCGGTGCGGGTCAACCTGGCCCAGGCCATGGGTACGCCCGAGCTCTACCCGACCCAGGCGCTGCAGCGCATCGCCCAGCAGGTGCTGCGCCAGCACCCCGCGGTGCTGACGACGATGACGCGGCGCTACGGCCACCCGGCGCTGCGCGCGGTGCTGGCGCGGCGCCTGCTCGAGCGCGGCGTGCAGGCTGCGCCGGACGACGTGGTGGTGACCTGCGGCTGCACCGAGGCGCTCAACCTGGCGCTGCGCGCGGTAACCCAGCCCGGCGACACCGTGGCGGTCGAGTCGCCCACCTTCTACGGCATGCTGCAGGTGCTGGAGGCGCTGGGCCTGCGCGCGCTGGAGATCCCCACCAGCCCGCACACGGGGCTCTCGCTCGAGGCCTTCGAGTTCGCCCTGCGCGAGCACGCCGGCATCCGCGCGTTGCTGGCCATGCCCAACCTGCAGAACCCGCTGGGCAGCGTGATGCCCGACGCGCACAAGGAGCGCCTGGTGCGCCTGTGCGAGGCCCATGGCGTGGCGCTGGTCGAGGACGACATCTACAGCGAAACGGCGCTGGCCGAGGCGCCGCTGAAGCCCGCCAAGGCCTTCGACCGCAGCGGCCAGGTGATCTGGTGCGGCTCGCTCAACAAGCAGCTCGCGCCCGGCCTGCGCCTGGGCTGGATGCTGGCCGGCAAGTGGCAGGCCCGCGTCGAGATGCTGAAGTACTCGCAAAGCCGCTACACCGACGAGCTGCCGCAGATGGTGGCCGCCGAGTTCCTGGCCGGCAGCGCCTACGACCGCCACCTGCAGCGGCTGCGCTCGGCGCTGCAGCGCCAGCGCGAGCAGTGCGCCGAGGCGGTGGCGGCCTACTTCCCGGCCGGCACCCGGCTGAGCGTGCCGCCGGGCGGCTTCGTGCTGTGGGTGGAGCTGCCCGGCGCGGTCTCGTCCGAGGCCGTCTTCGAGGCCGCGCTGGCCCGCGGCATCCGCATCTCGCCCGGCTCGATGTTCACCAACAGCCGGCGCTTCGACCACTTCGTGCGGCTGGGCTGCGGGCTGCCGTTCACCGCGCAGGCGGAAGAGGCGGTGCGCGAGCTGGGCCAGATCGTCGGTGCGATGGCGGGGGCGTAGCGCCTCAGGAGAGCAGCCGCACCAGCGCATCCGGGTGGATGTGCAGCGCCGCCAGCCCGGCCACACCCATCAGCACGCCGAAGCCGGTCGGCACCAGTGCCGCCCAGTAGAGCGGCCACAGGCGGGTCAGCGCGGTCACCGCCAGCATCGCGATGGCGATGGCCAGCAGGGCGTCCGAGAGGTCGAACTGGTCGTCGCGATAGTTCAGCGCGTCGTAGCTTTGCTGGTCGGCGGTGGCCTGGGCCTTCAGCTCGGCCTTCTTCTTCGCTTCGTCCTCGGCCAGCGAGCGGTATTTGGCGAGCGCCTGCGCGTAGGCCTCGGCGCTGGCGGCGGGCGCTGCGGCGCGCGCGAGATCCAGCTGCGTCGCGGTGGCCTCGGCCACCTCCTGGCGCAGGTTGCGCGACTGGTAGAAGGCCCAGTGGTCGAGCTTGTCGGCCTGGGCCTGCTGCATGGCCTGCACGATGTTGTCGTCCTTGACCTTGCAGATGCCCATGAAGGTGGCGAGCAGGGCCACGGTGATCGCGACCGCCGCGTTGAGCCGCGCGGCCTGCGCGGCCGAGGGTTCGTGGGTGGCTTGCGCCGTCTCTATGAGGTCTTTGGGGTCGAGGTCCATGGTGCATGGCGGCACCGCCGCCGGGGTGAAGTCGGGCTCCAGTGCAGCACGCGGCGTGCGCGGATTGATTGCCGCGGCGCAAAGAAGCACGAAGCCGCCCCAGGGAAGGGGGCGGGCAGGGGACGCAAAAAGGACGGGCGCTGCCTACGCTGTCGCCTGTTCTCAAGCACCTCCATCCCAACACCCAAGGAGAAACCGGATGACCACCGATACCGCCACCCTGGCCCGCCACACGCAAGACGCACTGCAGCCCCGCGCCGCCGGCCGCGCGCTTTTCGACGCACGCGGCTGCCCCGTCTCCACGCGCTCGCAGGCCGCCATCGAGCACGCCGAGCTGGCGCAGCGCGCCGCGCTCTCGTTCGTGGGTGACCCGCTGGCGCCGCTGGACGCGGCCATCGCGGCCGATCCGCAGTGGGCCCTGCCGCATGTGATGAAGGCCAACCTGATGCTCGCGACGAGCGAACACGGCTATGCCGAGCTCGCACGCGGCAGCTTGCAAGCTGCCGCGGCGCTGGCCGAGCAGGCCAACGAGCGCGAGCGCGCCCACATCGCCGCCACCCGACTGTGCCTGCAGGGCCACTGGGTCGAGGCCGCCGACGCCTGGGAACGCCTGCTGCTCGAGCACCCGCAAGACCTGGTCGCCCTCGGCACCGCCCATGTGTTCGACTTCTACCGTGGCGACGCCCGCAACCTGCAGCGCCGCATCTCGCGGGTGCTGCCGCAGTGGTCGCGCTCGGCCCCGCTGTACAGCTACGTGCTGGGCATGCACGCCTTCGGGCTGGAGGAGAACAACCACTACGCGATGGCGCTGGAGACCGGCCAGGCCGCGCTGGCGCTCGAGCGCCGCGACGGCTGGGCGGTGCATGCCGTGGCCCACGTGCACGAGATGCGCGGCGAGTACCAAGCCGGGGAACAATGGCTGCGCTCGCGCTGCGACGACTGGGCGCCCGACAACGGTCTGGCCTACCACAACTGGTGGCACCTGGCGCTGTTCCAGCTCGAGCGCTGCGACACCGCTGCCGCGCTCGCGCTGCTCGACGAGCGCGTGATCCCGGGAGCCGAGACCGCCCTGCCGCGCATCGACGTGACCGCCATGCTCTGGCGGCTGCGGCTGATGGGGGTGGATCTGGGTGCGCGCTGGCAGCGCATCGCCGACGCCTGGCCGGCCAAGGCGCCGGAGGCCGGCTACTACGCCTTCAACGACGTGCACGCCGCGCTCGCGCAGATCGGCGCCGGCCGCCTGCAGCCCGCCGGCGAGATCCTGGCCGCGATGCAGCGCCGCAGCGGCGAAGACACCACCCCGGGCCGCATGGCGGCCCAGGTCGGCGTGCCCCTGCTGCGCGGCCTGCTGGCCCATGCCGGCGAGCGCCACGGCGAAGCGGTCGAGAGCCTCTGGCAGGCACGGGACGGCTGCCACCGCTTCGGCGGCAGCCATGCGCAGCGCGACCTGGTCGACCTGACCCTGCTCGATGCCGCCGTGCGCAGCGGCCAGCGCCGCCTGGCCCGGCACCTGCTGAACGAGCGCCTGCCGACCAAGGCCGCCTCGCCGCTGACGGCGCACTGGGCGCAGCGCATAGGTTGAGCTCCGCGGTTCGCAGCGCAGCCGCCCCGCCCCGGCCTGCCCAGGGTGGGGCGGCATTCCTCCTCATCTGAAATGCGTCGACTACTGAAGATCGGTCTTGATCGGCTTGTGTTTGAAGAGCGCCCGGATGAGGCCGTGGTCGTTCGTGCCGGTCTCCTTGTGGTTGTCGAAGTTCAAGTGGTCGTTGTTCACCACCAGGCCATCGAACAGCCAGGTGCGCCGCTTGCTGTTGTCGTAGAGCTGCTCGCTCACGAGGATGTGGTCGAGCGACTCGCGGAAGTCCTGGTGGACGTGCGTGTAGTACACGTCGCGGGTGTCGCGGTACTCCTGCAGCGTCTGTGCGGTGTAGAGCGCGACATCGCCGCCGCCCATAGAGTCGCCCACGAGGTAGGCGGGCTGGTCGGTCAGGATGTTGGCCGTGTTGCTCATCTGCCCGTCGTTGATGTCGCCCATCACGACGACCGCCGTGTGGTTCCCCTTCATGCGGTCGTTCAGCAGGAAGCGCAAGGCGGCGGCCTCTGCCGTCCGCCGGATGGTCGATACCGCGCCGCCCAGCGCCCTGGCATGCCTGGCGTACTGCTCCTTGGTGTACCAGGGCTCCTGGTAGATCTTGGCAGGCTGCTTGGACTTGAAGTGGCAGACATACATGTGCATGTCCGGCTCGTCGTCCCGTGGCCGGATGGTGAAGTGGAGCACCGGCCGCGAGAACCCGCGGATGTTCACGGCGATCTCCGGTGTCTGCGGGTCGTCGCCCCGGGATGCCAGCCTGAAGCCCTCCGGGAAGTCACTGATCCATTCGGGCTCCGAGCTCAGCAGACCCTTGCGGACGATCGCCCCGCAGACGATGGACTTGCCGACGGCACCCTCAGGGGCGAGCACGTCGTACTCTTCGGTCAAGCCGGCTTCCTCGACGACCGCGGCGAGTGAGGCCTTGTGCCACAGCTCCTGGAACCCGACCACGTCGGCCTCGAGCATCGTCAGTTGAGCGGCGGTCCAGGCGATCTTCTTGCCGTATTCCACTTCGGTCCAGCCGTCCCTGTCCGAGTAGAGCGCCAGCCCGGGTTCGTTCAGGTTGTACAGGTTGAAGGTGGCAATGCTCAGGGTCTTGAGATTCATGGCAGGGCTCCTTGTGTTCGCCGACGTGGGCAACGCAGTGAAGCAAGCGCCTGCCACCGCCGTCAACCTCAGATTGATGACAAAGCGACCCGAGGGAGTGAGGCGAACGGGCTACTGCTGCGCCCTGAAGGCGTGCGCGGCGCTGGCTCGGGCCCTTCTCGCCGGACGCCGGTAGGCCCTTGCCACCGACGAAAACCCCTAAGGCGAACGGAGGGTTGCACCACCCTCGATTGACATCCGCCACCCGCTGGCCCGACAGTCGAGCCCTCGCGGCTGCGGCGATGGATTTCGCTGCCCTGCGCACGGACAGCTTGTCGGACCGCCCGTTTGCCCTGCGTCGAACGGGGACGAATCCCACCACACGACAGCGTCAGGAGACATGACCATGCGGGAACTGGACGTCGGCGCGCTCGCGCCGGATTCGGGCTGCTCGCTCGTGGCAGACGGCAGCGAGGCGGCGCCCGAGTTCCTGGTGGCCGAGAACGGCGGCAACCACATGCTGGCGGCGCGCTGGCGGCGCGGCGACGTGCCGTTGACCGAGACCCGGCACATGGCGGACTACCTGCTGTCCTACTGCGCGGCCGGCGCGGCCGCCTGCACCGTCTATGCCGACGGCCAGCGGCTGTTCTCGCAGCAGCGGCCGCGCTCGCTGACGCTGCTGCGCGCCGGCCAGGCCCTGCAGTGGCAGCTCGACGTGCCGGACGACGTGGTGCACATCCACCTCTACCTGTCGGCCGGCAGCGTGGCCGGCTTTGCGCGCGAGCACCTCGAGATGCACGAGGCGCCGCTGCTGCGCAACGTGATGGGCATACGCGATCCGTGGCTGGACAGCTTCTTCCGGCTGCTGATCAGCGAGTACGAGACCTATGCACGGGACCTGCGGCTGGGCGACTCGCTGTTCCTCGACCAGACCGAGAGCCTGCTGGTCGGCTACCTGGTGTCCAGATACGCCGAGAACGCCGGCATCGGCGGCCGCGCCGCCGCCTCGCGGGTCAGCGCGCTGCGGCCGCTGATACTGCGGCGTGTCGAGGCCTATGTGAACGACAACCTGGCCGGCGCGGTGCGGCTGGGCGGCATGGCCGAGGTGGCGGCGATGTCCAGCGGCCATTTCACGCGGGCGTTCCAGCGCGCCACCGGCATGACGCCGCACCAGTACGTGGTCACGCGCCGGCTGGACAAGGCGCGCGAGCTGCTGCGCGACCAGTCGACGTCCATCGCGGAGATCGCGCAGCAGTGCGGCTTCTCGGGCACGGCACACTTCTCGATGACGTTTCGCCACCACCACGCGCTGACGCCGTCGCAGTACCGCCAGATGCAATGAGCCGCCGCCCGCCGCGCCGGGCTCAGGGCTGCTGCGGCCGGCGTGCCGGGCCGCCACGGCGCTGCCAGGCGCGGCGCAGCAGCCAGATCGCCAGCAGCACCAGCGCAAGCGAGGCGGCCCGGGCCAGGCCCGCCATGTCCGCCGCCGGCCACGGCACCGCCATCAGCGCGTCGTAACGTTCGCCGGCCCAGTGCCAGGCGGTGTGGCCGACGCTCGCCGAGATCAGCGCGACGATGACCTTGGGATTCAGCGCCGGCCGGCTCATCGCCCAGGCCAGCAGCGGCCAGGCGATCGACAGCGCGAGCAACTGGCCGAGCTCGATGCCGACGTTGAACGCCAGCAGCGACAGCAGCAGGTGCTCGCCGGCGAACTGCATCTCGTTGCTCAGCGCAAACGAGAAGCCGAAGCCGTGCACCAGCCCGAACAGCGCGGTGATCATCCAGCGCCTCTCGAGATTGGGCCGCAGCACGTTCTCGGCCGCCATGTAGAGGATGGACAGCGCGATCAGCGTCTCCACCAGCGGCGGGAACCACTCGCCGCTGGGCACCCAGCCGTAGGCCGCCGCGATGAGGGTGGTGGCATGGGCCACCGTGAAGGCCGAGACCACGCCCACCAGGTACCACGAGAGGCGGCGGAACGGCACGATCAGGCAGAGCAGGAACAGCAGGTGGTCCGGCCCGCCGAGGATGTGCGCGAAGCCTGACTTGACGAAGCTCCAGGCGGCCTGGTGCCAGCGCGGGTCGAGCGCGATCAGGCCGCTGCCGGTGGGGAACTCGAAGGCCCGCACCGTGCCGTCCGCGCCGACCAGCCGCAGGTCGAACTTCAGCCGGTCCGCCAGCGCCGGGCTGATCGCAAAATCGACCGCGAAGCTGCCGTTGGCAGCGGCGATCCGGTAGTCCAGCCGCGCATCGAGGTAGCCCTGGTTCCAGAACACGTCGGTGCCGGGCGGCAAGCGCGTGCTGGTGGTGGCCAGCGCCGCTTCGTAGCGCTGGAACGACTTGTCGGACGGCAGCGAGATGCGCGCCTGCCCGTCGGCCAGCAGCAGGGCCTGGCCGTCCTCGAAGAAGCGCATGTCCTTGGCGATCGCCTGTATCGCGTCGGGCAGGCGCTGCTCGGCTTGGGCCAGGTCGAGGTAGCCGTTGCCATGCTTGGGCAGGTCCAGGTTGAGCGTCAGCGCGAGCGGCACCCGCACCAGCACGCGCAGCCGCTCGCCCTCCACCCGCACGAACGCGTGCACCCGCATCTCGCCCGGCATGTCGTGCGCCGCGGCGGGCCCCGGCGCGAACAGCCAGAGCACCGCCAGCAGCAGCCAGCGCAGGGTGGGGGTCACCTGCTATGCCGGGCGTTGTCGCGCGGCGCTAGCCGCCCCGCACCGGGCGGAACTTCTGCGCCCGCTTGCCGGTATCGACCTCGGCGGTGTAGATGTTGCCGAGCGAATCGACCGCCAGGTTGTGCACCCAGTGGAACTGGCCGGCGTAGCGCCCGTTGCGCCCCACCTGCGAGACGATCGCGCCCTGGGCCCGGTCGATCACGTGCAGCCGGTTGTTTTCACCGTCGGCGTTGTAGAGGTAGGTCTGGGCGTAGCCGGGCGACAGGTCCAGGTCCCAGACCGAGCCGTTGCCCAGCGTCTTGCGGTCGATGAAGACCTCCTTCACGTAGGTGCCGTTCTTCTGGAAGACCTGGTAGCGGTCGTTGACGCGGTCGCAGACATAGACCAGCCCGTCGTTGGCGATGCGCACGCAGTGCACCGGGTTGCGGAACTGCCGGGCCACCGGCGCCTTGGGGTCGTAGGGGCCGGGGTCGGCGTCGCTGGGCACGTTGCCGTAGGCACCCCAGTGGCGCTTGTACATGCCGGTGGTGGCATCGACCACCAGCACGCGCTTGTTCTGGTAGCCGTCGGCGATGTAGAGCTCGTTGGTGCCGGGGTCCACCTCCATGTCGGCCGGCTGGCCGAGCAGCGGCCGGCCGTTCGGGTCGCCGCTGGTGTCGTTGCTGCCGCCGGTGGTGCCGGCCTTGCCGATCTGGTAGACGAAAGTGCCGTCGCCGGTGAACTTCAGCACCTGGTGGTTCACCGCGCCGTTGCCGCCGATGTAGACGTAGTCGTTGTGGTCGACATAGATGCCGTGCTCGTTGGTCGGCCATTCGCAGCCCATCGCGGGCGTGCAGCGGGTCGTCAGGAAGTCCGGGTCGGCTGTACCGCCCCAGCCCTTGAGGAAGTTGCCGTTCTTGTCGAACACCATCACCGAGGGCGCGCGGTTGCAGCAGTCGGAGCGCTTGGGGCTGCCGGCGACCGGGTCGGAGCCGCGTTCGTCGGCGGTCAGGGTCTCGGGCCGCTGGACGATCCAGATGTTGTCGTTGCGGTCCACCGCGACGCCGGCCACCTGGCCGAGCAGCCACTTGTTGGGCAGCGGCTTGGGCCAGGTCGGATCGACGTTGAAGCGGGGTTTGTCGGCAATCGTTGCGTCGGCGGCGTAGTGGTACGAGAGCAATCCGGAGGCCAATACGGCGAGCGTTGCACCCGCCACGAGCACACGTGACTTCATGCTTGTCTCCTGGTTGTCGGTGGTGAGCGGTCTCTCGACGACGGGCCGGCGCGCTGGCGGCGCTTTCTGCGTCATCGCGACGCCAGAATGCGGCGCACGCCTGACAGCGTCAACCGGGCTTGCCGCGCCGATTTTTCAAATCACGACATCCGTTCTTGAATCTCGACACTGTTTACCGCGGGGACGGGTGCCGGCCGACGAAGTCCTCGATGGCCTGCAGCACCGCGTCGCTGTCGCCATGCCAGAAGAGGTGGTCGTCGCCTTCGAGCATGCAGAGCTCGGCGCCGGGGATGGTGGCCGCCAGGTAGCGTGCCGCGCCGGCCCGCACGATGCAGTCGCCTTCGCGCTGCACCACCAGCGTGGGCAGGCGCAGCGCCGGCAGCCGCTCCCGCACGTCCACCGCGTGCAATGTGCGCAGCAGCGTCGCGATGCCGTTCGGCGTGGTCGAGTGCTGCAGCGTGCGGGTCCACCAGGCCTGCACCTCGGGCTCGTGGGCCACACTGGGGGCAAAGGCGCCGAGGCTGGTCGGCCCGCCCCAGCCGGCCTGCAGCAGCGCGATCCAGGTCTCCATCGCCGCTGCGTCCATTGCCCAGGGGTAGTCGGGCGAGCGGCCGCCGCGTGCGTTGACGCCGACCAGCAGCAGGCCTTGCACCCGCTCGGGGTGGCGCGCCGCCAGCTCGATGCCGGCCGCGCCGCAGGTGGAGGTGCCGAGCAGCCAGGCGCGCGGCAGGCGCAGGCAATCCATCACCGCCAGCACGTCGTCGACCGCGGCCTCGGGCGTGTTCGGCACGCCGATGCGCTCGGACAAGCCGCTGCCGCGGCGGTCCAGCATCACCAGCCGGAAGCGCCGGGCCAGCCGGTCTATTGCCCGGCGCATGCGCGGTTCGTCGAGCGCGGTCTCGATGTGCGACCAGGCTTCGGGCACCATCACCAGCGTGTCCGGCCCGTCGCCCAGCGTGGCGAACGCCACCGAGCCGTCGATGGCGTGTGCGTAGCGCAGCGCCGGCGCGGCGGGCGGCGCTGCACCGGCCCCGGCCGGCTCGCCCTTCGGCGCCGTGGCGGCAGCATACGCGGCCTCGACCGTGGCCGAGGGCCGCATGCCGAACTCGTGCCGCATCAGGCTGGCGCATTGGTCGTAAGCGGCCTCCACCGCAGCGCCCTGGCCGAGCCGGGCCAGCGCCTCGATCTGCAGCGCGTGGCCGGTGTCGGCGAAGGGGTCGATCTCCAGCAGCCGGCGCGCCGAGGCCAGCGCCGCGTCGGGCGCGCCCAGCGCCAGCTGGCGCTGGGCCATGCGCTGCAGCGCACGCGCCAACAGGCTCGCCTGCTCCAGGCGGCGCGCGGCCAGCCACTCCTCGAAGGCCTCGGAGTCCAGCGCGAAGCCGGCCAGGATGGTGTGGGAGGCCGGTTGCAGCAGCAGCGCGGCGCCCGCGTCGGCAGCGTCCGGCCCGGCCTGGGCGCGTGGGGCAGGCGCGTCGAGCACCGCCAGCGCCGCGTCGCGCGTCTGGGCCAGGTCCACCGCAAACGGGCCGGCCTGGTGCGCCAGCCAGATCGCGTCGGCATCGCCGGTCACCAGCTCCAGCCCGGCGACGCTGTTGATCTGGTGCACCAGCCGGCGCAGGCGTGCGCGGCCCAGGGCGGTCTCGGCGTCGGGCCAGAGCAGGTTGGCGGCGCAGGCGCGCGAGAGCTTGCGCTGCGCGTCCGCCAGGCTGGCCACCAGCGCCCACGCCCGCTTGAGCTGCAGCGGCACGGCCAAGCCATCCACCAGCAACTGCGGGTACGCGTGGAGCCGGATCTGGATACTGCGCGGTGTCGACATCGGGGCGAATACTCACCGTTCCGGCCCGGCCGCGCAAGTGACGCGTGCCGTAGCCGGCGCCCCTCAGGCCGGCGACCAGCGCCCGGCGATGTTCTTCAGCAGCTGGTTGACGGCGGCGAGCTGGCGGCTGCGCACGCCGAGCAGGCTGTTCTCGCTGCTCAGCGCCGAGGTCTGCGCGACCACCACGTTGAGGTAGCTCACCGTGCCGGCGCGGTATTGCTCCAGCGTGATGTCGAGGTTGTGCCGGGCCGCCTGCAGCGCCTCCTGCTGCAGCTGGGCCTCGGCCTGCAGCCGGTCGGCCAGCACGAGGTTGTCCTCGACCTCCTGCAGCGCGGTCAGCACTGCCTGGCGGTAGGTGGCCGTGGCCTGGTCGGCGTCGGCGCGGGCCTGGGCGCTGGCCAGGCGGCGCTGGCCGCCGTCGAACAGGGTCTGCGCCAGCGCCGGCCCCAGCGACCAGAACAGGTTGGGCGCGCTGACCAGGTGGGCCAGCGACGAGCCGCTGTAGCCGGCGCTGGCCGACAGGCTCAGCGAAGGGAAGTAGGCCGCGTCGGCGATGCCGATCTGCGCATAGGCCGTGGCCACGCGCTGCCGGGCGGCGGCGATGTCGGGCCGGCGCTCGATCAGCGAGCCGGGCAGCATGGCCGGCACGCCGGGCGGCTCGGGCAGGCGGTCGCTGCGGGCGATCGTCACGGCTGAGGGGGGCTCGCCCAGCAGCGTCGCGATCGCATGTTCGAGCTGGGCCCGCTGGATCGCCGCCTCGAGTGCCTGGGCCTGCGTGGCCTTGAGCTGGGTCTGGGCCTGCAGCACGTCGGTGCGCGCCGCCACGCCCGCGTCGTAGCGCACCTGGGTCAGGTCCAGCGAGCGCTGGTAGGCCTGCGCGCTGCGCTCCAGCAGCGCTTGCTGGGCCTCGGCGGTGCGCAGCGACCAATAGCTCTGCGCCAGCGTGGCCTGCGCCGAGAGCCGGGCGGCGGCGAGGTCGTCGGCGCTGGCCTGCAGCGTCGCCTGCGCGCCGCCCACGGCCTGCGAGAGCCGGCCCCAGAGGTCGATCTCCCAGCTCGCGCTGGCCGTCAGCGCAACGCTGTTGGCGGGCCCGCGCACCGTCGTGGCGCTGCCGCTGGACGAGCCGGCCTGCCCGTCGTCGCTGCGGCTGGCCGCGAGGCCGGCCGAGAGCGTGGGCCAGAGCGCGGCGCGGCTGGCCTCGACGGCGGCGCGTGCGCTGGCGACCCGCGTGACGGCGGACTTCAGGCTCTCGTTGCCTGTCAGCAGGCGGCGCTGCAGGTCGTCCAGCACCGGGTCGCCGAACAGGGTCCACCAGTCGTCGGGCACGGCGGTGGCCGGGCTCGCCGCCGCGTGTTGCCACAGGCCGCCCTCCTTGTACGCGGCCGCTGCGGTGTAGGGCGCGGGCGGCTCGACGCGCGTGACCGCGCAGGCGGCCAGCAGCAGGCTGGCGCACAGCGGCAGTGTTGCGAGCGCTTTCATGCGGGGACCATCCGGTTGAAGGCCTTGCGCCGGGCGCGCCGCCCGCGCAGCTTGTCCATCAGCACATAGACCACGGGCGTGGTGTAGAGCGTCAGCAGCTGGCTCAGGATCAGCCCGCCGACGATGGCGATGCCCAGCGGCTGGCGCAGCTCGGCACCGTCGCCGCTGCCCAGCGCCAGCGGCACCGCGCCGAAGATGGCGGCCAGGGTCGTCATCAGGATGGGCCGCAGCCGCAGGCCCGCGGCGCGGTAGATCGCGGCGCCCGGGCCGATGGCGCCGGCGCGCTGCCGGGCGATGGCGAAGTCGATCATCATGATGGCGTTTTTCTTGACGATGCCGATCAGCAGGATCACGCCGATCAGCGCGATCAGCGAAAACTCGGTGTTGAACAGCATCAGCGCCAGCAGCGCGCCGACGCCCGCCGAGGGCAGGGTGGACAGGATGGTGATGGGGTGCACCAGGCTCTCGTACAGCATGCCCAGCACCAGGTAGATCGCGACGATGGCCGCGCCTATCAGCAGCGGCTGCGACGAGAGCGACTGCTGGAACGCGTTGGCCGTGCCCTGGAAGCTGCCGCGCACCGAGACCGGCACGCCCAGCTCGGCCATCGCGCTGTCGATCGCGGCCGTGGCCTGCGAGAGCGCAACGCCGGGCGGCAGGTTGAAGCTGATGGTCGAGGCCGGCGTGCCGCCCTGGTGGTTGACCGAGAGCGGCGTGCTGGTGGTCTCCACCCGCGCGAAGGCCGAGAGCGGCACCTGCTCGCCCGCGCTGCTGGTGAGGTAGAGGCGCTTGAGCGTCTCGGGGCCCTGCAGGTAGGGCGGCGCCAGCTCCATGATCACGCGGTACTGGTTCAGCGGGTTGTAGATCACGCCGACCTGGCGCTGGCCGAAGGCGTCGTTCAGCGTGGTGTCCAGGTTGCTCACCGTGATGCCCAGCCGGGCGGCGGCGTCGCGGTCTATCACCAGCGAGGTCTGCAGGCCCTTGTCCTGCTGGTCGGTGTTGACGTCGACCAGCTCGGGCAGCTGCGAGAGCGCGTTGCGCACCCGCGGCTCCCACTGGCGCAGGTCGGCCAGCTCGTCGGCCTGCAGCGTGTACTGGTACTGCGCGTTGGACTGCCGGCCGCCGATGCGGATGTCCTGCACCGGCGAGAAGAAGAGGTTGGCGCCGGGCTCGTGCGCGAGCTTGTCGCGCAGCCGGGCCACCACGCCGTCGGCCGAGATCCTGCGCTCGGCCAGCGGCTTCAGCGTGATGAAGAAGTTGGCCGAGTTGCGCTGGCCGCCGCCGGTGAAGCCGTTGACGTTCTCGACCGCCGGGTCGGCCATCACGATGGCCATGAACTTGTCGACCCGCTGCTGCATGATCTGGAACGAGCTGCCCTGGTCGGCCTGCACGCCGCCGAACAGCGCGCCGGTGTCCTGCTGCGGGAAGAAGGTCTTGGGGATGGTGGCGTAGAGGTGCAGGTTGAGCGCCACCACCGCCAGCAGCGCCAGCAGCGCGACGGGCTGGTGGCGCAGCGTCCACAGCAGCGAGCGCCGGTAGCCGCGCACGACGGCCCGCTGCAGCGCGGCCGCGGCGCGCGCCAGGCCGGCCAGGCGGCGCGGTGCGCGGCGCTCGCTGCGGGGCGCCAGCAGCATCGCGGCCATCATCGGCGTGGCCGTCAGCGAGACCAGCATCGAGACCATGATGGCCGCCGACAAGACCACCGCGAACTCGCGGAACAGCCGTCCGACCACGCCGCCCATCAGCAGGATGGGGATGAACACGGCCACCAGCGAGAAGCTGATCGAGACCACCGTGAAGCCGATCTCGCGCGCGCCCTTGAGCGCCGCCTCGCGCGGGGAGTAGCCCTGCTCGATGTAGCGGGTGATGTTCTCCAGCACCACGATCGCATCGTCGACCACGAAGCCGGTGGCCACCGTCAGCGCCATGGCCGAGAGGTTGTCCAGGCTGTAGCCGCACAGGTACATCACGCCGAAGGTGCCGGCCAGCGAGACCGGCACCGCGACGGCCGGCAGCAGCGTGGCGCGCCAGTTGCGCAGGAACAGCAGCACCACCAGGATCACCAGCCCGACGGCGATCGCCATCGCCCGCTCGACCTCGCGCAGCGAAGCGCGGATGGTGGGCGTGCGGTCGCTGATGACCGCCAGCGTGATGGCCGGCGGGATCGAAGCCTGCAGCCGCGGCAGCAGCCCGCGCACTCGCTCCACGGTCTCGATGATGTTGGCGCCGGGCTCCTTCAGCACGAACAGCAGGATCGCGGGCTTGCCATTGGCGGCGCCGTAGTTGCGCACGTCCTGCACCGAGTCGACCACCTCGGCCACGTCGCGCAGCCGCAGCGCCGCGCCGCCGCGCCAGCTCAGCACCACCGGCGCGAAGTCGGCCGCGGTGCGGGCCTGGTCGTTGGCACCTATCTGCCAGGCGCGGCTGCCGTCTTCCACCGCGCCCTTGGGCCGGTTGGCGTTGGTGGCGGTGAGGGCGCTGCGCACGCTGTCCAGCGCGATGCCGTTGGCGGCCAGCTTGTCGGGGTCGAGCTCGACGCGCACCGCCGGCAGCGCACCGCCGCCGACGTTGACCTGGCCGACGCCCTCGACCTGCGAGAGCCGCTGCGCCAGCACGGTGGAGGCCGCGTCGTACATCTGGCCCCGCGTCAGCGTGGCCGAGGTCAGCGAGAGGATCATCACCGGCGCGTCGGCCGGGTTGACCTTGCGGTAGGTCGGGTTGCTCGGCAGGCCGCTGGGCAGCAGCGCACGGGCGGCGTTGATGGCGGCCTGCACGTCGCGCGCGGCGCCGTTGATGTCGCGGCTCAGGTCGAACTGCAGCGTGATGCTGGTCGAGCCCAGCGACGAGCGCGAGGTGATCTCGCTGACCCCGGCGATGCTGCCCAGCGCGCGCTCCAGCGGCGTGGCGACGGTGGCGGCCATGGTGTCGGGGCTGGCGCCGGGCAGCGAGGCGCTGACCGAGATGGTCGGGAAGTCGACCTGCGGCAGCGGCGCGATCGGCAGCAGCGCAAAGCCCAGCATGCCGGCCAGCGCCACGCCCAGCGTGATCAGCGTGGTGGCGACCGGCCGGGCGATGAAGGGCGCGGAGATGTTCATGGGGCACCCCGGTCGCCGGGTACGGCACCGGTGTTCACCGCCCGGCGCTGCCGCCATGCCTGCAGCCGCTGCGCCTGCCGCGCGAAGCCGAGGTAGATCACCGGCGTGGTGAACAGCGTCAGCAGCTGGCTGACGATCAGGCCGCCCACCATCGTGACGCCCAGCGGGTGGCGCAGCTCATGGCCCACGCCGGTGCCCAGCATCAGCGGCAGCGCGCTGAGCAGGGCCGCGAAGGTGGTCATCAGGATGGGGCGGAAGCGCAGCAGGCAGGCCTGGTGGATCGCGGCGCGCGGGGCGAGCTGCTGCACCCGCTCGGCATCGAGCGCGAAGTCGATCATCATGATCGCGTTCTTCTTGACGATGCCGATCAGCAGCACGATGCCGATGATGGCGACGATGCCCAGCTCCTGCCCCGCCACCCACAGCGCCAGCAGCGCGCCCAGGCCGGCCGACGGCAGCGTGGACAGGATGGTGAGCGGGTGGATGTAGCTCTCGTACAGCACGCCCAGCACGATGTACATGGTCACCACCGCGGCGAGTATCAGCAGCAGCGTGCTGGAGAGCGAGGCGCGGAAGGCCTCGGCCGCGCCCTGGAAGCTGGTCTCGACGCTGGCCGGCAGATCGAGACTGGCCTCCTCGGCCTTGATGGCATCGACGGCGTCGCCCAGCGCGGCACCGGGCGCGAGGTTGAACGAGACTGTGGCGGCCGGGAACTGCGCCACGTGGTTGATCGCCAGCGCGGCCGGCCGCTCGACGATCTGCGCCACCGAGGCCAGCGGCACCTGCACCGTGCTGCTGCTGCCATCGGCCGCCACCGTGCTGCCGGGCACGTAGAGGGTCTCGATCGCGCGCGGGCCGAGGCTGAACTGCGCCGCGGTGCCCAGCACCACCCGGTACTGGCTGGACTGGGTGTAGATGGTGGAGATCAGCCGCTGGCCGAAGGCGTTGTAGAGCGCGGTGTCTATCGCGGCCACCGTCACGCCCAGCCGGCCGGCGGCTTCGCGGTCGATCTGCACATAGGCTTGCAGGCCCTGGTCCTGCAGGTCGCTGGCCACGTCGGTGATCTGCGGCAGGGTCTTCAGGCGCGCGATCAGCTGCGCGGTCGACGAGGCCAGGTCGGCCGAGTCCGGCGAGCTGAGCAGGAATTGGTACTGCGTCTTCGAGACGCGGTCCTCGATGGTCAGGTCCTGCACCGGCTGCATGTAGGCGGTGATGCCCGGCACGCGCGAGCCGGCGTCGCCCAGGCGGTGGATGATCTCCGCGGCCGAGGCCTCGCGCTGCGCGAAGGGCTTGAGCGCGATCTGCATGCGGCCGGTGTTGAGCGTGGGGTTGTCGCCGTCCACGCCGATGAAGGAGGCGAGGTGGTCCACGTCCGGGTCCTTCAGGAAGATCTCGGCCAGGGCCTGCTGGCGCTCGGACATCGAGCCGAACGAGGTGGTCTGCGTGGCCTCGGTGATGACCTGCACCAGGCCGGTGTCCTGCAGCGGGAAGAAGCCCTTGGGCACGACGAAGTAGAGCGCGCCGGTCAGCGCCACCGTCAGCGCAAAGACGCCCAGCGTGGCGCGCGGCCGGTCCAGCACCCACTCGAGCGCGCGGCCGTATTGCGCGATCAGGCGGTCGAAGGCGCGGCCGCTCGCCTCGCCCAGGCGGCTGTGGCGGCGCTCGCGCTCGGGCACCAGCAGGCGCGCGCTCATCATCGGCGTCAGCGTCAGCGAGACGAACGCCGAGATCAGGATCGCCACCGCCAGCGTGATCGCGAACTCGTGGAACAGCCGGCCCACCACGTCGCCCATGAAGAGCAGCGGGATCAGCACCGCGATCAGCGAGACGGTGAGCGAGATGATGGTGAAGCCGATCTGCCTGGAGCCCTTCAGCGCCGCCTGCATCGGCGTCTCGCCCTCTTCGACGTAGCGGGCGATGTTCTCGATCATTACGATCGCGTCATCGACCACGAAGCCGGTCGAGATCGTGAGCGCCATCAATGTCAGGTTGTTGACCGAGAAGCCGGCCAGGTACATCACCCCGAAGGTGCCGACCAGCGACAGCGGCACCGCGACGCTGGGGATCACGGTGGCGCTGGCGCTGCGCAGGAACAGGAAGATCACCATCACCACCAGCGCGATCGAGAACAGCAGCTCCAGCTCGGTGTCGTCCACCGACGCGCGGATGGTGGTGGTGCGGTCGGCGATGATCTGCACGTCGATGGACGCCGGCAGCGCGGCCTGCAGCCGGGGCAGCAGCGCCTTGACGCGGTCGACGGTCTGGATCACGTTGGCGCCGGGCTGGCGCTGCACGTTGAGGATCACGCCGGGGACGTTGTCGGCCCAGGCGGCGAGGCGGAGATTTTCAGCGTCGTCGACGACCTGCGCCACGTCGCTGAGCCGCAGCGGGTTGCCGTTCTTCCACGCGACGATCAGGTTCTGGTATTCGGCGGCGGAGCGCAGCTGGTCGTTGGCGTCGATGGTGGAGGCGCGCTGCGCCCCGTCGAAGCTGCCCTTGGCCTGGTTGACGTTGGCCGCGGCGATGGCGCTGCGCAGGTCGTCCAGCGAGAGGCCCAGCGAGGCCAGCGCGGCCGGGTTGGCCTGGATGCGCACGGCCGGGCGTTGGCCGCCGGCGATGCTGACGAGGCCGACGCCATCGACCTGCGAGAGCTTGGGCGCCAGGCGGTTCTCGGCCAGGTCGTGCACCTTGATCACCGGCAGCGAGGGCGAGGTCACCGCGATCGTCAGCACCGGCGCGTCGGCCGGGTTGACCTTGCTGTAGATGGGCGGCATCGGCAGGTCGCTGGGCAGCAGGTTGCTGCCGGCGTTGATGGCGGCCTGCACCTCCTGCTCGGCGATGTCGAGCGCCAGCCCGAGCGAGAAGCGCAGCGTGATCACCGAGGCCCCGCCCGAACTGGTCGAGCTCATCTGGCTCAGGCCAGGCATCTGGCCGAACTGGCGCTCCAGCGGCGCGGTGACGGTGGTGGAGATCACGTCCGGGCTGGCGCCGGGGTACAGCGTGGTGACCTCGATGGTCGGGTAGTCGACCTCGGGCAGCGCCGAGAGCGGCAGCAGCCGGTAGGCCAGCAGCCCCGCCAGCAGGATCGCCAGCATCAGCAGCGAGGTCGCGACCGGACGCTCGATGAAGGGGCGGGATGGGTTCACGCCGGCAGCCTCAGGTGGCGGCGCTGGCGGCCGCGCTGGCCCGCGGCGACCTGGCCGCGGCGCTGGCGCCCGCCCCGCCGTGCGGCGCCCGCCGC
>DATHWJ010000397.1:0-5532 GCA_035460745.1 Ideonella sp. | reverse complement strand
GGCTGGGAGGCGCCGCTGGCGGCGGCCTTCGCCGAGCTGGGCGAGGTGCGCGACCGCGAGACGGTGACCGGTGCGGTGGCGGCGCAGCTGAACGCGGCCGGCGCGCCGGTCATCGTGCTGCCGCCACCCGCCAAGGTGCCGGCCGACCCGGTAGCGACGGTGCGCTCGGCGGCCTTCCAGGGTGTGCTGCTGGACCTGCTGGGCTTTACGCTGGCGGCCGGTGAAGACGATGGGGCGGCCGAGGGCGCCTCGCCCAAGCCCAGGAAGGCCGTCAGCGCCAAGCTGGCCCGGCTGCACCGCCAGGTGGCGCGCGACGGCGCGCGTTTCGACGCCCTGGAAGAGGCGGCCCAGCACCGCGTGCGCAAGCGCCTGAAGCGTCTGCGCTACCTGGCCGAGGTGGTGGGCGGCCTGTTCGAGGCCAGGGCCGTCAAGCACTACCTGGCCCAGTTGCGCCCAGCCCAGGACGCGCTGGGCGAGCACAACGACGCCTGGGTGGCGCTGGCGATGTACCGCGACGCGGCGCAGCAGGGCCATGCCGAGGCCTGGTTCGCGGTGGGCTGGCTGCAGGCGCGCCTGCCGATGACGGTGAAGGTCTGCGGCAAGGCGCTGGCCAAGGTGTCGGACGCCTCGCGTTTCTGGTAACGCAGTGTTGCGGCGGCGGGGGCTGATCTTGGGGCCGATCTCGGGTTGAATCGCTTGCCTGCACCCTCAGCTTCTCGGATAGAGCCTCCCAACCACCAAGCCACCACGCCATGAACGCCGCCTTGCCCCTGCTGATCGTTGCCGCCGCGGCCCTGCTGTGGGTGGCCTGGCTGCTGGGCCGGCCGCGCTGGCTGGCCTGGCGCCGCGAGCGCCTGCGCAGCCAGCCTTTTCCGTCGGCCTGGCGCGAGATCCTGAAGCGCCGGGTGCCGTACTTCCGCCGGCTGCCGGCCGACCTCCAGCTGCAGCTCAAGCAGCACATCCAGGTCTTCCTGGCCGAGAAGCCCTTCATCGGCTGCCAGGGCCAGGTGGTGACCGACGAAGTGCGCGTCACCATCGCCGCGCAGGCCTGCCTGCTGCTGCTCAACCGCCCGCGCGGCGAGCACGACTACTACCCCAACCTGCGCCAGATCCTGGTCTACCCCGGCGCCTTCGTGGTCGACCGCGTGCAGCCCATGGGCGGTGGCGTGCTGCGCGACGAGCGGCAGGCGCTGTCCGGCGAGTCGTGGACGCAGGGCCAGGTGATCCTGTCGTGGCACGACGCGCTCGAAGGCGCGGCGGTGGCCGACGACGGCCGCAACGTGGTGATCCACGAGTTCGCCCACCAGCTCGACCAGGAGACCGGACACGCCAACGGCGCGCCGGTGCTGGCGCGGCGCGCCGAGTACCGCCGCTGGTCGCAGGTGCTCGGGGCCGAGTTCGCCCGGCTGCAGCAGCAGGCCGCACGCGGCGAGACCTCGCTGATCAGCGCTTACGGCGCGACCAACCCGGCCGAGTTCTTCGCGGTGGTCTCGGAGGTGTTTTTCGAGCAGCCCGAGCGGCTCGCCTGGGAGCACCCGGCGCTGTACCAGGCCTTCAGCGACTACTACCGCATCGACCCCTTGAGCTGGTAGGCCGGCGTGCGGCAGGGCCTCCGTCGCCGCCCCATGGTGCGCGGGCAGCGGCAGGCGCTATGCTGGCGGCCGGTCCACACTCTCCCGACACCGCACCATGAGCCCGCCGGGCCGCCCCAAGGGCTCATACCGCAGTGCGCAGCACGAAGGTACACCAGTGAACACGCCCACTGCCTCGCCCGCTCCGGTTCGTTTGACCTCGCTCTCCCACGGCGGTGGCTGCGGCTGCAAGATCGCGCCGGGCGTGCTGAGCGAGATCCTCAAGGGCACGGCGCGCATGCCGATGCCGCCCGAACTGCTGGTCGGCATCTCGACTTCCGACGACGCGGCCGTCTACCGCCTCAACGACGAGCAGGCGCTGGTCGCGACGACCGACTTCTTCATGCCCATCGTCGACGACCCGTTCGACTTCGGACGCATCGCGGCCACCAATGCCATCTCCGACGTCTACGCGATGGGCGGCACGCCCATCATGGCGCTGGCCCTCGTCGGCATGCCGATCAGCGTGCTCAGCACCGAGGTCATAGGCCGCATCCTGGCCGGCGGCGAGGCGGTCTGCGCGGCAGCCGGCATCCCCATCGCCGGCGGCCACACCATCGACTCGGTCGAGCCCATCTACGGCCTGGTGGTGATGGGGCTGGTGCACCCCCGGCGCGTCAAGCGCAATGCCGACGCCCGGCCCGGCGACGTGCTGGTGCTCGGCAAGCCGCTGGGCGTGGGCGTGATGTCGGCGGCGTTGAAGAAAGACAAGCTCGACGCCGCCGGCTACGACCTGATGATCGCGACGACGACCCGGCTCAACACGCCGGGGCCGGCGCTGGCTGCCATCGAGGGCGTGCATGCGCTGACCGACGTGACCGGCTTCGGGCTGGCCGGGCATGCGCTGGAGCTGGCGCGCGGCGCCGGCTGCCGGCTGGACATCGCCTGGGCCCAGGTGCCCTTGCTGGCCGGCGTGCGCGAGCTCGCCTCACAAGGTTTGATCACCGGCGCCAGCGGGCGCAACTGGGCGGCTTATGGGGCCGAGGTGCGGCTCGGTGCCGGCATCAGCGACACGGACCGCGCGCTGCTGAGCGACCCGCAGACCAGCGGCGGCTTGCTGGTGGCCTGCGCGCCGGAGGCGGTGGATGCGGTGATGGCGGTGTTTGCCCAGCAGGGCTTTGCCGGTGCGGCAGTGATCGGGCAGGTGAAGGCGCTTGCGACGGGCGAGGCAGCGGGATTGCACGTGGATTGATGGTTCCTGGCCCGCGGCGCCGTCGATGCGCCGTGCAGTCAGTGCGTCGCCGCCGCCAACCCATTCATGAAGTGCGCCCGCATCAGCCGCGCCGCCGCCTCGGCGTCGCGCTGCTCCAGCGCCACCATCACAGCGCGGTGCTCGGCCAGCGAGTCCGCCACCCGCCCCTGCTTGAACAGCGAGTGGTGGCGGTTCAGCTTCATCACCTTGCGCAGGTCGCCGACGATCTGGGCGCGCCAGCGGTTGCCGGCGATGGTCAGCAGCCGCAGGTGGAACTGCTCGTTGGCGATGAAGAAAGCGTCGCGCTGGCGCACCTGCTTCTCCAGCTTGTCGTGCAGCGCACGCAGCTCGGCGATCTGCGCCGCACTGGCGCGCTCGGCCACCTCGCTGGCGGCGTCGGCCTCCAGCAGGCCGAGCAGGCGGTAGACCTGGGTCACGTCGTCGGCCGACATCTCGGTGACGTAGGCGCCGCGGCGCACTTTCATCGTCACCAGGCCCTCGACGGCCAGCACCTTCAGCGCCTCGCGCAGCGGCGTGCGGCTGATGCCGTATTCGGCCGCGAGCTTTTGCTCGTCGATCCAGCTGCCGGGCTCCAGCTCGCGGTTGAAGATCTGCTCGCGCAGCTTCTCGGCGACCTGCTGGTAGAGGGCGCGGGGGGCGAGCATCAGGGTGTCGGTGTCGGCGGGCACGGTGTTGCTTCGGCGAGGGCGGTGCGGGGCGGGCCAAGGCGCCAGTCAGGGCTTGGTCAGACTTGAATTTATAATTATGCATCATGTATCATCAGCCGCCATGAGGCAAACCCGGTGCGGGCAACTGGATCCGCACGCTGCGTTCGCCCCCAGGAGACCCCATGTCCAGCGTCCCCCCGAGCCCGGCAGCCGAGCTCCCAGCATTCAAGACGGCCTCGCTCGAGCAGTGGGCCAAGGCGGCGGCCAAGTCCGCCCCGGGCGGCGACGTCGGCGCGCTGGAGTGGCACACGCCTGACGGCATCGTCGTCAAGCCGCTCTACACCGCGGCCGACACGGCAGCGCTGCCGCACGCCGACACGCTGCCCGGTTTCGAGCCCTTCATCCGCGGCCCGCAGGCCACGATGTATGCGGTTCGGCCGTGGACCATCCGCCAGTACGCCGGCTTCTCCACCGCCGAGGAGTCCAACGCCTTCTACCGCCAGGCGCTGGCCGCCGGCGCGCAGGGCGTCTCGGTCGCCTTCGACCTCGCCACCCACCGCGGCTACGACAGCGACCACCCGCGCGTGACCGGCGACGTCGGCAAGGCCGGGGTCGCGATCGACTCGGTGGAGGACATGAAGATCCTGTTCGACGGCATCCCGCTGGACAAGGTGAGCGTGTCCATGACGATGAACGGCGCGGTGCTGCCGGTGCTGGCCGGCTACGTGGTGGCGGCCGAGGAGCAGGGCGTGCCACAGGCGCAGCTCTCGGGGACCATACAGAACGACATCCTCAAGGAGTTCATGGTCCGCAACACCTACATCTTCCCGCCCGAGCCCTCGATGCGCATCATCGCGGACATCATCGAGTACACCGCGCAGCAGATGCCCAAGTTCAACTCGATCAGCATCTCGGGCTACCACATGCAGGAGGCCGGCGCCAATCAGGCGCTGGAGCTGGCCTTCACGCTGGCCGACGGCATGGAGTACGTCAAGACCGCGATCACCAAGGGGCTGGATGTCGATGCCTTCGCCGGCCGGCTGAGCTTCTTCTGGGCGATCGGGATGAACTTCTATCTCGAGATCGCCAAGATGCGTGCGGCCCGGCTGCTGTGGTGCCGCATCATGAAGGGCTTCAACGCCAAGAGCGCCAAGAGCCTGATGCTGCGCACGCATTGCCAGACCTCGGGCTGGTCGCTGACCGAGCAGGACCCCTACAACAACGTCGTGCGCACCACCATCGAGGCGATGGCCGCGGTCTTCGGCGGCACGCAGAGCCTGCACACCAACTCCTTCGACGAGGCCATCGCGCTGCCCACCGAGACCAGCTCGCGCATCGCGCGCAACACCCAGCTGATCATCCAGGAGGAGACCCACATCACCAGCGTGGTGGACCCCTGGGCGGGCAGCTACCTGATGGAGTCGCTCACGCACGAGATGGCCGACAAGGCCTGGACCCTCATCGAGGAAGTGCAGGCCATGGGCGGCATGACCAAAGCGGTGGACTCGGGCTGGGCCAAGCTCAAGATCGAGGCCAGCGCGGCCGAGAAGCAGGCCCGCATCGACTCCGGCAAGGACGTGATCGTCGGCGTCAACAAGTACCGGCTGAAGAAGGAAGACCCGATCGAGACGCGCGAGGTCGACAACGTCAAGGTGCGCGACGGCCAGATCGCACGGCTGCAGCAGATCAAGGCGACACGCGACACCGCAACGGTCGAGGCCGCGCTGGCAGCGCTGACCGACGCCGCGCAGAGCGGCCAGGGCAATCTGCTCGCGCTCAGCATCGCCGCGGTGCGCGTGCGGGCGACGGTGGGCGAGATCAGCGACGCGCTGGAGAAGGTCTGGGGCCGGCACCGGGCCGACATCCAGAAGGTGACCGGCGTCTACGCGGCCGCCTACGACTCCGCAGAGGGCTGGGAGAAGCTGCAGCACGAGATCGCGGCCTTCGCCGAAGAGGCCGGCCGCCGCCCGCGGGTGATGATCGCCAAGCTGGGCCAGGACGGCCACGACCGCGGCGCCAAGGTGGTGGCCACGGCCTTCGC
>DATHWJ010000396.1:0-3477 GCA_035460745.1 Ideonella sp. | reverse complement strand
CGCCTGGGCAAGAGCGTGCAGCTGGTGGGCGACGACCTGTTCGTCACCAACACCAAGATCCTGAAGGAAGGCATCGAGAAGCGCGTTGCCAACTCGATCCTGATCAAGATCAACCAGATCGGCACGCTGACCGAAACCTTCGCCGCCATCGAGATGGCCAAGCGCGCGGGCTGGACGTCCGTGATCAGCCACCGCTCGGGTGAGACCGAAGACAGCACGATCGCCGACATCGCGGTGGGCACCAACGCCGGCCAGATCAAAACCGGCTCGCTCTCCCGCAGCGACCGCATGGCCAAGTACAACCAGCTGCTGCGCATCGAGGAAGACCTCGGCGACGTCGCGAGCTACCCGGGCCGCGCGGCCTTCTACAACCTGCGTTAAGCGAGGAAAGTGCGCAACCGGCTCGTCCCCGCCATCCTGATCGCCCTGCTGCTCATCGTTCACGCGCAGCTGTGGTTTGGCCGGGGCAGTGTCGGCAACGTTTCTGCCATGCAGCAGAAATTGGAAGCGCAGAAAACCGCCAACGGCCAGGCCCAGCAGGCCAACGAGCAATTGGCCTCCGAGGTCCGCGACCTCAAGGAAGGCCTGGAGATGGTCGAGGAAAAAGCCAGGATGGAGTTGGGCATGGTCAAGCCCAATGAAATCCTGGTCAATGTTTCCAAGTGACTGAGCTTCTCTTCGCCGAGGCGTTCACCCTCTGGGGCTCGCCGACCACCTGGCTCGAGATCGCGGCCGTCATCATCGCGCTGGCCATGGTCGGCTGCAACATCCGCGAAATTCACTGGGGCTGGCCGCTGGCCGTCGTCAGCTCGCTGATGTACTTCGCCCTCTTCTGGCGCAGCAAGTTGTACGGCGACGCCAGCCTGCAGATCTTCTTCGCGGCGGTCGCGTTCTGGGGCTGGTTCCAGTGGCTGCGCGGCGTGCGGGCCGACGGCTCGTCGCTGCATGTCGCACGACTGACCCGCCGTGGCCTGGCCTGGACGGTGGGCGCTTGCGTGCTGCTCTGGCCGGCCACCGGCCTCTTCCTCAAGACCTACACCGACACCGACGTGCCGTGGTGGGATGCCTTCCCCACCGCCGTGAGCCTGGTCGGGCAGTTCCTGCTGGGCCGCAAGTTCATCGAGAACTGGGCGGTATGGATCGTCGTCAACGTGGTGAGCGTGGGCCTGTTCGCGTACAAGGGGCTGTGGCTCACCGTGGCCTTGTACACGGTGTTCATCGCCCTCAGCGTGGTCGGCTGGCGCGAATGGTCGCGCCGGGTACAGCCGTCATGAAGATCGCTTTGCTCGGGGCCGAAAGCACCGGCAAGACCCAGCTCTCGCACGAACTCGCCACGCAATTGCGCGAGCAAGGCCGCAACGCAGCCGTGGTCTCGGAGGTGCTGCGCGAATGGTGCCAGCGCGAGGGCCGCACGCCGCGACCGGAAGAACAGCTGCCGATCGCGCAGGAACAGGAGCGGCGGGTCGATGAAGCCGCCGCCACGCACGACGTCGTCATCGCAGACACCACGGCGCTGATGGTGGCGATCTACAGCGCCATGCTGTTCGAGGACGGCACGCTCTACCAGTTCGCGCTGGAGCGCCAGCGCGGCTACGACATCACGCTCTTGACCGGCCTCGACCTGCCCTGGGTGGCCGATGGCCTGCAGCGCGACGGGCCGCACGTGCGCGAGCCGGTCGATGCGCTGGTGCGTGAAGCCCTGGCGCGCGCCAACATTCCGTATCGCACGGTCTACGGACAAGGCGGCGAGAGGCTGCAAAACGCGCTGGCGGCCATTGCCGCCGCCGGTGACCGCCAGGCACCCGCCGGGGCCTCGGCCTGGGTCTGGACTTGCGACAAGTGCAGCGACCCGGAATGCGAGCACCGGCTCTTCACAAGCCTGGTCGCCGGCCGGAAATAGGCGCAAATACCACACGGGAAGTAAGGCCGGTCCTACAGCAATGGCCGCGCTGTCGCGCCAGGATTGCGTATAGGCCTAACATGGGGATGTGTGCCCATGAAACTGGAACTCCCGACTCAACCCCCCCGCCCATCCGTGCGCAAGCCCAAGCCCAGCGTTGAACCCCTGGACCCGCGGTTGACGGAGCAGCGCAACCCGCGCAGCACCCGCATCGACCAGCTGTCCACGCTCGGCATCGTCGATCTCATCAACGCGGAAGACCGCATGATCGCCGCTGCCGTGGGCGAGGAGCGCGAGCAGATCGCGCGCGCCATCGACCTGGTGGTGGCGTGCCTGCAGCGAGGCGGCCGCCTGATCTATGTCGGGGCCGGCACTTCCGGCCGGCTCGGCGTGCTCGATGCCTCCGAGATGCCGCCAACGTACCGCACGGACCCTGACCTGGTTCAAGGCGTGATCGCCGGCGGCTACGAGGCGCTGGTGCGCTCGCAGGAAGGGGCGGAAGACCACCCGGACGACGGCGCGGCGGCGATGGACGAGCGCGGCATAGGCCCCAACGATTTCGTGCTGGGCATCGCGACGTCGGGCACCACGCCCTATGTGCACGGCGCGCTGGCACGCGCACGCGAACGCGGCGCGCGCACCGGCTTCCTGCTCTGCACCTACCCGTCCGAGCAGTTGATGAAGTCGCACGACGTGGTGATCGCGCCGCTGGTGGGCCCGGAGGTGATCACCGGCTCGACCCGCATGAAGGCCGGCACCGCCACCAAGATCGTGCTGAACACCATCAGCACGGCCGCGATGGTCAAGACCGGCAAGGTCTACGGCAACCTGATGGTGGACCTGCAAGTCACCTGCCAGAAGCTGCAGGACCGGGGCGAGCGCATCCTGATGGACACGCTGGGCGTGGAGCGCGAAGAAGCGATGCGCCTGCTGGATGCATCGGGCGGCCACGTGAAGACCGCCATCGTCATGTCCAAGCTCTCGCTGGGCGCCGACGAGGCGCGCAAGCGGCTGGAAAGCGTGGGCGGCTCGATCGCCGGCATCGTCGGCGACCTCGGCTGACATACAAACCGCCCGATCAGGCGTAGAAGTGGGGGCTGTGCAACGGCCAAAGGCCCACCATGAGCAATCCCCACTTCGAGCCACGCAACGCCGGCGACCGCTTCGCCCTGGCCTTCGTGCGCTTCCTGCGTTTCTTCGCCGACCTGTTCTTCGCCAAGCGCTACGGCCACCGCGCCATCGTGCTGGAGACCGTGGCCGCCGTGCCGGGCATGGTCGGCGGGACGCTGACCCACCTGCGCTGCCTGCGCCGCATGCAGGACGACCACGGCTGGATCAGGACGCTGATGGACGAGGCCGAGAACGAGCGCATGCACCTGATGACGTTCATCGAGATCGCCAAGCCCACCATGCTGGAGCGCACGCTCATCATCCTAGTGCAGGGATTCTTCTACAACGCCTACTTCCTGATCTACCTGCTGGCGCCGGCGGTTGCGCACCGCATCGTCGGCTACTTCGAGGAAGAGGCCTATCGCAGCTACACCGACTACCTCGCGCTGATCGACTCGGGCGTGCAC
>DATHWJ010000395.1:0-10864 GCA_035460745.1 Ideonella sp. | reverse complement strand
CGCGTCGATCAGGCCGTAGCCGTCGAGGCCGGTGAAGCCCTTGCCGACGCTGCCGGTCTTGAAGGGCGCGCTGAAGGCGTGGGCCTTGCCGCTGGCATCGACGACGCTGCCGCTGATGGTGCCGCCGGCCAGCAGGTCCATGGAGCCGCCGCCCGCGCTGGTGGCCACCTCGTCGCGGTCGACGCCGAACGACATCTGGCTGCTGCTGCCGAAGGCACCCGGCGCGAAGCTGATCGTCAACTGCTGGCTGAACGGCGCCGCGCCGTTCAGCGGCGAGCTGCTGATGTCGCTGTAGGCCAGGTTCTTCAGCGGGCCCACGACGAACGGGAAGCCGACGTCGCCGCGCGGGTCGAACTGCAGCCCCGGCGTCGGCACGCCCAGCAGCACGCGCTTGGCATTGGCGCCGCCGATGTCCAACGTCAGGTTCTGCAGCGTCGCGCCGGCCGGCGCGTCGAGGGTGACGCTGAAGGCATGGGGGCTGGTGCCGCTGGGGTTGCTGCCGTCGCCGATGGCCGTGACGGTCACGCTGGCATTGCCCACCTTGGCGACCGCGCGCGCCGCGCTCGGGTTCAGGTCGTGCTTGGGCGCGCTCTTTTGCAGCAACTGGCGCATGTCGCTGCCCGAGAGGCTGCCCGGGCCGCCGGCCTTTTGCAGCAGCAGCGCGGCCACGCCGGCGGCGTGCGGCGCCGCGGCGCTGGTGCCGAAGAAGTTGGGCTGGTTGTCGGCGTCCTCCGGAGTGTCGCCCCCGAAGAAGGTGGTGTTGCCGCCGTCGGGCGCCGAGATGTCGGGCTTGGCGCGCACCACCGGCCTGGCCAGGCGCTGGCCCGCGGCGTCGAAGTGGATGCTGACCGGGCCGGTGGAGGTGAAGGGCTCGGTCGTGTACGGCTGGTACCAGGGCACGGCGCCGGTGCTGAGCGCGCCGGCGGCGGCGGTGTGGCCGTAGATCGTGGGCGTGGCGAAGTCGAAGTACTCGCCGTTGGCGACGCTGCCGAAGTTCACGTAGCGCATCTGCGCGGCGGCGGGCTTGGCGGTGGCGTGGTCGGCACGGGCGATCACGATCTGGTAGTAGCCCGCCGGCAGCGCGACGTACTCCAGGGGCTGGCCGGTCGCGAGGTTGTCGTCGGTCGACTGGGCGACGATCTGGGTGCCTTCGCTGTTGAAGACGTAGACGTCGTAGTCGGTCGTCACGCCGCCGGTGTCGAACGGGTCGTTCCACTGGAAGACGATGGGGTTGCTGGCGCCGTCCAGGCCCACGCTCTGCGCGATGTCCATGCCCGCCTTGTTGAAGTTGTGGAAGCCGCCCAGCGTGTCGGCCGCCGGGATCAGCGAGAGGTCGACGCTGTTGGCCTGGCCGCGCGCGGTCTCGGCCGCCACGCCGCGGAAAGCCGAGGCGAAGCCCTTGGAGGCCGCGTTGTTGCCGGCCGAGGAGAAGTAGCTCACGCCCTGCGCCGCCACCTCGTCCACCGTCTGGGCGATCAGCCCGTCGGAGAACATCGGCTCGGCCAGGTAGGCCACGTCGTCGACGATCACGTCGGCACGGCAGCGGCCGGCCTTGTCGGCCAGCGCCTGGATGCCCAGCGCAAACTCGAAGGGGGTGGCGTAGGCGGTGGTGAAGCAGAGCTTCGCGGCCGGCGCCACGTCGTGGATGATCTGCAGCATGCCGCGGCCTTCGTCGGTGCCTTGCGAGTACTCGCGGATCAGCACCACCGGGTCCAGGTTGCCGTTGGGATTGGCGGCGCCGGGCAGATCGCCGGAGCGCACGTCGGCGTCGGCGCGGGTCCTGGGCAGGAAGGCGACGTTGTAGCTGTCGGACAGCGCCCCCACGGTGATGCCGGCGCCGGTGAAGCCCAGCGCGTTGGCCTGGTCGGACTTGATCAGCGCCGCGCCCTGCGAGACCGCCCTGGCCACGTTGGTGACCGCCGGCAGCGAGAGCACGACCGAGCGCACGCCCGGCACCTGCGCCAGCTGAGCGGCACGCGAGACCGGCACGTAGGCGCCCATGGCGCCCTGGCGGTAGCGGGCAGCCTCGACGATGCGGGCGGCGCCGAGCCGCTCGGCCGCCTGGCGCACTTCGGCGAGCGGGCGCTGGCCGTTGAGCTGCACCTCGACCAGCACGCGGCCGGCCTCGTCCAGCGTGACGCTGGAGGCGCCGGCGTAGGCTTGCTTGAAGCTCTCGCGCGCTGCCGGCTGCGCCAGGTCGGCCCGGCCGCGCTGGAACTCGATCAGCTCGCGCAGGCCGCGGCCGAGGTTGGCCTGGGCCTGCGGTGCCGCCAGGGCGGCCGGCACGGCTGCCAAGCCGGCCAGCAGGCTCGCCACGGCCAGCGAACACCTGCTCAGCCCTGCCCGCGGGCGCGGTGGCAAGGCGGGTCTGGAAGATGGAACGGACTTCATCGAAACATCCAAGGTTGACAGCGCCGGTAGGCGCCAGGGAATGCGCCGGTGGGCGCGGTGGAGAGCGGCGCGGTCAGGCGCCGCCGGCAGCCGCGGCCCGGCGGTGTCGCCGGGCCGCTACATGGGGTGTGCTTGTCTGGAATGAAATCGTTTGCAACTTCAATCAACCCATACCTGCAGATCGATGTCGTCGGCGCGCCGTGAGCGTGCGCCGAAGTGGCTGGGGCTGCCCCCTTTTCAGGCTGCCAAGAGGCCAATCTGGTGCTCGCAGGGCCGCAATGGCGCAGGACATCCCCGGTTTTCTAAAAGCAGTTCGATATGACATCGATTTCAAGTTTGACGGTACTTTCATGACAGAACATGGTTCGATCTACCTATATAGATGCCGGAGAAGGTGGCTTGCAATAAAGAAAAGCTTTTCACATCAAGGCCGTGCATTTCAAGGGCCGGGCTGGCCGCTGTCAATGCGCTGCAACCCGCATGGGACAACGCTTCTCTAGCAAAGAGCGGGCCGGCCCCTTTGCCCGATAATTCTGCGGCAACTGAAATCGATATCATCCTTCCCCGCCAGCCGCCGCCACGCTCCCCATGCCCTCTTCCCTGCCTGCCAGCCCCACCACCCTGCTCGACGTGGCCCGCGAGGCCGGCGTCTCGGCCAGCACGGTCTCACGCATCCTCAATGGCACGGCCCGGGTGGCGGCCGAGAAGCGCAGCGCGGTGGAGGCCGCGATCGAGAAGCTCGCCTTCCTGCCCAACCTCTCGGCGCGCAGCCTGAAGATGGGCACCACGATGACGGTGGGCATCGTCACGCAGGACATCGAGGGCCCGTTTTTCACCCGCGCGATGCGCGGCATCGAGGAGGGCCTGGTGGGCAGCGGCTACGCGCCCATCATCGTCAGCGGCCACTGGAGCGCCGCCGAGGCCGCCGAGCGCATCCGCCTGCTGGTGGCGCGCCGCATCGACGGCCTGATCGTCATCGCCGGCCACCTGAGCGACGAGCAGATCGTCGAGTTCGCGCGCCAGCAGCCGGTCGTCATCACCGGCCGCCAGCTGGAGGGGCCGCAGCTGCGCTCCATCACGCTGGACCAGCAGCACGCCGGCTACCTCGCCACCCGCCACCTGCTCTCGCTGGGCCACCGCCGCATCGCCCACATCGCCGGGCCGCCGGACCGCGTGGATGCGGTGCACCGGCGCGCCGGCTACGAGCAGGCGCTGGCCGAGCAAGGCATCGCGCCCGACCCCTCGCTGCTGGTGGAGGGCGACTTCCACGAGAGCGCCGGCATGATGGCGATGAACCGCCTGCTCGACCGCAGTGCGCCCTTCACCGCCATCTTCGCCGCCAACGACCAGACCGCCTACGGCGCCCGCATGGCCTTGTACCGGCGTGGCATCCGCGTGCCGGACGACATGTCGCTGGTGGGCGTGGACGACCTGCCCGGCTCGGCCTACGTGACGCCGCCGCTCACCACCGTGCGCCAGCCCATCTACGAGGTCGGCCAGCACGCCGCCAGCGCGCTGCTCGAGCTGATGGGGCGCCCGGTCCGGCCCATGGAGGTGCCGCCGCTGGAACTGGTGGTGCGCGAGACGACGCGGCGCGTCTGACACGCCCCGCGGGTTATCGCACGCCTGCCTGTGGCGTCAATCGCCCAGCTTCAGCCCGGCGCTCCACAGCGCCTCGGCGCCGCTGAACAGCGTGCCGCCGGCCAGCGCGGCGCCGTCGCCCGCCAGGCGCACCCAGGCCAGCGTGTCGTGGTGGCTGCCGGGCACCCGGTCGGTGGAGCGCTCGCTCAGCAGCCAGGCGTGCAGCGCGGCGTACTGCTGCGGCCGCTGCTGCTGTATCCAGGCCAGGCCGACCAGGTCGCCGTAGCCTTCCTCGCGCCGTGTCGCCTTCATCTCGGCATAGGCCGTCTGCAGGTCGGGCGGCAGCTCGGCGGGCGGCGTGGCCGGGCTGAAGCCGGCCGGCACGCGGTACCAGGCGCCGTCCAGGTAGCGCCGGCAATGGCCCAGCTCATGGGCCGCCATCAGCTCCAGCGTGGCGTCCAGCAGCGCGGGGGCGATGCGCTCCAGCGTGGCTTGCGCCTCCGGGTTGCCGCGCATCGAGAGCACCAGCTTGCAGCGGCCGCCCACGTAGGCCATGCCCAGCGGAGCGTTGCCCGGCGTGGGCTGGGGCTGCACCACGATGTCCAGCGGCAGCCCCGCTTCTTTCGCAAAGGCGATCACCGGTCCCGCGCCTTTCAGCCAGCGGGCTTCGGTCGCGCTCAGGTCGGCGGCGAAACAGGGCGACAGCGCGAGGGTGGCCGCGGCGAGCACGGCGATGAGTTTGCACACGGCGAGACTCCTTCATGGAGGTCATCGTCGGTGGCAAGCAGGTCTTGAGCCCGCCGGTCGCCGCAACAGCGTCCCCATTGCGGGGCATCTTCCGTCCTTGCGCGCGAAGCGCGGCAGCGCCGCCTCAATCGCCGGAGTCGTTCAGCCCATCCGGGTTCCACCCGTCCAGGGCCCGTTCCTTGAGGCGCTTCTTGGTGCCTGCATAGGCGGGGTCGCCGGCCAGGTTGACGGCCTCGGTGTGGCGGTCGCTGCCGCGCATGTCGTAGAGCTGCTCGACGCCGTCCTCGTAGTAGCAGTACTTGTACTTCGAGGTGCGGATCATGCGTGCCGGGATGCCGCCGCGCTTGTTTTCCGAGAAGACCTCCCGGTCGCCGCCGTTCTCCCGGCCGTCGAGCAGCGGCACCAGGCTGCGGCCCTCCAGCGTCGCCGGCGGCGACAGCGCGCACAGCTCGCACAAGGTGGGGTAGAGGTCGATCGCGCTCGCCGGCGCGTCGATGCGGGCCTGCCGCCGCGGGCCGAAGGCGCTGGGCAGCGAGATCAGCAGCGGCACCCGGGCCGAGCCTTCCAGGAAGGCGTTCTTGTACCAGATGCCGTGCTGGCCCAGCATCTCGCCGTGGTCGGCCATGTAGATCACGATGGTGTTGTCGCGCAGGCCGAGCTGCCTCAGCTTCTTCATGACCTTGCCGATCTGTTCGTCCACGTAGCTGACCATGCCGTAGTAGATGGCGCGGCAGAAGCGGGTCTGCTCCGTCGTCAGCCGGGCTATGCCGTAGAGGCTACGGTCGGCCTTGAGGGCCGTGCTGAGGTTGTCCAGCATGGCCTGCGTGACGACCGGCTCGGGGATGGGCGACGAAGCATGGCGCTGGTAGTAGCGCTCCTGGATGCAGAACGGAAAGTGCGGCTTGGTCAGCGAGACGCCCAGGAAGAAGCGCTGCTTTTTCTTGACGCCGTCGAGGAAGGCCAGCGCCTGCTCGGTGGTCACCGTGTCCTCGTTCAGATCGGTGCTCCAGTAGGCCAGCATCGCGTCCTCCACCAGCCGCGACTCCTCGGGCAGCGGCAGGCCGGCCGCGGCGAAGCGCTCCTTCGCGACCTTGCCGCTGTCCAGCCCCAGGTCCATGAAGGGGTTGTCCAGCCCCTCCCAGTGCTGCTTGCCGAACCACGCGGTCTGGAAGCCCTTGCGGGTGAAATACGGCCCCATCGCCTCGTAGTTGGCGGGCGCCAGCAGCAGGTTGGAGGACATGCGGCCCGAGTGGAAGGCCTGCCTGGCGGGCACGCAAATGGGGTCGGGCGAATAAGCCGCGGTGAACTCCACGCCGCTGCGGGCGATGTCGTCGAGCGCGGGGGTCTGCGCAAAGGCATCGCCGGCATAGCCCGCGACAAAGGGGTTGTGTTCGTCCGACATCAGCCACAGGATGTTGTAGCCCCGCGTGCCGGCCGCCTGCTGCGCCAGCAGCGGCGGCGTCTGCAGCGCGATGCCCGCACCCCCCAGCGTCTTCAGGAAACCCCGGCGCGTACCGCCCGCACGCTGCGTTGTCCGTCCCATGGGCTTGCTCGCTTGTTGCTTCTTCTGGAGACAAAAGGCGCCTGGCGGACCCGTTCAGGGCGCCAGCGCGGCTGGGCTGGATTCTGGGGCGGGCGGCGTGCTCTCCGTCGGCCGAAAGGTAAGCCGGCGTATCGGCAAGCGTGCCGCTACAACAAGCTGATGCCAATTCGGCGGCGGTCGGGCGCCCAAAAAGGAGCAGGCCCGCGCTGCGGGCCGGCTGCATGCGTGCGGGCGAGTGTCTCAGACCGCGGGTGCAGCCCCTGCCTTTGCCCGGTCTATGACCTGGCCGGCCGCCAGCTCGGAGTTGATCGCGTTCTCCAGCGGCGATTGCGACAGGCCCGAGCGGTCGTAGTGCAGGTTTTCGTACAGCTGCGCCGCCGCCGGGCAGGCGCGCAGCACCGCGCGCAACGCGTCGTCCGGCAGATCCTCGGCCAGCAGCGACTGCACCATTCGCGCCAGGTTGCGGTACTGCGCCGCGCCCACCAGCGCCGGGTTGGCATCGACGCGCTCGAGCAGCTGCGCCATCGCGATCAGGTTCTCGATGCGGTTCTTGACGGTGGTGGTGGCAGCGGTGCTCATGGCGGGATCCTCAACGGGGCGGCGGCAGTGTCGCCTTGAGTCCTACGTGGTGATCCCGGCCGCCATTTCAAGGGCTGCCGTCAGCGGCCGGCGAGGCCCTCGTCGCGCAGCGCACCGCAATTCCAGCACTGGTTGAAGGGCCCGTCGATGGTCTCGCCGCAGCCGTGGCACAGCCAGTGCTGGTGCGGCGGGTTGCGCAGCTCGTGCAGCAGCGCGGCGGCGCGGGCGTGCTCGCGCTCGTCGAGCACCCAGACCTCGGGCAGCGCCTGGTCGGGCGGGATCTCGCCGGCGATGCTGCTGTTGTAGGCGCGCTGGACGGTGGCCGCGATGCCGCCTTGCTGCAGCAGGTCGACCCAGAGCGTGGCCAGGGCGAGGTTGGGGGCTTGGGTCAGGCGCTTCATCCTGCGGCCATGGTGCCACGCCGCGTTATGCTCGCGGCCATGGCTCTCGAAACCCTTGAATTGCAATCCGGCAACGACCCCACCGCCACCATCGTGG
This sequence comes from Ideonella sp., assembly GCA_035460745.1. Classification (GTDB taxonomy): domain Bacteria; phylum Pseudomonadota; class Gammaproteobacteria; order Burkholderiales; family Burkholderiaceae_C; genus Ideonella. The sequence continues at coordinate 3,525 of DATHWJ010000395.1, read as the reverse complement.
TGCTGCACGGCCTGGGCGCGGACGGCAACGACTTCGTGCCCATCGCGCGCGAGTTGGACCTTGCCGCCGTCGGCCCGGTGCGCTTCGTGTTCCCGCATGCCCCGGTGCGGCCGGTCACCATCAATGGCGGCCTCCGCATGCGGGCCTGGTACGACATCCTCGGCACCGACCTGGCGCGCAAGGAAGACGAACCCGGCCTGCGCGCCTCGCTGGCCGAGGTGCAGGCGCTGCTGGACCGCGAAGCGGCCCGCGGCATCGCACCGGCGCGCACCGTGCTGATGGGCTTCTCGCAAGGCTGCGCGATGACGCTGCTGGCGGGGCTGCGCGCACCGCAGCGGCTGGCCGGGCTGGTGGGCCTTTCGGGCTACCTGCCGCTGGCGGCCAGCACCGCCGCCGAGCGCAGCGAGGCCAACCGCGACGTGCCGGTCTTCATGGGCCACGGGCGTTTCGACCCGGTGGTGCCGCTCGCGGGCGGCGCCAGGTCGCGCGATGCGCTGGCGGCGCTGGGCTACCCGGTGGAGTGGCACGAGTACGCGATGGAGCACTCGGTCTGCGCCGAGGAGATCGCCGACCTGAACCGCTGGCTGCTGAAGGTGCTGGCCAAGCCCAAGCTCAAGGCCTGACCGAAGGCAGGCCTGCCCGCCGGCTCAGGGCGCCACGATGGGTGCACCCACGGTGATGCCGTGCCAGTTTTCATAGTCGGGCTCGGTCCAGCTGATGGTCCTGAAGGTGCCGATGAACTGCACCACGCCGTGGCCCTCGGTGCCGCTGAGCGTCTTCTTCTTGACCGACAGGCAGGTCGCGCAGCCGCCGTAGTAGCCCACGCCCGTCGACAGCACGGTGGGCGTCTGGCCGAAGATGTAGCGGGCCGGCGCGTTGTTGCCGCCGAGCGAGAGGATGGCCATCACCGGGTTGGTGACCGGCTTGCTGAAGGTGATGGTGTACTTCTGCTTCTCGGTGCCGCCGGTGAAGCCGATGATGTCGGTGCCGGAGGGGCGGCCGGTGGCCGCGTAGGCGTCGGGCGTGCCGGAGCGCCAGTAGTCGCCGTTGCCGGCTTCGCCGAGCTGGCTGAAGAAGATCGCCGGGCCGGAGAACTTGACCCGCACCGTGCCGCTGGCCAGCGTCAGCGTGCCGCTCATGGTGGTGGCGGTTTCGCTGGTCCAGTCGGTCCAGGCGGTGGCTTGCGGGGCGGCCTCGGGCTGGTCGAGTGCCTGGGCCTGGGCGAGGCCGGCGGCCCCGGTCAGCGCGATCGTCGCGAGGCTGCAGGCGAGGAGGCGCGAGCGGTTCATGTCGTGGGTTCCTGGTGTGGTGAAGACAGGAACACAGTGTCCGAATCGCCCGCTGCGCAGGCATCGCCCGAAGGAGCCAATCGCGGGCCATGGACGGGCCATGGCCCGCGCCGGCACGCAGCTTCTCAGGCGATGAACAGCATCGCGTAGCCCAGCACCGCCGCCAGCCCGAGAAAGGGCACGGCGTAGGCATGGAAGCTGAGCCAGGCGCGGCGGTCGCCCGCCATGCGCAGGGCGATCAGGTTGGCCAGCGAGCCCACCATGAAGCCGAAGCCGCCGACGTTGACGCCGTAGACGATCACCCGCCAGTCGCGCGAGTACTCGGCCAGCGCGATCGCGGCGGGCACGTTGCTGATGAGCTGCGAGGCGGCGATGCTGGCCAGGTACAGGTGCGGGGCCTGCCCCAGGCCCAGGCCCTGCATGGCCTGCTGGACGATCTCCAGGCCGGCGAGCAGCCGCAGGTCGATGAACATCAGCACGAAGACCAGCAGCAGCCCCCAGTCGAGCTGCACCAGCACCTTGGGGCGCAGCAGCGCGAAGACCGCCAGCACCACCGCCACCGCCCAGCCGGCCCGGTGCAGGTCGGTGGCGACCAGGAAGGGGATGTAGAGCAGCAGCGAGACGCCCAGCAGCGGCCGGTCCAGCGGCGCGGGGGCTGCGTCGCCATGGGCCTGCACGGCGCGCGGGCTGAAGACGGCCGCAGTGAGCAGCAGCAGCGCCAGCATCAGCGCGGCCACCAGCGGCAGCATGTGCAGCACGAACTGGCCGAACGGCACTTTGCCGAGCTGCCAGAGAAACAGGTTCTGCGGGTTGCCTATGGGCGTCAGCGCCGAGCCGGCGTTCACCGCCAGCGCCTCGAACACGATCAGCCGCGTGGCCGGCAGCCGGGTGATGCGGCACACGCCCAGCGTGAGCGGCACGACGACAAAGAGCGCCACGTCGTTGGTCAGCAGCGTGGAGAGTGCCGCCGCGGTGGCCACCAGGCACAGCGCGGTGGCCCGCTCGGTCGGCATCGCGTCGATCAGCCGGTGGCCCAGGCGGTCCAGCGCGCCGCTGAGCTCCAGGCCCTTGGTGAGCAGCAGCAGGCCGGCCAGCGCGGCGATGGTCGGGCCATCGACCAGCGACGGGTAGCTGGCGATGGGGTTGGGGGCGACGGTGGCCAGCACGGGCAAGGCCGCCAGCAGCACCATCAGGAACACGTCCTGGCGCAGCCGGTCGGCAAACTCGAGCAGGCCCCGCCCGAGCTCGCCGGAGGCGACCACCATGACGTTCCTTGAGATGAGGTGCCGGGATGATAGGCGTGGCGGCAGCACCGGCTCGTCGGGGCGCGGTCGGCAAGGCGAGCACGGCGCTGTTGCTACGATCCCGCGTCGCGGCTCGGAGCACAGTCATGGGCGAGATCGAAGGCAAGACGCGCGAGGTGCTGGCCTGGCTGGAGAGCCAAGGCACGCCGGCGGCGCGCGAGGGCATGGCGCGCTACGCGATCCCTTCGGACACCGCTTTTGGCGTGCCGGTGGGCATGCTGCAGGCCCACGCCAAGCGGCTGGGACGGGACCACGAACTGGCGCTCGCGCTGTGGCAGACCGGCCGCTACGAGGCCCGCATGCTGGCCACCTTCACCGACGAGCCGGCCCGGGTCACGGCGGCGCAGATGGAGCGCTGGTGCGGCGAGTTCGACAACTGGGCGATCTGCGACACCGCCTGCTTCCACCTCTTCGACCGCACGCCGCATGCCTGGGGCAAGCTGGCGCCGTGGGCCGGCCGCGGCGAGGAGTTCGTCAAGCGCAGCGCCTTTGCGCTGCTGTGGTCGCTCAGCGTGCACGACAAGCAGGCCGGCGACGAGCGCTTCGCCGAGGGCCTGGCGCTGGTGGAGCGCGAAGCGGCTGACGAGCGGCATTTCGTCAAGAAGGCGGTCAACATGGCGCTGCGGGCCGTTGGCAAGCGCAACGCCGCGCTGCATGCCCAGGCGCTGGCCGTGGCGCAGCGGCTGGCGGCCTCGGAGCCGGCCGCCGCCCGCTGGGTGGGCAAGGACGCGCTGCGGGAGCTCAACAGCGCCTCGGTCGTGCAACGGGTTCATCGCGGTATCAGGAAGTCCTCGCCAGAACGGTAGCGCTATCACCCGCCTAGAATCCCCGCATGACCGAGCCAGCCCTGCCCGCCCGCCGCAGCCGCCGAGGCAGCGGCGCCGTCACCCTGCACGACGTGGCGAAACTGGCTGGTGTGGCGCCGATCACCG
>DATHWJ010000394.1:0-3596 GCA_035460745.1 Ideonella sp. | reverse complement strand
CTCATCCCGCCGCTCTCTTCTTCCGGTACATATCCTCATCCGCCCGCTGCACCAGCGTATCCACATCCTGCGCATCGTCCGGATAAACCGCCATCCCGATAGAAACCCCCAGGCTCACCTCCGAGCCCGGCGGCAAACAGGCCAGCGGCGCCGTGAAAGCCTCGTGCAGCTTGGCGCTCACGGCGTGGCTGTCAGCGGCGCTGTCCACCGTGTCCAGCATCACCAGGAACTCGTCGCCGGCCCAGCGGGCCACGATGTCGCGCTCGCGCAGTGCAGCCAGCATGCGCTGGCCGAGCTCGCGCAGCACGCGGTCGCCGGCGTCGTGGCCGAAGCGGTCGTTGACGGCCTTGAAGCCATCGACGTCGAGGAAGAGCAGCACGAAGGGCCGCGGGTCGGCGCCGCGGCGCTGCAGCAGGATGCGGTCCTCGATGCGGCGCATCAGCGCCTCGCGGTTGGCCAGGCCGGTCAGGCGGTCGGTCGAGAGCTTGTGCTTCATGGTCGAGAAGCTCTGGGCCAGGTCGCCGATCTCGTCGCGGCGGTCGATGCGCAGCGGCGTGTCGAAGTCGCCGTCGCCGACCTGGCGCGCCGCGGTGGCGAGCTTGCGCAGGTCGCGGGCCACCACGCCGAGGCTGATCAGGCCCACCGCCACCACCGCGCCGGCGGCGAGCAGCGAGAGCAGCAGGGCCTGGTAGAGGTTGGTGGTGATTTGCTGCAGGAAGTCGTGCCGCGGCACGGCCACCGCGATGATCCAGTCCAGCCCGGCGCTGTCGCGGATGCGGGCGTAGGCCACCTGCACCGCCGTGCCGTCGGGCATGGTGATCTTGCGGGCGCGCGCCTGGCTGGGCGCACCCGAGCCCTTCATCAGGGCCTGCACCTCGCGGTAGGTGGCGGCGAGCAGCGGGTCGCTGCTGTCGGCGGCGTTGAGGCGGGCGTGGCTGCCGTCGGGGCCGCGGCGGATGTGGTCGCCGCGCGAGGTGGCGATCAGGTTGCCATTCGGCTCGACGACGAAGGCCAGGCCATTGCGGCTGAGCGGCAGCGCGCGGGCGAAGTTGGTCAGGTGCTGCAGCGAGACGTCGGTGGCCACCACGCCCTTGAAGCTGCCGTCGGCGCCGGGCACCTTGCGGGCCCGCGTGGCCACCAGCTCGTTGGTGCGGAAGTCGATGTAGATCGAGGTCCAGGTCTCCGTCGGCGCGCCGCGGGCCGCCCGGTACCAGGGCCGCTCGCGCGGCTCGAAGACGCGCTCCTCGGGCATCGGGTCGGTGAGCTTGCCGTGGATGCCCTGGAAGCGGTAGAGGGTGCGCGGGCCACTGTCCGCGAGGCGCAGGCGCAGCTGGGCTTCGTTCTCGGCGTCGCGCCAGAGGCCGAAGAAGTGGCCCTTGTCGTCGCCGTAGTAGGCGTAGTTGTTGAGCTCGCGGTGCACCGAGGTGGCGAGCCAGAAGCGGGTGCGCAGCGCCTCGATCTCGTCGACGATGCGCTCCGGCGCGTCCACCCCCTTGGGGAAGGCCATCTCCAGCACCGCGCCGGTGCCGAAGATGTGCTGTTCGACCGCCTGCGAGATGCGGCCCACCGTTTCCACCAGCAATTGGTCGGAGAGGTTGTCGACCGCGTCGCGCCCCGCCCCGTAGGACAAGCTGCCCAGCACGACGGACAAGAGCAGGACCAGCACCACATAGGGCAAGGTCAGCAACTGGCGCAGGCTCAGTTGGCGAAACAGCGGCATGGGGAAAGAGCCTCCGGGTCCCGGCGCGCGTACCGCTGGCCGCGCAGGCACCCTCAAGTGCCTCAAGTGATCATTTTGATAAGTCTAGCTGCGAGAGCTGCAAACCCCGGCAGCTCGTGGCTTACTGGGCGGAGGCCTGGGGAGGAAACCAGGAGGCGAGGTCTGTCTTGAGTTGCACCAGGTCGGCTTCTCGTGTGTACATCATGTGGCCGGCCCCGTAGTAGCGGTGCACGATGCGGCTGCGCACCGCGTCGGGGATGTCGAGCTGGTCCAGCGTCCAGTCGGTGGCGCTGTAGGGGGTGCCCAGGTCGTAGTGGCCGCTGGCGACGAACAGCTTCAGGTGCGGCAGGCGGCGCAGCACGCGCGCGAGATCGGGGCTGGTGCAGGCGTAGCCGTTGCCCTGGGCCTCGCCGCGGTTCCAGTTCCAGCCCTTGTGGGCCTGCTCGGACATGAGCTCGTAGGGCCGCGTCGCGGGCAGCCCCAGCGGGCCGCTGAAGTAGGCCATGGCCGCCATCGTGTAGGGGCCGACCAGCGGCTCCAGCCCGGGGTCGAACTCGAACTCGCGGCTGCGGTGCAGGCCGCGCGGCGCGGTGACGCGCGCGTCCAGCCGGCCCAGCATCAGGCCGCGCTCGCGCAGCAGCTCGGCGAAAAAGGCCATGTCGCTGATGCGCAGGTTGTGCTGCTCCACCAGCGCGGCCGGCAGGCCGATCAGCTCGCCGATGCGCTTGGCGACACGGCTGCGCTCCTTGCCCGCCAGCCGGCCGCCCTGGTGCAGCGCGGCCAGGTAGTCGCTCAGCACGAATTCGGCGGCGGCTTCGCGCGCGGCCTCCGGCGAGGCGGCCTGCGGGCCCTTCAGGCAGCCGTGGTACTGGGCGACGCCGGCGAAGGCCGGCAGGTAGAGGCCGTACGGCAGGTCGTTGCGCGGCGAGAACTCCAGCGCCTGGATGTCCATCGCGCAAGAGACCAGGATCAGCCCGGCCAGCGCCACGCCGAGGTTGCACAGGCGGTCGGCCATCGCGCAGGCGCGCGTGGTGCCGTAGCTCTCGCCGCAGAGGTAGACCGGCGAGCCCCAGCGCTGGTGGCGCGTCAGCCAAGCCCGCATCACCTCGCACAGGGCGTTGACGTCGCCATCGACCGAGAACATCTTCTTGCGCGCCTCGTCGCTGGCGGTCAGCGAGTAGCCGGTGTGCGGCGGGTCGATGAAGACCAGGTCGGCATGCGCCAACCAGCTGTGCGGGTTGTCCTCCAGGCCATAGGGCGGCGGCGGCATCGTGCCGTCGTCGGGGATGCGCACCCGCTTGGGGCCGAGCGCGCCCAGGTGCAGGAAGACGGACGACGAACCCGGGCCGCCGTTGAAGGCGAAGCAGACCGGCCGCTCGGCGGCGGCAGCGCCCTCGAGCTGGTAGGCGGTGGTGAAGATGGCCGCCTCGGGGTCGCCGCGGCTGTCGCCATGGGTGTCGGCCAGCACCGGCACGAAGCCCGCGTCGACCCGGTAGTCCATGCGCCGGCCGGCCAGTTGCAGGCTGCCGGTGCTGCGGGCGGGCGCTTCGGCGAGCGCCTTGTCGACCGCGTCGCGCTGGGGCTTGGCCGAGGGAGTGGACGAGGTATTGGGCGCGGCGGGCGAGGAGTCGGCCATGGCGGGATGCTTTCGAGGGCGTGGCGGAAGCCCGCGAGCATAAGCGGGCGCCGGGGCAGCCCGCCGGCTCGCGGGCTCTCCGGTTGAATCGGCGCGTTACGGGCCCTGGAAGCCGCCCGAGCGCAGCGTCAGCACCAGCGTGTCGCGGTAGCCGCCGCCGGCCGGGTCTATGGGCTGGATGGGGGTGGATTCATGCACCACGCGGGCGTCGTCCAGCAGCAGCGTGCTCCAGGGCTCGGT
>DATHWJ010000393.1:0-8451 GCA_035460745.1 Ideonella sp. | reverse complement strand
GAAGAACACGAAGAACTACTGGGCCCTGCCCGCGATGGGCGACGCCGTGGCGTTCACCTACCGCAAGGACTGGTTCGCCCGCCCCGAACTGCGCGCCGAATTCAAGCAGAAGTTCAACCGCGAACTGGCTGCGCCCACCACGTGGGACGAGTTCAAGCAGGTCGGCCAGTTCTTCCAGAACCGCACGATCGACGGCAAGAAGGTCTACGGCGCGGCGCTCTATACCGAGCGCGGCTCCGAAGGCATCACCATGGGCGTGACCAACACGCTTTACGCCTACGGCTTCGAGTACCAGAACCCCGCCAAGCCGTACGACATGAAGGGCTTCGTCAACAGCCCCGGCGCCGCCAAGGGCCTGAAGCTCTTCAAGGACCTGTACGACACCGTGACGCCTCCCGGCCACAGCAACGCGTACATGACCGAGAACCTCGACGCGTACAAGTCGGGCCAGGTCGCGATGCAGATGAACTTCATCGCCTTCTTCCCCGGCATCTCCAAGGATCCGGCGGTGGGCGGCGAGAAGACCGGCTTCTTCCCGATCCCGAAGGGCGACAAGCACTTCGCGCAGCTGGGCGGCCAGGGCATCTCGGTGGTCAAGTACTCCGACAAGAAGGACCTGGCGCTGGAGTACATCAAGTGGTTTGCCCAGCCGGCCGTGCAGCAGAAGTGGTGGGACGCCGGCGGCTTCAGCTGCCACAACGCAGTGCTCAGCAAGCCCGGCTTCGACAAGAGCACCTCGTATGCCCCCGTCTTCCTCGACTCGATGAAGATCGTCAAGGACTTCTGGCAGGAGCCCAGCTATGCGCAACTGCTGTTGGCGATGCAGGGCCGCGTGCATGACTACGTGGTGGCCGGCAAGGGCACGCCGCAGGCCGCGCTCGACGGCCTGCTGGCCGACTGGACCGAAGTCTTCAAGGACGACGGCAAGCTGAAGTAGGCGCGCCCCCGGCGCAACAGCGCCCTGGCGCCGCGGCCCGCAGCGAGATGCGGGCCGCCCACCTCACCCCCTCCCATGCCCGCCCTGCCATGTCGCCCTACACCGGCACCGCGCCGCTGCGCCCCGCCATCGCCGCCTCGCCCATGAAGAAGTTCTCCCGAGGCCTCTCCGACCGTGCGCTGGCCTGGCTCTTCGTCGCGCCCACCTGCATCCTGCTGCTGGCGTTCAACATCTTCCCGCTGCTGTGGACGATCTACCTCTCGTTCACCAACTACCGCGCCAACCGGCCCAATGCCGAGGTGGTCTCGGTCGGCATCGAGAACTACCGCCGCGTGCTGACGGACGAAGCCATCTGGGAGAACATGCGCGCCACCGCGCATTTCCTGTTCTGGTCGATAGGCCTGCAGCTGCTGCTGGGCTTCGTGCTCGCGCTGATGCTGAACCGGCGCTTTCGCAGCCACAGCTTCTGGAGCACCGCCATCCTGCTGCCGATGATGCTGGCGCCTGCGGTGGTGGGCACCTTCTGGAAGTACTTCTTCGAGCCGCAGTACGGCATCTTCAACCAGGCCGTCGGCCTGTTCGGCGACTTCGGCGTCTTCACGATGCTGGGCAGCACCCAGCTCTCGCCCTGGGCCATCATCCTGGTCGACACGTGGATGTGGACGCCCTACGTGATGCTGCTGCTGCTCGCCGGCCTGCGCTCGATACCGCCCTACCTGTATGAAGCCGCCGAGATCGACCGCGCCAGTGCCTGGACCACCTTCTGGCGCATCACGCTGCCCATGGTGCTGCCCTTCCTGATCCTGGCGCTGCTGTTCCGCTCGATCGAAAACTTCAAGATGTTCGACCTGGTGGACCAGCTCACCAACGGCGGCCCCGGCTCGGTTACCGAGCTGGCCTCCATCAAGCTCAAGCGCGAGGCCTTCGAGAAGTGGCGCACCGGCTATGCCTCGGCGCTGGCCATCATCCTCTTCGTCTCGGTCTACGGCCTCTCGCTGATCACCGTGCGCTTCCTCGACCGGATCAAACAACGATGAGAACCCTCCCGCACAGCCCGCTGGAGCCGAGTGTCGCGGCCCGGTGGTTCGCCGCCGTCGTCGTGATCGGCTACGCGGTGATCACGCTGATCCCGCTGGTCTGGATCATCCTGACCGGCTTCCGCACGCCGCAGGACGCCATCGCCTATCCGCCCAAGCTCGTCGCCGAGACCTCGCTGATCGGCTATGTGAACCTCTTCACCACCCGCTCGCGGGTGAGTGCCGAAGAGATGAAGACGCTGCCGCCGGCCACCACCTGGTACGAGGCGCTGGTGCGCGAGCAGCAGATGATCCTGGCCGGCCCCTCGCGCTTCAAGGACCGCTACCTCAACTCGCTGATCATCGGCTTCGGCTCCACGCTGCTCTCGGTGGTGCTGGGCACGCTCACCGCCTACGCCTTCTCGCGCTTTCGCATCCCGGGCAAGGACGATTGGCTGTTCTTCATCCTCTCCACCCGCATGATGCCGCCCATCGCGGTGGCCATCCCCATCTACCTGATGTACCGCACGCTGGGGCTGAACGACACCCACCTCGGGCTGATCCTGCTCTACACCGTGGTCAACCTCTCGCTCTCGGTCTGGCTGCTCAAGGGCTTCATGGACGAGATCCCGCGCGAGTACGAAGAGGCGGCCATGGTCGATGGCTACACGCGCTGGCAGGCCTTCGTCAAGGTGGTGCTGCCGCAGGCTGCGACCGGCATCGCCACCACCGCCATCTTCTGCCTGATCTTCGCGTGGAACGAATACGCCTTTGCGCTGCTGCTCACCAGCGGCACCGCGCAGACCTCGCCGCCCTTCATCCCCACCATCATCGGCGAGGGCGGGCTGGATTGGCCGGCGATGGCCGCGGGCACCACGCTGTTCCTGCTGCCGGTGCTGGTCTTCACCGTCTTGCTGCGCAAGCACCTGCTGCGCGGCATCACCTTCGGAGCGCTGCGCAAATGACCACCGCCACCTCCCTGAAAACCACGCCGCGCTGGCGCCGCCGCCAGCCCTGGGAGCTGCTCACCCAGGCGCTGATCGCACTCGGCCTGCTGATGCTGATGCAGCCGTTCTGGCTGGCGGTGTATTCGTACTCGTTCAGCGTCTTGCTGCTGGGCGTGATCGGCTACTCGGTGGCCGGCAAGCTGCCGTCGGCCTGAAAGTAACACGCCCATGGCCCAGATCCAGATCGAACACCTGCACAAGCGCTTCGGCGACTTCGTCGCGGTGCGTGACTCCACGCTGCGCATGGACGACGGCAAGTTCGTCGTGCTGCTCGGCCCCTCGGGCTGCGGCAAGACCACCACGCTGCGCATGCTCGCAGGGCTGGAGTTCCCCAGCAGCGGCGTGATCAAGCTCAATCACGACGAGGTCACCTACCGGCGCCCGCGCGAGCGCGACATCGCGATGGTCTTCCAGCTCTTTGCGCTCTACCCGCACATGGGCGTGCGCGAGAACCTCGCGTTCCCGTTGAAGAACGAGGGGCTGCCGGCGCGCGAGATCGATGCCCGCATCCGCGAGGTGGCCGGCATCCTGCGCATCGAGCACCTGCTGGGCTCGCGCATCGGCGGCCTCTCGGGCGGTGACCGCCAGCGCGTGGCCCTGGGCCGGGCCATCGTGCGCAAGCCCCAGGCCTTCTTGATGGACGAGCCGCTGGGCACGCTGGACGCCGAGTTCCGCGAGCTGATGTGCGTGGAGCTGCGCAAGCTGCACGACCGGCTGCGCACCACCACCGTCTTCGTCACCCACGACCAGAACGAGGCGATGGCGCTGGCCGACCAGATCGTCGTGATGCACCAGGGCGAGATCCTGCAGGCCGACGACCCCGACGGCATCTACAACTTCCCGAGCTCGATGTTCGTGGCCAGCTTCATCGGCCGGCCGCCGATGAACTTCGTGCCGCTGGGGGCCGTGGCCGAGGGCGACACATGGGTGCGCATCGCGGGGCACAGCGTGCCGGTGCCCGAGGTGCTCGCGAGCGCGCCGGCCGCCACGCTGGGCGTGCGGCCCGAGCACGTGCAGTTGATCGACGACCAGCCCGCGCACACCGGCCTGCCCGCCGTGGTCGGCAGCGTCGAATACTTCGGCTCGCACTGGATTGCCGAGCTGAGCACGCCCATCGGGGCGCTCAAGGCCGTGATCGACAAACACCGCCGCCCGCAGCCGGGCGACCGCCTGCGGCTGGCGCTGCGCACCGAGCGCGTGGTGCTCTTCGACAGCGCCACCGAGCGCCTGCTGCCCAGCGCCACCACCGTCATCCACACCCCGGGCATGCAACATGGCTAGCGTCTCTCTGCGCGGCGTCACGCGCCGCTTCGGTGCCACCACCGCGGTGGACGATCTTTCGCTGGACATTGCCGACGGCGAGTTCTTCGTGCTGCTAGGCCCCAGCGGCGCCGGCAAGACCACCACGCTGCGTTTGATCGCCGGCCTGGAGCGGGCCGATGGCGGCCAGGTGCTGATCGGTGGGCAAGACCTGACGCAGGCCTACCCCGCCGAGCGCGACTGCGCCTTCGTCTTCCAGCAGTATTCGCTCTACCCGCACCTGAGCGTCTACGACAACCTGGCCTTCCCGCTGCGCGCCCCGATGCGCCGCAAGGATGAAGCCGCCATCCGCCGCCGCGTCGAAGAAGTGGCCGCGCTGCTGCACATCGAAAACAAGCTGCAGCGCAAGCCCACCGCGCTCTCGGGCGGCGAGATGCAGCGCGTGGCCATAGGCCGGGCGCTGGTGCGCCAGCCGCAGGTGTTCCTGATGGACGAGCCGCTCTCTTCGCTGGACGCGCGGCTGCGCGAGGAGCTGCGCGTGGAGCTCAAGCGCATACAGCGCAGCACCGGCGCGACGGTGCTCTACGTCACCCACGACCAGGTCGAGGCCACCACGCTGGCCGACCGCATCGGGCTGCTGGAGCACGGCCGCCTGCAGCAGGTGGGCACGCCGCAGCAGGTCTACGAGCAGCCGGCCTCGCTGCCGGTGGCGCAGCGCCTGGGCAGCCCGGCCATCAACGTGCTGCCGGCGCGCTGGTTCACCAGCCCGCTGCCGGCCGGCACCACCCAGGTCGGCATACGGCCTGAGGACGTGCGGCTGGCCGAGGGCGAGGCCGGCCTGGCCTGCACCGTCATCGAATGTTCGCTGCTCAAGCACCAGCTGGTCGCCGAGCGCGACGGCGTGGAGCTGCGCGCCCGGCTGCTGATGCAGCACCCGGTGCCGCCCGGCTCGGCGCTGCGCTTCCACCTGCCGCCCGAGCGCTGCCTGTTCTTCGACGCGCAGCAGCAGCGCATCGCTGCCTGAGACCTCCTTCCCCGCAGAGGACCCCCATGAACACCCCCACCATCCTGGCTGCGCTGAACGCGGTGCAAGCGGCCATCCAGGCCGCCGAGCCCGACATCGAGTCGCTGGACCGCGCGATCGGCGACGGCGACCACTTCATCAACGTCTCGCGCGGCTGCGAAGTCATCGCCGCGATGCAGGAGGAACTGGCGCCGCTGCCGCCGGCCCAGGCCTTCCAGAAGATAGGCATGAAGCTGCTCTCCACCATAGGCGGTGCCTCCGGCCCGCTGATCAGCAGCCTCTTCCTCGCGATGGGCAAGTCGCTGGAGGGCGTCCCCGAGCCCGACCGGCGCCAGTTCGCCGCCGCCTTCTCGGCAGGGGTCGACGCGATCCGCAGCCGCGGCAAGGCCGACCTTGGCGAGAAGACCATGCTCGACGTGCTGATCCCCGTCTCGCGCCTGCTGCTGCGGCTGACGGCCGACGACACGCCGCTGGCCACGCTGTGCCCGCGCCTGGTCGAAGAAGCCGAGCGCGGCATGCTGGCCACGCGCGACATGATCGCCACCAAGGGCCGCGCGAGCTTCCTGGGCGAGCGCGCCATCGGCCACATCGACCCGGGCTCCAAGACCAGCGCGGTGGCGATCGCCGCCGTCTGCTCGATGCTCACCGCCGCCTGAGAGGCAGGACGCCATGAAGAAATTCATCAACGACACCCGCCTGGTGCTGCGCGAGTCCATCAGCGGCCTGGTGGAGGCCCACGCCGAGCTGCTGCGCGTGGAGTTCGAGCCCACCTTCGTCGCACGGGCCGGCCAGCCCTCGCGCAAGGTCGCCCTGATCTCGGGCGGTGGCTCGGGCCATGAGCCGCTGCACGCCGGCTTCGTCGGCCGCGGCATGCTGGACGCCGCCTGCCCCGGCCAGGTCTTCACCTCGCCCACGCCCGACCAGATGCTGGCCGCGGCGGCGGCGGTGGATGGCGGCAAGGGCGTGCTCTTCATCGTCAAGAACTACGCCGGCGACACGATGAACTTCGAGATCGCGGCCGAGATGATGGAGACCGAGAACGCCACCGTGCTGGTCAACGACGACGTGGCGGTCGAGAACTCCACCCACACCACCGGCCGGCGCGGCGTGGCCGGCACGCTGGTGGTGGAGAAGATGGTGGGCGCCGCGGCGGAGGCCGGCGCCGACCTGGCCCAGTGCAAGGCCCTGGGCGATCGGGTCAACGCCGCCACCGCCTCGATGGGCGTGGCCTTCACCAGCTGCACCGTGCCGGCCGCCGGCCGGCCGACCTTCGAGATCGGCGACGACGAGATGGAAGTGGGCGTGGGCATCCACGGCGAACCCGGCCGGCGGCGCGAGCCGGTGGCCGGGGCGGACGCCATCGTCGACACCCTGCTCGCCGCTATCCTGGCCGACCTGAAACCCGCGCCCGGCCGCGAGGTGCTGCTGCACGTCAACGGCTTCGGCGGCACGCCGCTGATGGAGCTCTACCTGCTGCACCACAGCGCCCGCAAGCGCCTGCTGGCCGCCGGCGTCACGCCGGTGCGCTCGCTGGTGGGCAACTACACCACCTCGCTGGAGATGGCGGGGGCCTCGCTGACGGTGACGCTGCTGGACGAGGAGCTGAAGGCGCTGTGGGACGCGCCGGTGCACACCTCGGCGCTGCGCTGGTGAGCTGGAGGATTCAGGTTGCGGCGACGCCTGTTCCTCAATCCGCCAGCTTCGCCAGCGAGCTGCGCAGGTTGTCTCTCGCGCTGGCTTCCAGGCGCTCGCGGAACAGCAGCGTGCTGTAGATCGCCTCGCGTTGCAGGAACTGCTGGAGCACCGCGCTGCGGCCTTGCTGGAAGGCGGGCTCGGGGACCCAGGCGTATTCCTCGCGGACCTGGCGCTCGTACTCGGCGAAGCGGGCGGGCGGCGCACCGAGGATGGCGAGGTCCACGTCCACCAGCAGTTGCTCGTCGGCCGCGCTGGGCAGCGCGTCGTGCCGGGTGGCCATGACGAGGGCGCCGACGCGCCGCACCCCGGCCTCGGCGACCCCGGCCTGCGCCAGCGCCTGTTCGGCCCAGGCGGCACTGTCGGCCTCGTTCTGCTTGGACTGAAGCTCGTAGACGGCATCGTGGAACCACAACGCGATCTCGACCTCGCCGGGGTGCTCGGCGAGGTGGCGCGCCGGCTCGAGCTGCGCGATGCACTCGGCCAGGTGCTGCAGCGTGTGGTAGCGGCGATGAGGCTCGGCGTAGCGGGCGAGCAGCGCGTCGCGCAGCGCCACGCCGCTGCCCGCGGCCGCCAGGGCCTGCCAGGCGCGCTGCCACGAGAGGTGCAGTGTCTCCATCTCAGTCTCCGGCGGGTGGTGCGGTGAAGCCGCGGCAGACGGCCGCGAGCTTGTGGCCGTCCGGGTCGCGCACGTAGGCGGCGTAGAAGTCGGGGTTGTACTGCGGGCGCAGCCCGGGCTCGCCCTCCGAGTGGCCGCCGTGCGCCAGCGCTGCCGAGTGGAAGGCATCGACCTGCGCCCACGACGCCGCGCGCAGCGCCACCATCGTGCCGTTGCCCACGCTCGCGGGCTGGCCGTCGAAAGGGGTGCACAGCCACAGCGCGATCTCCGCCGCACCATGCTCGGTGTAGGTGCCCCAGCCGATCCAGCCCTCCCAGTCGCCTTCGCCCGAAGTGTCGCAGCGCGAGAGGCCCAGTGCGCCCAGCACCGCGTCGTAGAAGGCGGCGGCGCGGGGCAGGTCGTTGGTGCCTAGGCAGACGTAGGTGAACATGGGGGGCGCTCAAGTGAGGTGGTCGATGCCGCGAGCCGGCGGGTGGCCGCCCACGGCCGAGTAGGCGCGGCCGACCAACCGGGGCACGCAGGTGCTGCTGTCGTGGGCCGCGGCGAGCAGCACGTCGGCCGCGAAGCCGCGCTGCGCCAGCTCGATGCCTGAGGCGCAGCCGGCGAGCGCTCCGGCGAGGTCGCTGCACAAGCCGTCGAAGGCCGCCTCCGCCGCGCGCGCCTCGGGCGACTTGCTGCCGGCCAGGGCACGGATGAGTGCGCCGGCACCGAGCAGGTCTTCGACCGCAGGCCGCAGCGTGCCGTCGGGCCACTGTTCGCCGCAGGCGATGACGGTGATAGGGCCGGGCTGCGAAGCGGCATACGCGGCCACGGCGCTGGCGTTGCGCAGGCAGCCTGCGAGCACCACCGGCGCGTGGCAATCGAGCGAGAGGGTGGCGCCGTTGGGTGATGGCAGC
>DATHWJ010000392.1:0-11004 GCA_035460745.1 Ideonella sp. | reverse complement strand
CCACACCAGGTTTAGCGCGACCACGCTCCACACGGCGCCGCGCGGCACGGCGGGCCGGCGCGCCAGCCACAGCAGCCAGGCGACGTAAGGCAGCAGTGCCGCGCCCGCCACGGCGAGCAGGGTGGTGGGCAGGCCTGTCAGCGACGACAAGGACCCGCTGCCGGCCAGCATCAGCACGGCCGAGGCGCCGCTGAGCGCCGCATCGGCGGTCAGCACACGGCGCAGGAAAGGGGACATGGCGAGGGTGTTCATGGTGAGCTCCTGTCGAGTCGAGGGTGGAAGGTGCCGTCATGGTCGGCGTGCCGGCGCAGCGGCGCCATGACCTGGCAGGTCATGGGCGTCGGTCGCTGGCCTGGTCTATCGTCCGGCCCATGAACATCTCGCTCAACCCCTCCCGCGCCGCCGCCACCCGCGCCCCGGTCGGCGAGCTGCTGCGCACCTGGCGCCAACGCCGCCGCTGGAGCCAGCTCGACCTGGCCGGCGAGGCAGAGGTATCGACGCGCCACCTCAGTTGCATGGAAACCGGCCGCGCGCTGCCCAGCCGCGAGATGCTGCTGCGGCTGGCGGAGCGGCTGCAGGTGCCGCTGCGCGAGCGCAACGAGCTGCTGACCGCCGCCGGCTACGCGCCGATGTTCGGCGAGCGGGCCTTGGGCGACACGGCGCTGCAGGCCGCGCGCGAGGCGGTGGAGCGGGTGCTGCACGCGCACGAGCCCTACCCGGCCCTGGCCGTGGACAGGCACTGGCACATGGTCTCGGCCAACCGCGCCATCACGCATCTGCTGGCCGGGCTGGACGCGGCCCAGCTGGCACCGCCCGTCAATGTGCTGCGGCTCAGCCTGCACCCCGCCGGCCTGGCGCCGCGCATCGCCAACCTGGGCGCCTGGCGCTCGCATCTGCTGACGCGGCTGGACCAGCAGGTGCGCGCGAGCGGCGACGCGACGCTGGCGGCGCTGGCGCAGGAGCTGCGCCAGTACCCCGGCCCGCCCCACGAGGCGGAGCCGCCCTCGGCCGTCGCGGTGCCGCTGCAGTTGCACAGCCCTGCCGGCCTGCTCAGCTTCATCAGCACCATCACCGTGTTCGGCACGCCGGTGGACATCACCTTGTCGGAGCTGGCGATCGAGGCCTTCTTCCCGGCCGACGAGCAGACAGCGCAAGCGCTGCAGGCGCTGGCGAAGAGCACGCCCGCGCCGGCCAGCACCGGGTAACTCCCGGCCCTCGCGCGTCCCGCGGGTGACGGACACGGACGCCGACTGCGGCGATAAAGCGCGCAGCACCCTGGAGACCCCTCATGAGCGATCCATCGACAGCGGCGTCCGCCGCAGCAGCTACCACCACCCACTACCGCATCTGCCCGCTCTGCGAAGCCTGCTGCGGCCTCTCGGTGCAGGTGGCCGGCGGCCGGGTGATCGCGATCCGCGGCGCCGAGCACGACGTCTTCAGCGCCGGCTACCTCTGCCCCAAGGGCTACGCGCTGAAAGACCTGCACGAGGACCCCGACCGGCTGCGCACGCCGCTCATCAAGCGCAACGGCGTCTTCGTCGAAGCGAGCTGGGACGAGGCCTTCGCCGAGATCGAGCGCCGCCTGCCGCCGCTGCTGGCGCAGCACGGCCGCGACAGCGTGGCCGTGGCGGTGGGCAACCCCTCGGCGCACAAGATGTCGCTGCTGCTCTACTTCGCGCGGCTCAGCAAGGCCATGGGCACCAGGAACGTCTTCTCGGCCTCCACGCTGGACCAGATGCCCAAGCAGCTCGCCTCGGGCCTGATGTTCGGCCACTGGCTCAGCATCGCGGTGCCCGACATCGAGCGCTGCGACCACCTGCTGGTGCTGGGCGCCAACCCGATGGCGAGCAACGGCAGCATGTGGACGGTGCCCGACTTTCGCGGCAAGGCCAAGGCACTGCGCCGGCGCGGCGGCAAGCTGGTGGTGGTGGACCCGCGCCGCAGCGAGACCGCGGCGGTGGCCGACGCGCACCACTTCATCCGGCCCGGCGCCGACGTCTACCTGCTGGCCGGCATGGTGCACACCTTGTTCGACGAGGGGCGGGTCAGGCTGGGGCGGGCGGATGAATGGGCGGTGGGGGTCGAAGCCGTGCAGGCCGCCGTCCAGCCCTTTGCGCCGGAGCGCGTCGCCGAGCGCTGCGGCATCGCGGCCGAGACGATACGCACGCTGGCCCGCGAGCTCGCCGCCGCCGAGCGCGCCTGCGTCTACGGCCGCATCGGCACCTGCACCCAGCGCTTCGGCACGCTCGCGTCGTGGCTGATCGACGTGCTCAACGTGCTGACCGGCCACCTCGACGAGCCGGGCGGCGCGATGTTCCCCAAGGCCGCCGCCTTTGCGGCCAACACCGCCGGCCCGCCCGGCCTGGGCCGCGGCATCATCACCGACCGCCACCGCAGCCGCGTCAGCGGTGCGCCCGAGGTGTTCGGCGAGCTGCCGATGACGGTGCTGGCCGAAGAGATCGCCACGCCCGGCGAAGGCCAGGTCAAGGCGCTGATCACGGTCGCCAGCAACCCGGTGCTCTCCAGCCCCGGCGGGCCGCGCCTGGCCGAAGCGCTGGAGACGCTGGAGTTCATGGTCAGCCTCGACATCTACCTGAACGAAACCAGCCGGCACGCCGACGTCATCCTGCCCGGCGTCTCGCCGCTGGAGGACGATCACTACGACGTCGCCTTCCCGCAGTTCTCGTTCCGCAACCACGCGCGCTTCAGCGCCGCCATCTTCGAGCCGGCGCCGGGCCAGTTGCCCGAGTGGCAAACGCTGCTGAAGCTGGCCGCCATCGCCCAGGGCCTGGGCGCTCAGGCCGACGTGCTGGCGCTGGACGACGAGCTGCTCGCGGCCGACCTCGACAAGCTGGCCGGCGAACACGCGCCCGCGATCCTGCGGGCGCTGGGCCAGCGCAAAGGCCCGCTGCGCCTGCTGGACCTCGCGCTGCGCAGCGGCCCCTACGGCGACGGCTTCGGCCAAAAGCCCGGCGGCCTGACGCTGGACCGGGTGATGGCCGCCGACGGCGGCATCGACCTCGGTGAACTCGCGCCGCGCCTGCCCGAGGTGCTGCGCACACCCAGCGGCAAGATCGCACTGGCCCCGGCGATGTGTCTCGCCGACCTGGCGCACGCTCTCGCCGACCTGCCCTCCGAAGCGCCCGCCATGGTCATCATCGGCCGCCGCGACGTGCGCTCCAACAACAGCTGGATGCACAACCTGCCCACGCTCGCCAAAGGCCCCGAGCGCTGCACGCTGCTGGTCCACCCGGCCGACGCCGAAAGGCTGGGTCTCGCCGCCGGCCAGCTCGCGCGCATCACCCGGGGCCCCCAAAGCGTGACGGCGCCGGTCGCCATCAGCGCCGAGATGATGCCGGGCGTGGTGAGCCTGCCGCACGGGTGGGGCCACGACCAGCCCGAGGCCCAGCTGCAACTTGCGGCGCTGCGGCCTGGGGCGAACCTCAACGCGGTGCTGGATGAGCGGGTGCGTGATGCGCTGTCGGGGAATGCGGTGTTGTCGGGGGTGGGGGTGGAGATCGCCGGCTGTTGATGCCGTATTCGAAGGGTTGCGAGAGCTGAGCCGGCCCGGCGCTGTGCGACGGCTGGGTTCGGCGGTCGGCGCTGCGCGCCGACTGCTCTCGGTGCTCGGTGGGCTGGCCGCGTCTCCGAACTCGCTGCGTGCGCTTCGCGCACTGCGCTCAAACAGTGGCGCCGAGCATGTTGTTGAAGCGCGCGGAGCGCGCATCAAAAACTGACTCGGCGACCTCCGAACGAAGCGAACGCAGTGAGCGAAGGGAGTTGGGCGACGCGGCCAGCCACCCGAGCACCGAGAGCAGTCGGCGAAGCCGACCGCCGAACCCAGCCGCCGCACAGCGCAGGGCCGACTCAGCAGTGCACCACCCCTCGCCTGCGAAACGACACATCAACGAACCCCAAAGCCTCCGGGTTTCCCCAGGTTTGCAAAAGAAATGAGCGGCATACCATCCGGCCAACTGGTCAGACCAATTTACCGCCTGACAAACTGGACCCTCATGAAAACCATCGTCTGCGAACGCCCCGGCCTGTTGACCCTGGAAGAACGTGCCCAGCCCGTGCCGCAGCCGGGCGAGGTGTTGATACGCGTGCGGCGGGTGGGTGTCTGCGGGACGGACCTGCACATCTATGCGGGGCGCCAGCCCTACCTGCAGTACCCGCGGGTGATGGGCCATGAGTTTTCGGGCGAGGTGGTGCAGGCGCCAGAGAGCAGCACACTGCGCCCCGGCGATCCCGTGTATGTGATGCCTTATCTGTCTTGCGGCGACTGCATCGCCTGCCGCAAGGACAAGCCCAACTGCTGCGTGCGCATCCAGGTGCTGGGCGTGCACACCGACGGCGCGCTGGCCGAGTATGTCAGCGTGCCGGAGCGCTTCGTGCTCGCGGCGGACGGCATCAGCCTCGACGAGGCCGCGATGATCGAGTTCCTGGCCATCGGGGCGCATGCCGTGCGCCGCGGCGTGCCCCGCAGCGGCGAGCGTGCGCTCATCAGCGGCGCAGGGCCCATCGGCATCGCGGTGGCGCTGTTCGCCCGCATGGACGGCGCCGAGGTCACGCTGATGGATGTGCGCGAAGACCGGCTGGCCTTCTGCCGCGAGCAACTGGGCTTCACTTCCACCGTGCAGGTCGGCCCGGATGATGAAGCCCAGCTCAGCGCGCGCCACGGCGGCGAAGGCTTCGACCTGGTGTTCGACGCCACCGGCAACCCCGCCGCGATGGAGCGAGGCTTTGCCTTCGTGGCCCACGGCGGGCGCTATGTGCTGGTCTCCATCGTCGGCAGCGAGATCCGCTTCAGCGACCCCGAGTTTCACAAGCGCGAGACCACGCTGCTGGCCAGCCGCAACGCGGCGCCGCAGGACTTCGCGCGGGTGCATGCCGCGATGCGCGCGGGCCAGTTGCCCACGGCGGCGCTGGCCAGCCACCGGCTCTCGCTGGACAGCCTGCCGCAGAGTTTTGAGGGCTTGCTGGACCCGGCGGCGCAAGTCGTCAAGGCCATCGTCGAAGTCTGAAGACCGGGACGACATCGGCATGCCCCTCCAGGCCATAGAACCCCGCCGCTTGTACCGGCAGATCGCCGACCAGCTGCGCGGGCTGATCCAGAGCGGCGAGTTCCCGGTCGGCTCGCGCCTGCCGCCGGAGCGCGACCTGGCGGCCAAGCTCGGTGTCTCGCGGCCCTCGGTGCGCGAGGCGCTGATCGCGCTCGAGGTGGAGGGCCTGGTCGAGGTGCGCATGGGCTCGGGCATCTACGTGATGGCGCGAGACGGAGCGCGGCGCGTCGAGAGCGCGCACGGCCCGCTGGAGATCATCCGCGCGCGCCAGTTGATCGAGTGCGAGCTGGCGGCGGTGGCGGCGCGCAGCAACGATGCCACGCTGCTGCCCGACCTGGCGGAGACGCTGCACGAGATGGAGCGCGACATCGCGCAGAAGTTGCTGCCGATACGCGGCGACCGCAGCTTCCATTTGCGCATCGCGCAGGCCAGCGAGAACAGCGCGCTGCTGGCCGTCGTCACCAACCTCTTCGATGAGCGCAACGGCCCGCTCTTCACCCAGCTGGGCAGCCACTTCGAGCGCGAGGGTACCTGGCATGCGGCCGTCGCCGAGCACCGCGCGGTGCTCAAGGCCATCGAGCGCCACGACCCGGTGCGGGCCCGCGCCGCGATGGTGAACCACCTCGAGCGCTCGCACGACCGCTTCTCGGCCGGCTGGACCACCGTGGGTGACGCCGAACCGGTTCGCCCCGCCGACAAGCGCCTGCACAGGAGCACGACATGAGCCTGGGCTGAACCCTCACGATCTTTCGCAATTCAACGACGACAGGAGACAAGCATGCAACGATTCGCCCTCAAGACCCTCGCCATCAACCTGGCCCTCGCCGCCAGCCTGGTCGCCGCCACCGCCGCGACGGCCCAGACCAAGCTCAAGTGGGCCCATGTCTACGAGCCCACCGAGCCCTTCCACACCTCGTCGGTCTGGGCCGCCGAGGAGATCAAGAAGCGCACCGGCGGCCGCTACCAGATCGACGTCTACCCCGCCTCGCAGCTCGGCAAGGAGAACGACATCAACCAGGGCCTGGCGCTGGGCACGGTGGACATCATCATCTCGGGCTCCAGCTTCGCGGCCAAGGCCTTCCCGCGCATAGGCGTCACCTACTACCCCTACACCTTCCGCAGCGTGGACCACCTGCTGGCCTACACCAAGAGCGACATCTACAAGGAGCTCACGGCCGGCTACGAGCAAAAGAGCGGCAACGAGATCATCGCCACCACCTACTACGGCACGCGCCAGACCACCAGCAACCGCCCCATCGCCAAGTGCGCCGACATGAAGGGCCTGAAGATGCGCGTGCCCGACGTGCCGGCCTACCTCGCGATGCCGCGCGCCTGCGGCGCCAACACCGCGCCCATCGCCTTCGCCGAGGTCTACCTCGCGCTGCAGAACGGCACCGTGGAGGCGCAGGAAAACCCGCTCACCACCATCGAGGCCAAGAAGTTCTTCGAGGTGCAGAAGAACATCGTGCTGACCGGCCACATCGTCGATCACCTGAACACCGTGATCGCCGGCGCGCTGTGGAAGAAGCTCTCCGACGCCGACAAGAAGATCTTCAGCGACGTGGCGCAAGAGGCCGCTGCCAAGGCTTCGCAAGAGGTGGCGGCGCGCGAGAAGGAGCTGGCCACCGTGTTCCGCGGCAAGGGCCTGAGCGTCACCGAGGTCAACACCGCGGAGTTCCGCGACACCGTGTTGAAGAACGTGCCGTTCGAGCAGTTCGGCTACCAGAAGGCCGACTGGGACCGCATCCAGGCCATCAAGTAAGGCCATCAAGTAAAGGCCATCACCATGCCGCTGCAAGACACCCTGCCCGTGCCGCCCCACGCCACGCCGGCAGAGATTGCCGAGCCCCTCCACCCGCACGGCGAAGCCTCGGCCGAAGAGCTGGTCGCCAGCTTCGCCGAAGCAGACCGCCACGTGGTCGATCTCTCCGGCTACTCGGTCGAGGACTGGGTCTGCCTGGGCTTCTTCTGGCTGATGGCCGGGCTGGTGTTCCTGCAGTTCTTCACCCGCTACGTGATGAACGACTCGTTCGCATGGACCGAAGAGCTCGCGGTCTATTGCCTGATGCCGGTGGTGTTCATCGGCGCCTCGATGTGCGTGCGGCGGGTGCGCCACATCCAGGTCAACATCCTCTACCGCTACCTGCCCCAGCCGGCCGGGCGGGTGCTCTCGACGATGGTGGACATCGCGGCGATCGCCTTCTACGGCTATGCCGCCTGGCTGGTCGCCCGCTACTCGCTGGCGGTGGACAACGAGCCGATGACGACCATCGCCTGGAACAAGAGCCACGTCTACTGGCTGGCCTTCGCGGGCTTCGCGCTGATGACGCTGCGCGCGGGCCAGGTGGCGCTTGAGAACTGGCGCCGCGGCTTCTCGGCGCTGGAGAACCCCGGCGCCTTCGACGGCTCGGCCGACTGACCCCCTCCACAGGAGAACCCCATGCTGATCCTGATTGGAGCCTTCCTCGGCCTCATGCTGTGCGGCCTGCCGGTGGCGGTCGCGATGGCCGGCGGCTCGCTGGTCTACATCCTCGTCTCCGGCAGCGTGCCCGACATCGTGCTGGCCCAGCGCATGATCGCCGGCATCGAGTCCTTCCCGCTGCTGGCGGTGCCGTTCTTCATCCTCGCCGGCAACCTGATGAACATCGCCGGCATTACCGGGCGCATCTACAACTTCGCGGTGGCGCTGGTGGGCTGGATGCGCGGCGGCCTGGGCCAGGTCAACATCATCGGCTCGGTGATCTTCTCGGGCATGTCGGGCACTGCGATCGCCGATGCGGCCGGCCTGGGCTCGATAGAGATCAAGGCGATGAAGGAGCACGGCTACTCGACCGAGTTCGCGGTCGGCGTGACGGCGGCCTCCGCCACGCTGGGGCCCATCATCCCGCCCTCGCTGCCCTTCGTGATCTACGGGATGATGGCCAACGTGTCGATAGGCGCGCTGTTCGTCGCCGGCATCCTGCCGGGCATCTTCATGACGGTGCTGATGATGCTCACGGTCGCCTACTTCGCGCGCCGCAACGGCTGGGGCGGCGACACCGCCTTCAACTGGACTCGCCTGGGCGCTGCGACGGTGGAGATCCTCGTCGTGCTGGCTTTCCCGATGGCCGTCTGGCTGGCGGTCAAGGCCGGCGCATCGGTCAACCTGGCGGCCGGCCTGGCCTTCGCCGCGCTGCTGGTGCTCGACTGGCGCTTCAACTTCTCCGCGGTGCTGGCGCTGATGGCGCCGGTCATCCTGATCGGTGGCATGACCATGGGCTGGTTCACGCCCACCGAGGCCGCGGTGGCCGCCGTCATCTGGGCATTGTTCCTGGGCCTGGTGCGCTACCGCTCCATGACCCTGAGAACCTTGGTGCAAGCCACCTTCGAGACCATAGAGACCACCGCCTCGGTGCTCTTCATCGTGACCGCCGCCTCCATCTTCGCCTGGCTGCTGACGACCACGCAGGCGGCCCAGGCGCTGGCCGACGGCATCCTTGCGATCACGCAGAACAAGTGGGTCTTCCTGCTGCTGGCCAACCTGCTGATCCTGTTCGTCGGCTGCTTCATCGACACCATCGCGGCGATCACGATCCTGGTGCCCATCCTGCTGCCCATCGTGCTGAAGCTGGGCATAGACCCGGTGCAGTTCGGCCTGATCATGACGCTGAACCTGATGATAGGCCTGCTGCACCCGCCGCTGGGCATGGTGCTGTTCGTGCTGGCGCGCATCTCCAAGCTCTCGGTGGAGCGCACCACGATGGCCATCCTGCCCTGGCTGGTGCCCTTGATGGTGGCGCTGGTGGCCATCACCTACGTCCCGCAGATCACGCTGTGGCTGCCGCAGCACATGGGGTTGCTGAAATGAGTGCCGCGATGAGCGATGAGCCCGTGATCCGCATCCACACGGCCGACGACGTCGTGATCGCGCGGCGCCAGTTGCTGGGCGGCACGCGCATCGCGTCCGAAGGCGTGGTGGTCGCCGGCCTGATCCCGCCCGGCCACAAGATCGCCGTGCGCGCCATCGCCGCCGGCCAGCCGGTGCGGCGCTACAACCAGATCATCGGCAGCGCCACCCAGCCCATCGCGCCCGGCCAGCACGTGCACAGCCACAACCTGGCCTTCAGCAGCTTCGAGCGGGGCCATGCGGTCGGTGGCGACGTGCGGCCCACAATGTACGAGGCCACGCCCGCCACCTTCGACGGCATCGTGCGCGCCGATGGCCGCGTCGCCACACGCAACTACATCGGCGTGCTGACCAGCGTGAACTGCTCGGCCACCGTGGCCCGTGCCATTGCCGACCATTTCCGGCGCGACATCCACCCCGAGGCGCTGGCGCCCTTCCCCCAGGTCGATGGCGTCGTCGCGCTCACGCACGGCGCCGGCTGCGCCACCGACAGCGAAGGCGAGGGCCTGCAGGTGCTGCGCCGCACGCTTGGCGGCTACGCGCGGCACGCCAACTTCGCCGCGGTGATCGTCGTCGGCCTGGGCTGCGAGACCAACCAGATCCAGGGGCTGCTGGCGCAAGAAGGCCTGCGCGAAGGGGCCAAGCTGGTGACCTACAGCATCCAGGACACCGGCGGCACGGCCAAGAGCGTGGCCCGCGGCATCGAAGTGGTGAAGCGGCTGCTGCCGGAGGCCAATGCGGTGGAGCGGCAGCCAGTGCCGGCAAAGCACCTGACGGTCGGCCTGCAATGCGGCGGCTCCGACGGCTACTCCGGCATCAGCGCCAACCCCGCGCTCGGCGCCGCCGTGGACCGCCTGGTGCGCCACGGCGGCAGCGCCATCCTCTCCGAGACGCCGGAGATCTACGGCGGCGAACACCTGCTGCTGCAGCGCGCCGTCTCGCAGGCCGTGGCCGACAAGCTGCTGGCGCGGCTCGCCTGGTGGGAGGCCTACTGCGAGCGCAACCAGGCGCAGATGGACAACAACCCCTCGGCCGGCAACAAGGCGGGCGGGCTGACGACCATCCTCGAGAAGTCGCTGGGTGCCATTGCCAAGAGCGGCACCACCGCGCTGGTCGATGTCTACGAGTACGCCCAGCCCATCACCGCCCACGGCTTCGTCTACATGGACACGCCCGGCTACGACCCGGTCTCGGCCACCGGCCAGGTGGCCGGCGGCGCCAACCTGATCTGCTTCACCACCGGCCGCGGCTCGGCCTACGGCTGCGCCCCCGCGCCCTCGCTGAAGCTGGCCACCAACAGCGCGCTGTGGGCCCGGCAGCAGGAGGACATGGACATCGACTGCGGCCCCATCGTCGATGGCAGCGAAAGCATAGAGCAGGTGGGCGAGCGCATCTTCCAGGCCATGCTGGCCGCCGCCTCGGGCCGCAAGACCAAGAGCGAGCTGCACGGCTATGGGCAGAACGAGTTCGTGCCCTGGGCCCTGGGCGCCGTGATGTGAGCCGCAGCAGGCCTTTCAAACCCACACCGACAACCGCATGAAGATCACCGACGCCAAAGTCATCGTCTGCTGCCCCGGCCGCAATTTCGTGACGCTGAAGATAGAGACCGACGAGGGCCTGACCGGCATCGGCGACGCCACGCTCAACGGCCGCGAACTGGCCGTCGCAAGCTACCTGAGCGAGCACGTCATCCCCTGCCTGATCGGGCGCGACCCGCAGCAGATCGAAGACATCTGGCAATACCTCTACAAGGGTGCCTACTGGCGGCGCGGGCCGGTGACCATGAGCGCCATCGCCGGTGTCGATACCGCGCTGTGGGACATCAAGGCCAAGGCGGCCAACATGCCGCTCTACCAGTTGCTGGGCGGCAAGAGCCGCAGCGGCGTGATGGTCTACGGCCACGCCAACGGGCGCGACATCGAGCAGACGGTGGACGAGGTGCTGCGCTACCGCGAGCTGGGCTACCAGGCCATCCGTGCGCAGTCCGGCGTGCCGGGGCTGGAGAAGGTCTACGGCGTGGGCCGCGGCACGATGTTCTACGAGCCGGCCGACAGC
>DATHWJ010000391.1:0-4604 GCA_035460745.1 Ideonella sp. | reverse complement strand
CGCCGCTGGCCGGCGCCATCCCGCTCTCGCCCACGCTGGACACGGCCTGTGCGATCACGCTGTCGGTGCGCGACGCGGTGCTGCTGCACGAGATCCTGGCCGCCCGCCGCGTCGCCCTGCCCGGCCGGCCGCTGCGCGCCGCGCGCTTCGCAGTGCCGCGCACCACGATGCTCGACGGCCTGGACAACACCGTCGCCCGCGCCTTCGAGCGCAGCCTGGCAACGCTGCGCGCCAAGGGCGCCAGCATCGAGGAGCTGGTGCTGCCCGAGCTGGTCGAGCTGGGCTCGCTGCAGACGCGCGCCGCCTTCACCGCGGCCGAGAGTTTTGCCTGGCACCGCAAGTACCTGGCCCAGCACGGCGCCGAGTACGACCCGCGCGTCGCGCTGCGCATCCGCACCGGCGAGTTCATGCAGGCCGCCGACTACATCGAGCTGCACGCCGCCCGCCGGGCCTGGATCGTGCGCATGCAGGCGCGCCTGCAAGGCTTCGACGCGATGCTCAGCCCCACGGTGCCGGTGGTCGCGCCACCGCTGCTGCCGCTGCTGGCGGACGACGAGCTCTTCTTCCGCACCAACGCCGCGCTGCTGCGCAACCCCTCGGTCGTCAACATGCTGGACGGCTGTGCGCTCTCGCTGCCCTGCCAGCAGCCCGACGAGCTGCCGGTCGGCCTGATGCTGTGGGCCGGCGCCCACCAGGACGACCGCCTGCTCGACCTCTCGCTGGCCGTGGAGGCCGCGCTGGCCGTCACCGCACCGCGCCGGACGGCCTGAGATGCACATCGCAGTGATAGGCGCCGGCATCGTCGGCGTGATGACAGCCTACGAACTTGCGCTCGACGGCCACGAGGTGAGCGTCTTCGAGCGGCGCAGCAGCATCGCGGCCGAGGCCAGCTTCGGCCACGCCGGCCTGATCTCGCCGGGCTACCCGATGCTGTGGGGCGCGCCGCCAGCGGCCGGCGGAGCGGGGGCCCGCCGGCTGGGCCGCTGGTTCGGCTCGCGCAGCGGCACCGCCGACTCACAGGAGACGATAGGGCGGCGCCTGCACCGGCTGGTCCACTACAGCCGCGAGCGGCTGCGGGCCATCGAGCAGGCCCTGCAGCTCGGCTACGAGCAGCAGGCCGGCCTGCTGGTCCTGCTGCGCGACAAGCGCGAGCTGGTAGCCGCGCGGGCCGGCTTGAAGCTGCTGGCCGAGCTCGGCGAGCGCTTCCACCTGATCGACGCGGCCCAGGCCCGCGCGCTCGAGCCGGGGCTGAACCCCGAGATGGCGCTGCACGCGGCGGTCCACCTGGCCGACGACACGGTGGCCAACGGCCGCCTGTTCGCCCAGTTGATCAAGGCCGAGGCGCAGCGGCTGGGCGTGCGCTTCCTGTTCGACCACGAGGTGCAGCGTGTCGTCGCCGGCACGGCGCCGCAGGTGCATGCGCGCGCGCCGGCCGATGCCGACCCGCCGCCCGCCAGGCTGGACGCGGTGGTGCTGTGCGCCGCCCTGGGCGCCGGGGCGCTGCTGGCGCCGCTGGGCCTGAAGCTGCCGCTGGCGGCGTCGTATGGCTACTCGGTCACCGCGCCGCTGCAGATGCGCGAGCACGCCTTCGACGAAGGCCCGCGCGTCGCGCTGGTCGACCCGCGCCACCAGGTCTCGATCAGCCGGCTCGGCGACCGGGTGCGTGTGGCCGGCGGCGCCGAGGCCGACGGGCCGCCGGAGCGCATGAACCCGGAGGCGCTGTCGCTGCTGTACACGGTGCTCGAAGACTGGTTCCCCGGCGCGGCACAAACCGTGCGCGCCCAGGAGTGGAAGGGCTGCCGCGCCGCGCTGCCGGGCGGCGTGCCGGTGCTGGGCGCCAGCGGCCACGCCGGTGTCTGGCTCAACCTCGGCCACGGCGCGCAGGGCTGGGCGCTGGCCTGCGGCAGCGCACGCATCGTGGCCGACCAGATCGCCCAGCGAAGCCCCGGCACGGATACCGAGGGCCTGGGCGTCGAGCGGCTGCGCTGAGAGATCGAGAGGCCCGCGCATACACCCGCGCGAGAATGGCCGATGAGCTCGCTGCAAAGAATCCTCCCGGGCGCCGCCGGCGGCGCGCTGTACGACAGCGTGGCCTCGCGCCGCATCGAGGCCGAGGCGCTGGCCGGCAGCGCCGAGCATGTGCTGATGCAGCGCGCCGGCCAGGCGGTCGTGCAGCTGGCGTTGGCCCTGGCGCCGCACGCCCGCCGCATCCATGTCGCCTGCGGCCCCGGCAACAACGGCGGCGACGGGCTGGTAGCGGCCACCTTGCTGCACGGTCTGGGCAAGACGGTCGAGGTGGCCTGGCTGGGCGATACGGCCACGGTCAGCGGCGACGCGGCCTGGGCCTTGTCGGTCGCTCGGCAGGCGGGCTTGTCGATCGCTGCGCAAGCCGCCGGCGCAGCGCCCGATCTGGCGATCGACGCGCTGCTGGGCCTGGGCGGCACGCGGGCGCCCGGCGGCGCGCTGCTGGACGCCATCCTGCGCCTCAACGCCCTCGCCTGCCCGCGGCTGGCCGTCGACCTGCCCAGCGGGCTGTGCGGCGACACCGGCCGGCTGCACGGCAGCCATGCGGTGCAGGCCAGCGCAAGCCTGTCGCTGCTGACGCTGAAGCCGGGCCTGTTCACCGGCCAGGGCCGCGACCACGCCGGTGAGGTCTGGTTCGCCGATCTGGGCGCATCGGCACACGCCCTGCAAGCCGCGCCGCCCACGGCCCGCCTGGGCGACGGCGCGGCAGCGCGCCGCCTGTTTTCACCCCGCCACCACGCGGCCCACAAAGGCAGCTTCGGCGACCTCTGGGTGCTGGGCGGCGACCACGGCATGACAGGCGCCGCGGTGCTCGCCGCCCGCGCGGGCCTGCTCGCCGGAGCGGGCCGCGTGCTGGTGAACCTGCTGGCCGCGACCGGCGACGCCGGCCCGCCCAGCCACGACGCGCTCCGGCCCGAGCTGATGCAGCGCGACCGGGCCGCCTGGCAGGCCGCCGGCGTGTTGGAGGCCGCCACATTGGTCTGCGGCTGCGGCGGGGGCTTGGCGGTCGCCAGCGTGCTGGCCGAGGCGCTGCGCCGTGCCGCCCGGCTGGTGCTGGACGCCGACGCCCTCAACGCCATCGCCGCCGAGCCCACGCTGGCCGAGCAACTGGCGCGCCGCGGCCGCGAAGGCCGTCCGACGGTGTTGACGCCCCACCCGCTCGAAGCCGCGCGGCTGCTGGGTTGCCCGACCGCGCAGATCCAGCAAGACCGCCTGGCCGCCGCGCAGGCGCTGAGCGGCCGCTTTGGCGCCGTCGTCGTGCTGAAGGGCTCGGGCACGGTGGTGAGCGCACCGTCGGCGCTGGCGGTCGTCAACCCGAGCGGCAATGCGCGCCTGGCCACCGCCGGCTCGGGCGACGTGCTCGCGGGCTGGCTGGGCGGCCTGTGGTCGCGCCATCCGGCCGGCCCCGTGCCGATGGAGGCCGCACGGCAGGCGGCCGAAGCCGCCGTCTGGCTGCATGGCCGCGCCGCCGAGATCGACGCGCCGGCCACACGTGCCGGGCTGCCGCTGCCGGCCAGCGACCTGCTGGCCGCCCTGCCCCGGGCCGTGCTGGCAAGCTAAAAGCGCAGGCGCTCAGCGCCCGCCGCCGCCCCGGCTGGTCTTGCCGGTCTTGCCCGCACCGGCCGAGGTGGCCGCCCCCTTGCGGCGCACCGGTGCCGCGCCGGAGCGCTTGGCGCCGGCGCCCTTGGCCGGCGCGTTGCCACCCTTGGACGACTTGGCGGCCTTGGCCGCGCGCTTGTGGCCGCGGTCGGCCGCGCCCACCGAGGCGAGCTCGTCGACCGCGCTGCCGTCGCCCCGCGGCGCCGGCCGGCCCTTGCCCTGCGGGCGCTCCTCTTCGTTGTCGTGGACCATGCGGAAGTCGATCTTGCGGCCATCGAGGTCCACGCGGCTGACCTGGATGCGCACCCGGCTGCCCACGGTGTAGCGCAGGCCGCTGCGCTCGCCGCGCAGCTCCTGGCGCGCTTCGTCGAAGCGGTAGTAGTCGCCGCCCAGCTCGCTGATGTGGACCAGGCCGTCCACATACAAGGCGTCGAGCGTGACGAACAGGCCGAAGCTGGTGGCCGCGCTGACCGTGCCGGAGAACTCCTCGCCGAGGTGCTCGCGCATGTAGCGGCACTTCAGCCAGGCCTCGACGTCGCGCGAGGCTTCGTCGGCGCGGCGCTCGTTGCCGCTGCAATGCACACCGGCCGCCTCCCACTGCTCCAGCTCGGCGGTCTGCGGCTTGGGCGCCGTCTTGCCGCCCTTGCGCACCGGCGTGGCCTGCGCCAGCTCGCCGGTGACAAGGTGGTAGCGCTTGCCCTGCAGGATGGCCTTGATCACGCGGTGCACCAGCAGGTCAGGGTAACGCCGGATCGGGCTGGTGAAGTGCGTGTAGGCTTGGTAGGCCAGCCCGAAGTGGCCGCTGTTGGCCGGCGTGTAGATCGCCTGCTGCATCGAGCGCAGCAGCATCATGTGGATCTGCGCCGCATCGGCACGGTCCTTCGTGGCCGCGGCGATCTGCTGGAACTCAGCCGGCTTCGGGTCGTCGCTGATCGACAACCCGGCGCCGAGTGCGCGCAGATAGTTCTGCAGCATCGACT
>DATHWJ010000390.1:0-20880 GCA_035460745.1 Ideonella sp. | reverse complement strand
GAGCGGCGCCATCATCGTGGGCGTCGAGCCTCGAAGGAGTCACCAATGCTGAGCAGCGGCACGATCACCACCAGCGACGGCACGCAGATCTACTACAAGGACTGGGGCAAGGGCCAGCCGGTCGTCTTCAGCCACGGCTGGCCGCTGTCGGCCGACAGCTGGGAGTCGCAGATGTTCTTCCTGGCCAGCCACGGCTTCCGCGTCGTCGCGCACGACCGGCGCGGCCACGGCCGCTCCAGCCAGCCCTGGGACGGCAACGAGATGAACACCTACGCCGACGACCTGGCCCAGCTGATGGACCACCTCGACCTGAAGGGCGCGACCCTGGTGGGCTTCTCCACCGGCGGCGGCGAAGTGGCCCGCTACATCGGCCGGCACGGCACCAAGCGCGTCGCCAAGGCCATCCTGGTGAGCTCGGTGCCGCCGCTGATGCTGAAGACCGCCGCCAACCCCATCGGCCTGCCCATCGAGGTCTTCGACGGCATCCGCGCCGGCTCGGTGGCCGACCGCTCGCAGCTCTACAAGGACATCGCCGCCGGCCCCTTCTTCGGCTTCAACCGGCCGGGCGCCAAGCCCTCGCAGGGCATGATCGACTCGTTCTGGGCCCAGGGCATGCAGGGCGGCCACAAGAACACCTACGACTGCATCAAGGCCTTCTCCGAGACCGACTTCACCGAAGACCTCAAGCGCTTCGACGTGCCCACGCTGGTGATACACGGCGACGACGACCAGATCGTGCCCATCGACGCCGGCGGCCGCTCCTCGGCCAAGCTGGTCAAGGGCGCCAAGCTGATCGTCTACGCCGGCGCGCCGCACGGCATCACCGACACCCACAAGGAGCGTCTCAACAACGACCTGCTGGGCTTCCTGAAGAACACGGCCTGACCGGCCTCCCGCAGGGCGGCGGCCGGCGCCGCCGCCCTGCCCCGCGGTCTCTCACCCACATCACCCACAACGCGCCCCCAGCGCGCCCATCAACGCGCCCACGAAAGCACGCGATGAAGCAACTCACCCATGCCAACGGCTCGCCGGTGGTGGACAACCAGAGCATCCAGACCGCCGGCCCGCGCGGCCCGGCGCTGCTGCAGGACATCTGGCTGCTGGAAAAACTCGCCCACTTCGACCGCGAGGTGATCCCCGAGCGCCGCATGCATGCCAAGGGCTCGGGCGCCTACGGCCGCTTCACCGTCACCCACGACATCACGCACTACACGCGGGCCAGCGTCTTCTCGCAGATCGGCAAGCAGACCGAGCTCTTCGTGCGCTTCTCGACGGTGGCCGGCGAGCGCGGCGCGGCCGATGCGGAGCGCGACATCCGCGGCTTCGCGGTCAAGTTCTACACCGACGAAGGCAACTGGGACCTGGTGGGCAACAACACGCCGGTGTTCTTCATGCGCGACCCGCTGCGCTTCTCGGACCTCAACCACGCCGTCAAGCGCGACCCGCGCAGCAACCTGCGCAGCGCGCAGAACAACTGGGACTTCTGGACCTTGGTGCCCGAGGCGCTGCACCAGGTCACCATCGTGATGAGCGACCGCGGCCTGCCGGACGGCTACCGCCACATGCACGGCTTCGGCAGCCACACCTACAGCTTCATCAACGCCGCCGGCGAGCGCCACTGGGTCAAGTTCACGCTGCGCAGCCAGCAGGGCATCAGGAACCTCACCGACGCGCAGGCCGAGGCCCTGGTCGCCAAGGACCGCGAGAGCGCGCAGCGCGATCTCTTCGACGCCATAGAGCGCGGCGAGCACCCGCGCTGGAAGCTCTTCGTGCAGGTCATGAGCGAGGCCCAGGCCCGGGCCGCGAGCTTCAACCCCTTCGACCTGAGCCGGGTCTGGCTGCACTGCGACCACCCGCTGATCGAGGTCGGCGAGCTGGCGCTCACGCGCAACCCGGACAACTACTTCGCCGAGGTCGAGCAGGCCGCGTTTTCACCGGCCAACGTGGTGCCCGGCATCGGCTTCTCGCCGGACAAGATGCTGCAGGCACGGCTCTTCAGCTACGGCGACACGCAGCGCTACCGCCTGGGCGTCAACTTCAACCACATCCCCGTCAACGCGCCGCGCTGCCCCGTGCACAGCTACCACCGCGACGGCGCGATGCGCACCGACGGCAACCAGGGCGGCACCATAGGCTACGCGCCCAACAGCCTGGGTGAGTGGCAAGACCGGCGCGAGCTCGACGAGCCCCCGCTGGCGCTGGACGGCGCCGCGGCCCACTGGGACCCCAAGGCCGACGACGACCACTACTCGCAGCCCGGCGCGCTCTTCCGCCTGATGAGCGCCAGCCAGCAGCAGGCCTTGTTCGACAACACCGCGCGCTCTATCGCCGGCGCCGACGACGCCATCAAGGCGCGCCACATCGCCAACTGCTCGCGCGCCGATCCCGCCTACGGCGCCGGCGTGGCCGCGGCGATCGCCGCGCTGGCCGCGGCGCAGCGCGCGCTCTAGAGCCGGCGCCGTGGGCCCGAGCAAGTCTTCACAGCTTTTCACGGCCGTGCCGGCACGGCGTGTTCGATCATGGTTCCTCAGGTCGTTTCGACGCCAACCGAGGAAGTCCATGATGCCCACTGCCAAGATCACCGTGCTCGTGCTGCACCAGAACCCGCTCGTCAGCGCCGGGCTGGCCGCTGCGCTGGGCCCCCAATCCGACATCGAGGTGAAGCTGCACGACACCACGCAGCCCGGCCCGCGGGGCGATGCCCTGGCGACGCTGCGCACGGCCCGGCTGTGCCAGCGGCCCATCGATGTCGTGATCGCCGACTACAGCGGCGGCCTGCAGCTGCTGGCGCAGGCGCAGGACGACCCGCAGTTCGGCTCGCGCCACCTGCCGCGGGTGCTGATCGTGAGCCCACGCCAGAGCGAGCTGGAGATCCGCCAGGCGCTGGAGTGCGGCGCCCGCGGCTACCTGCAGCTGGGCTGCCGGCTGGAGGAGCTGGTGGCCGGCGTGCGCGCGCTGCACCGCGGCCTGCGCCATCTCGGCGAGCTGGCCGCCCAGCGCATCGCCGAGAGCCTGACCCACAAGCCGCTGACCGAACGCGAGGCCGAGGTGCTGCGGCTGATCGCCATCGGCCTGCCCAACAAGCTCATCGCCACCCGCCTGGGCATCGCGGTAGGCACCGTGAAGGCCCACACCAAGGGCATCCTGGGCAAGCTGGAGGCCGGCAGCCGCACCGAAGCGGTCGCGGTGGCCGGCCGGCGCGGCCTGCTGCCCGACCCCGACGAGGTCCACACGCTGCCCGACGGCGACCGCGCCGGCCGCTACCCCGGCGCGCCGCCGCGGCCGCTGGCGGCCCGCCCGTTCGCCTCCCCCGCCTTCGCGCGGGCCAACTGAACGCCGCCCCCGCCCAAGCACCCGCCCCGCTACCCAGCGCATCCCCCACCAGGAGACCACCATGCTCGGTTTGACACCCCTCGGCATCATCCACACCCTGATCAGCTTGGTCGCCGTGGCCGCCGGCATCCTCGCCTTCGTGCGCTACAAGGAGATCGTGCCGGACAGCGGCGCTGGCCGCTGGTACGTCTGGGGCACGGTGCTGACCTGCCTGACCGGCTTCGGCATCTTCCAGCACGGCGGCTTCGGCAAGCCGCACGCACTGGGCATCCTCACGCTGCTGGCGCTGGCCATCGCGGCGCTGGCGTGGCGGGGCAAGCTGTTCGGCCGCGCCGCGCCCTACGTGGCCACCGTGAGCTACTCGCTGACCTTCTTCTTCCACATGGTGCCGGGCATCACCGAGACCACCACCCGGCTGCCGCTGGGCGCGCCCCTCTTCTCCGGGCCGGACGCGCCCGGGCTGCAGGCGGTGATCGGCGTCGTGTTCCTGTGCTTCCTGGCCGGTGTCACGCTGCAGCTGCTGCACCTGCGCAGCACCAAGCGCTTCACGGTCGCGTTCTGAGCGCCTCGGCAGCACCGGTGCCGGCCGCGACGCCGCGCCGCCCCGACCCGAGGCCTGCAACGCGCGCCGCTTGGCGCGCCTGGCTGGCGGCCGCGCTGGCATGGGCGGCCCTGGCCCTGGCTCTGGCTCTGGCCTCGGCCAGCGCACCTGCCGCCGCAGCCGAAGCCCCGGGCGGTTTGCCGCCCGGCCCGGTGCGCGTGATCGTGCCCTATCCCGCCGGCGGGCCGGCCGACGTGCTGGCGCGCCAGCTCGAGCCTGCGATGCGTGCCTCGCTGGGCCAGCCGCTGCTGATCCAGAACCTGCCCGGTGCCGGCGGCGGCCTGGGCATACAACGCCTGCTGGCCGGTCCGCTCGACGGCTCGCAGGCGCTGGCCGGCACGCCCAGCGACACCATCGTCGCGCCGCTGCTGAACCCAGTGCTGGGCTACCGGCCCGAGCAACTGCGCCTGATCGGCATCGCCTCGGCCGCCCCCGTGGTGCTCGTCGGCGGCACCCATCTGCCGCAGGCCACGCTGGCCTCGCTGCTCGCCGCAGCCAGGGCGCCCGAGGCGGCCGGGCTCTCCTACGGGAGCTACGGCGTCGGCTCGCACGCCCACCTGCTCGCCGAAGAGTTCGCAGCGAAGCTCAAGCTGACGCTGCTGCACGTGCCCTATGCAGGCGCAGCCCCCCTGCTGCAAGACCTGCTGGCCGGCCGTATCGACATCGCCTTCCTGCCGCTGGCCGGCGCGCTGCGGGACGCCATCGCGCAAGGCCGGGTGCGCCTCCTTGCCTTCGCCTCAGCCTCGCGCAACCTGCACCACCCCGAAGTACCCACGGTCAACGAGGCAGCCGGCCTGAGCGGCTTCGAGCACGACCTGTGGGTCGGCCTCTTCGCCTCCGCAGCCCTGCCGGAAGAGGCCCTGGCACCGTGGCGCGCGGCCTTGCACGCCGCACTGCGCGACCCCGAGTTCAGGCGACTCAAGCTCGCCGAAGGCAGCATGCCCGGCAACCCCATGGACGCCAGCTCGGCACAGCGCTTCTACGAGGCCGAGTGCGCGCGATATCGGCGGCTGGCAGGCGGGCTGCCTCGGGCTGTGCGGTGAAGGTGGCTCCGACACAGTCACCTTGATGAAGGAACTGTCTCTTTAAGAGTTGTTGGCGCTGGTGTAGATCCGCATCCATTCGCTGGCGAGGTAGCGGTTTTGGTCGGCGGTAGAGCAAGTGGGCAGCATCAAGGCCCACCCACCTGCGCGGCATCGCTGGGTCGCGTCGTCGCGGCCGCTGACGAGCTCGCCGCGAGAGCCTCTGCCGCACCTACGGTGTGAGCGCGCGAATCCATGCTGGAGGTCAAGGATTAGCGCAGGTTTTCACGTTCACCAGCAATAACGCGGAGGCCAAGCCTTCGCTGGAGATCCGTTTTAGGGGCGGCAAGCTCGCGGGAGCCGAGGGCTGGTCCTTTTATCGGTACTTGCAGGCAGGAAAAAACCTACTCAGCGTCATGCGGACTAAGCATCGAAGTCTTGGATGGCTAAGTAAGTAACTACGAGCATTATATCGCGCTCGGATATCCCAATGGAGTCTCCGGCCGCATATCCGAGAGCATGAGAAATCTTGATGCTGCCGGCTCCAGCGGAAAAGACCATTTTGATTACAATATTACGGAAGACCCCTGCGTCTTTCCGACTTTCACATTAACCCAGAGTCCCTCAGCCGGGTTCTGGATTTTCAAAATTGTTCTGGTAGCACAAGGTAGCGTACGGGTCAGCTTCACTCGCATGACCTTGCGCGTTCAAAACGGTTCCTCGCACATTTCGCAGGTTGTGACCAACGGCCAGGCACCCTCAACGCTTGGACCTGTCTCCGATTAATCTTGGATTGTGTCGCGAACCAGGCGAACGTTTGCGACACTTCTCGTGCCAGCAAAGCCGCTGGTCCCATCTATAAAAGAAAATCCGTAGGAACCGTTTATGGTCCAGGTGGAGCCAGGCAAAAAATTGTCGGGGAAATACATCGTATCTATCGATGATTTCCAGCGTTTCGACGTATCTATAATACTGTCCAACTCCTTAAAGTTTGGCACCCTCCATAGTTGACCACTTTGTAACGACTCAAGCTTCGACGCTGCAATCGCTGCACTGATAGTCATGTCTGTCGCCACGCCGACGCAAGTTAAACCATCCCATGCCTGACCAATCGAACAACGTTTCCAAGTTAATCCCGTCCCTTTGTCTTCTATTTCGGCATCCTTGGCAACAAACTGGTTCCTACCATATGGCTTATCAGATCGGATGGCGCGTGCGTACTGTTCCTCAAGTGTGCTCTGTCGCCGGCCGGTAAGCCACATGGAATCAAAGTTTAGTAGCCAATAGTTTGTTGGACGAGCATCGCGAGCATAGGGCGTCGCCGTCCAATAAAAGCTTCCGATAGTGTTCTGGAAGTATCTCTCATCGATATGAGCAGAAGCTCCGCGCTTGATGGAATATATACTGAGCAATTCGCGGCGCGCTGGAACCCGCCAATCATCATAGCCGCAGAGTTTTTCGGCGTTCGACGCATCGGCGAGTTTTGAAGGCGGATTATCAAACTGGTTAAATGTCCGGCTGCCGTCATGAATCGAGGTATTGTTGGTCTTATTTTCCCAGATTAGGCCTGTAATGTTATCTTTGATGCAAGCCCATTGTGAAGCGCCAGAGTTGAGCTTATTCCCGTCAGCATCTAATTTGGTGAACGAGAATCCAGCATATCCATTTTTGTCGCTGGGATGCTCTGCATCCCGGCCGAAATCACCATCAGTCCACGTTCCATCGCATTCTGTCGTGTATTGATTGTCCACGAAACACAGGATTTCGGCAGTGTCGTTTAGCGTGTAGCCCGCTGCCGATGACATTGTGGCTGTCGTCATGCATAACAGCCCGATTACTGATTTCATTCTGGATCCTTCCCTTTGGCTTCCAAGTCGCAAGTAGGCGGCAGTGTGGATGATTCTGAGCCAGATGACCATTCCTAGCCCGCTCTGAGGGCGATGCTGCCCGCGTTTCCGTCGGCCGATCTTGGATAGGCCGGGAGGCAGTTCAGAAATCCACCGCCGGCACGAAAGGCTGGCTCCACAGCACGGCCGTCAGCGTGACCGCCTTGAACCAGGCCTGGTACATCTTGTCGACCTCCTCCGGGTTGTGGCCCTTCTTCGCGAGAAAGGGCTTGATGGTCGCGGTGATGGGGTAGATGAAGGCGATCAGGTAGCGCATGTGGATCACGGCAGCGGCGGACTGCACGCCGTCGGTCTTGTTCTTCTTGAGGCGCGTGTGGCGCAGGCCCACCTCGTACTGGTAGTCCAGCCAGGCGCGGTCGTAGCGGGCCGCGGTGGTGTCGCGTATCCACTGGCCGAAGCGCTTGCGCACCGCGGCCAGGTACTCGGGGTTGGGCTCGCCGGTCTTGCCGCTGAAGTAGGTCAACAGGTGCGCGTTGGCCCCCACGTAGCCGTACCAGACGTCGAGCACGGCCTCGATCTGGTCGTCGAGCACCTGGCCGGCCAGGCGCAGCGCCTTGACGTCGTCGTCGCTGAACAGCAGCGTCTTCTTCAGCAGCTCGAGCTCGGCATCGCTCAGGGGCGAGCGCGCCACCTCGGCAGCACCCAGCGTATAGCCGGGAATGGCGGTGCTGGCGGCGGCTGCAGCGGCGCCGGAAGGGGTGGCCTGGGCCAGCTGGACAGATTGCATCATCGTGGGCTCCTGGGGGTTGGCGAGGGGAACGGCGTGGCTGGCGATGCCCGTGGCCCACAGCAGCAGGCTGCAGGCGGCGCGGGCAGGGAGCAGGGGCGT
This sequence comes from Ideonella sp., assembly GCA_035460745.1. GTDB lineage: Bacteria > Pseudomonadota > Gammaproteobacteria > Burkholderiales > Burkholderiaceae_C > Ideonella. The sequence goes on along the minus strand of DATHWJ010000390.1, from coordinate 13,188 downwards.
TGTTCGTGTCATGGGGTCTCCGGGTGGGTGAACGTGGCGATGCACGTGCGGCCAGCATCGGCGGCGGCGCCGTTTCGCACATGGCGCAGAGGCCCAGAGCGCCCCTGCCCCTTTGGGCGAAGCCCGCTGCTGCCCCCGACGGCTCTCAGGCGCTCAGCCCGCGCCGTCGAGCGCCGACAGCCACTCGCCGAGCAAGGCGGCCCCGGCCTGGGCCGCCGCCGCACCGTGCTGCGCAGTGGCCGCGCGCAATGCCGCCAGGTCCACGCCGGCCAGGTGCAGCTCCAGCGTGTGCCCGATCAGCCAGGCCTCCATCGCCGCGGGATCGACCTCGGCGTGGAACTGCAGGGCCAGCGCATGCCGGCCGATGCCGAAGGCCTGGTGGGGGGTGAGGCCGGTGGCGGCCAGCAGCTCGGCGCCGGGCGGCAGCTCGAAGGTGTCGCCATGCCAGTGCAGCACGGGGGTCTGCGCGAGATGGCGCAGTGGCGAATGTTGGCCCTGCGGCGTGAGCTGCAGCGGCGCCCAGCCTATCTCCTTGGCGCCAGCCGGATGCACGCGGGCGCCGAGCGCCGCGGCGATGAGCTGCGCGCCCAGGCACACGCCGAGCACCGGGCGGCGCTGCTGCAGGCGCCGGCCGAGCTGCACGATCTGATCGGCCAGCCAGGGATAGCCGCCGACGTCGCCGACCCCGATGGGGCCGCCCAGCACCACGACCAGGTCGGCGGTGGCCCATTCGTCGGCCGAGACCGGCTGCACCCCCGCCTGCCGGATGTCGAGCCGATAGCCGTGCTGGCGCAGCACGGGCGCGAAGCTGCCGAGGTCTTCGAAGGCGAGGTGCTGGATCACGAGGCAGTGCATGGGTGTCTCCGTGGGCGGCATCGGTCGGGCTCAGGCGCTTTGCGGCACGGCACAGGCTGCGTCGTCGCAGCCGGCGTGGGGCGAGCGCCCGGCGCTCCCGGCACCGGGCGCGCCGGGGCCGACATCGTCATCTTGCGGCTGCGGCGCCTCGGCCAGCAGGCCGCCGATCAAGGCCCCCACGCGCAGGTCGTCGAGGTGGCCGAAGTGGTTGAGCCGGATGCGGCCCTGACGGTCGATCAGCACCAGGCTGGGCGTGCCGCGCAGGCCGTAGGCCTGCATGGTGCGCGGTATGCTGCCGGTGGGGCCGGGCGCGTCGATCGCGATGGGGAAGGCCAGCCGGTACTCGTGCACGAAGGCGCGCAAGGCCTCTTCGTTCATCGCCGCGTGGTGCTCGAACACGCTGTACAGGCCCACCACCGCGACGCCGCTGCCGGCGAAGGCGCGGTGGATCGCGGTGGCCTGCGGCAGGCCGTGCGAGACGCAGGCCGGGCAGAGCATCTGGAAGGCGTGCAGCACCACGACGCGGCCGCGCAGCGCCTCCAGCGACAAGGGCCGCGGCGTGTTGAGCCAGGTGCCGGCCAGCCAGGCCGGTGCGGGGGCGAAGTGCGAAGACATGGGCGTGCTCATGGGGTGGCTTTCAGGCTAGGGGTGTAGCGGGCAGGCCCACAGTGTTGCGGCCGCAGCGATACCATGGGTGATCGTTCGTCCACCGGGCATGCCAATTCGTCCAGGAACGCCGCTTACGATGACTCAAAGCCTAGACCGCCTCTCCGCGCTGCTGGAGCGCTTCAGCGTGCGGGCCAGCCTCTTCCACAGCGGCCCGCTGTGCGGCGTGACGCAGTTCGACGCGCGGCCGGGCCGCGGCTTCCTGCATGTGATGCGCAGCGGCGAGATGGTCGTCACGCACCGGCCGCGCAGCGGCGCGCACCGGCGCATCGTGGTGAGCGAGCCCAGCCTGCTCTTCTACCCGCGGCCGCTCACGCACGAGTTCCACAACGCACCCGCCGAGGGCGCCGAGTTCAGCTGCGCCACGGTGGATTTCGAGGGCGGCGAGCACCACCCGCTGGCCCGTGCACTGCCCGCGGTGATCGTCTTGCCGCTGGGCCAGGTGCCCGGGCTGCGGCCCACGCTGGAGCTGCTCTTCGCCGAGACCGAGCAGCTGCGCTGCGGCCAGCGCCTGCTGGCTGACCGGCTCTTCGAGGTGCTGCTGCTGCAGTTGCTGCGCTGGCTGCTCGATCACCCGGAAGCGGCCGCGCTGCCCGCCGGCCTGCTGGCCGGCCTGGCCCATCCCAAGCTGGCCCGCGCGCTGACGGCCCTGCACGAGCGGCCCGCCGAGGCCTGGGGGCTGGCGCGCATGGCCGCCGAGGCGGGCATGTCGCGCAGCGCCTTCGCCGCCGCCTTCAAGGCCCAGCTCGGCACCACGCCGGCCGAGTACCTGAGCGGCTGGCGGCTCGCCATCGCGCAGGCCTCCCTGCGCGGCGGCGCCTCGGTCAAGCAGGCGGCGGACGAAGCCGGCTACGGCAGCGCCTCGGCGTTTTCGCGCGGGTTCGCGCAGCGCGTGGGCGTGGCGCCGCGGGAGTGGCTGCGTGCGGCGGCCCCAGGCGCGGCCGGCCGGTGAGCGGCCCCGCGGGCCGGCGCAGCGGGTAGAGTCGCGGCGCCACGGTGGGTGGCCAAGGAGCTTTGCATGATCGGCGCCCGGTGGGGCTTGTGCTTGCGCCGCCCGGGCACCTTGCTGCTCGGGCTGCTGCTGTGCTGCGGCGCCCACGCGCTCGACCCCCGGCGCTCGCTGAGCCAGCTCCACCACACGGCGTGGACCCAGCGCGACGGCGCGCCCACCGATGCCGTGGCGCTGGCGCAGACGGCCGACGGCACGCTGTGGCTGGGCACGCCCACCGGCCTCTACCGCTTCGACGGCGTGCGCTTCGAGCGCCTGCGCACCGGCGACGGCCGGCAGGAATTCAGCGCCGACGTGCGCTCGCTGCTGGCCCTGCCCGACGGCGGTTTGTGGATAGGCCTGCTGGCCGGCGGCACGCAGCTGCTGCGCGACGGCCGGCTCACCGCGCACGGTGTCGAGCAAGGCCTGCCGCTCGGCTCGGTGACCAGCCTAGCGCGCGACTCCCAAGCGCGGGTCTGGGCGGCCACCACGACCGGCCTGGCCGTACGCGACGGCGAGCGCTGGCGGCCGGTGGGCCAGGCACAGGCGCACTCCGGCGACCTGGTCAACCAGATCCTGGTCGATCGCGGCGGCAAGCTCTGGGTGACCGGGCCCGGTGGCGTGTTCGTGCTCGAGCGCGGCAGCGAGCGTTTCACCCGGCTCGACAGGCCGAGCTCGCGCGGCTTCCTGGCGCAGACGCAGGACGGCACGGTCTGGTATTCCGACCGCCCGCGCATGGCGGCCCTGACCGACCCGGCAGGCCGGCATGCCGGCGCCGTTCCCGAGCGCGCGCTGCCGGCCTCGGTGGACACCGGCCCCTTGCTCGGCGACCGCGACGGCGGGCTGTGGGTGCTGGGCGTGGACCGGCTGCTGCGCCTGCCGCAGCCGCTGCGCCTGGGCGCGACGGCCGGCGAAGCCCTGCCCGAGCAGGTGCAGCAGTTCACCGCCGTGCAAGGCCTCAGCGGCGGCAATCCGCGCAGCCTGCTGGAAGACCGCGAAGGCAATGTCTGGGTGGCCACCAACGGTGGGCTGGACCGCTTCCGCGCGCCAAAGTTCACCGCCATGCACCTCGACCCCTTCACCGGCGCGGCCCTCGCACGGGCCGACGAACGGGGGGCCATCTGGGCCGGTGCCGGCATCGGCCAGCTCTATCGCGTCGATGCGGCCGGCGCGACGCCGCTGCCCGAACAAGGCAGGAACTTCCTCAGCCTGCACCGCGACGGCGACGGCGTGCTGTGGCTGGGCAGCCACGATCGCCTGCTGCGCGCCGAGGCCGGCGTCTTCAGCACGGTGCCTCTGCCCGGCGGCCTGCGGGCCGAGATCGTGCAGGCCTTGCTCAAGGATCGCAGCGGCGGCCTCTGGCTCTCGCTGGCGCGGGCCGGCGTCTTCCGGCTGAAGGACGGCACCTGGCACTTCAAGGGCGGCATCGCCGGCCTCCCGGAAAAATGCGGCACGGCCCTCGTGATCGCGATGGACCCGGGCGGCCGCCTCTGGATGAGCTACCGCGACGGCAGCCTGCTGCGGCTGGAGGGCGAGCAGGCCACCGTGTTCACCGGCGAGCACGGGCCGCAGCTGGGCATGGTGCAGGCGCTGTACTTCGACGCCGGCCAGCGCCTCTGGCTGGGCGGCAGCGAGGGCCTGGCAACCTTCGACGGCCACCGTTTCACACCGGTGCGCGGCGCCGGCGACCGCAGGTTCGGCTCGCTCTCGGGCATCGTGCAGGCCGACGACGGCTCGCTCTGGCTCAACGGCGGCGACGGCATCTTCCGGATCGCGGGCCCGGAGCTCCGCAAGCTGCAGCAAGACCCCGCCTACCTGCCGGCCTGGGAGCTCTTCGACCACCGCGACGGCGTGCAAGGCATCGCCACCCAGGTGCGGCCGGTGCCCTCGGCGCTGAAGGCGGCCGACGGGCGGCTGTGGTTCTCCACCACGCGCAGCCTGCTCTGGATAGACCCGGCACGCATCGCCCGCAACCCGCTGGCGCCCAGCGTGCAGGTGCGCGCGCTCAACCTGGCCGGCCAGCGCCACGACGCGGTGGATGGCCTGGAGCTGCCGGTGGGCAGCACGCAGCTGGACATCGAGTACACCGCGCTCAGCCTGGCCATGCCCGAGCGGGTGCGTTTCCGCTACCGGCTGGAGGGCGTGGATGCCGAGTGGCAGGACGCCGAGACCCGGCGGCGCGCGTTCTACACCAACCTCGGCCCCGGCAGCTACCGCTTCCGCGTGATCGCGGCCAACGAGGACGGCGTGTGGAACGAACAAGGCGCGCAACTGGCCTTCACCATCCCGCCCGCGTTCCACCAGACGGCCTGGTTTCTTGCGCTGTGCGCGGCCGCCGGCGGCGCCGGCCTGTTCGGCCTGCATCGCATGCGCGTGCGCCAGCTGGCGCGGCAGCTGCGCAGCCGGCTGCAGGCCCGCACCGAGGAGCGCGAGCGCATCGCCCGCGAGCTGCACGACACGCTGCTGCAAAGCACCCAGGGCCTGATCCTGAGCTTCCAGGGCGTGGCCCTGCAAACCCCCGAAGGCGACCCGGCCCGCGTGCGCATGGCTCGCGCACTGGCCCGCGCAGACCAGGCGCTGGCCGAAGGGCGTGCCCGCGTGCAGGATCTGCGCCACGACCCCAGCCCCGATCACGACCTGCCGCGGGCCCTGGCCAGCGTCGCCGAAGCGCTGGCAGAGACCCACACGGTCGCGCTGCAGCAAGTCATGGCCGGCCCCCCCCGCCACCTGCAGCGAGCGGCCCGCGAGACCGCCTACCGCATCGGCCGCGAGGCCCTGACCAACGCCTGCCTGCACGCCAGCGCCCGGCGGGTGACGCAGACCCTCTCGTACGAGGCCGATGCGCTGCGCCTTTGCGTGAGCGACGACGGCTGCGGCGTCGCACCCGAGGTGCTGGCCGCGGGCTCGCGCAGCGGCCACTGGGGCCTGCCCGGCATGCACGAACGGGCCCGCGAGGCCGGCGGGCAACTGACGCTGAGCAGCGGGCCGGGCACCGGGACGCGGGTGGAGCTCGTGCTGCCGGCGGCGGTGGCCTATGCGGACCACGCCGACCCGCCGTTGCAGCCGTGGCGGGCCGGCGGCGTCGCCGCGCTGCGTGCGCTGTGGCAGCGCCTGCGGCGCGGGGGTCGGCGCTGAAACTGCCGGGAGCGCCCCCAGACCCTCGGCCCGCGCCGGTCGATCACTGCAGCGGCCCCGGCAGCCTGAAGCGAACCAGGTTCCAGCGGCTCACCTGCTCCTCCCACTCGTCGCCCTCGGCGGGGGTCAAGGGCAAGGCCAGGTTGCACACCACCATCCAGGGGCCTTGCACGGCCGTGCTGGCCGGGAACAGCAGCCCGCGCGGCGTGCCGTCGGCCGCGATGCCCTGGAAGCCGCCGGCGCGCACCCGCGTGCGGCCGCGCTCGTCGACGCCGAGCACCACGTCGGCCTGATTGGCCACCACCCACAACAGGCCCTGGTGGAAGAGCAGGCCGTCGGCACCGGGCAGGCTCTCGGCGACGATGCTCACCGGCCCGCCGGCAGGGCTCATGCGCAGCAGGCGCCCATCGCCCGCGTTGTTGATGTACAGCACGCTCTCGTCGGCGTTGAAGGCCAGCCCGTTGGCGCCGAACGGGAGATGCCCGGCGGTGGCCAACAAGGGGTCGCGCGAGAGCACCTGCACGCTGCACGGCGCACAGCTCGCTGCCCGCTCGATGCGGTAGATCGCGCCCTGGAAGGAGTCCGAGACGTAGAGGTTGCCGGCCTTGTCGAACACCATGCCGTTGGGCGCCGCGAAGCCCTTGGAGCCGAAGCTGATCACATCCTGGCTGCCGTCCGGGTTGTCGACCCGCCGGGCCGCGGGCGCTGGAGCCTCCAGCGCCTTGAACTCGGCGAGGTCTTCGACGGGCGTCTGCGGGCCGAAGTCGGCGGCGATGCGCTGCAGCCTGGATGCGCCGAAGTTCAGCAGGTAGATCTTGTCGCCGGCGTACTCGATGCCGGTCAGCGGCGTCGCGCCGAAGCTGCGCTGCGCGATCAGGCGGCCCTCGGCGGAGTAGCGCAGCAGCTGATTGTTGCGGGCCGTCTCCGGCATGCGGGCATCGAAGGTGCCGACATAGACCTCGCCGTTCAGCGGGTTGGCGGCCAGGCCCTCCGGGTGGCGCACGCCGTCCGGCAGGGCCGCGAAGGGCTGGAGCTCGATCTGCAGCGGGCCGGCCTCGGCCGCCTGCGCCGGCGCGGCGGCGAGCAGGCACAGCGCGGCCGTCGCGGCCTTGGCAAAGGCCAGGCCGAGGCCGCGGTTGGCCCTGGTGATCGGCACGACGGCGTTCTGGATGTTCATGGTTGGGCTCCTTGAAACGGTGAAGCCCATGGTGGCCGCGCACCGGGCGCGGCGCATGCCTTCGAAGCCGACCGCCACCGCTGCTCCCAGGGCAGGGCCGGGCCTACCTCCTTGGGCCAGGAGGCCGCGCGCCGGCCCCCGCGCGCCGCTAGCATCGCCCTGGTTTCCAATGCCAGACCGCCATGCGCCACCGCCGATGACGACCGCCCACTCGTTGAGCTTCGGCCCCTTTCGCCTGCTGCCGGGCCGCCGCACGCTGCTCGACGGCGAGCTGCCGCTGCGCCTGGGCAGCCGGGCCTTCGACATCCTGGTGCTGCTGGCCGAGCGGGCCGGCGAGCTGGTCTCGACCACCGAGCTGATGGCCACCGTCTGGCCCGGCAGCGTGGTGGACGCCGGCAGCCTGCGGGTGCACGTGGCCGCGCTGCGCAAGGCGCTGGGCGACGGCCGCGACGGCCACCGCTACATCGTGAACCTGCCGCTGCAGGGCTACTGCTTCGTCGCGCCGGTGCAGCGCGACGTGGCGCCCCGCTCGGCGGCGGCCACCGAAGCCGCCGGCCCCGCTGTGCCGGCACCGGCCCCGTCCAGCGCGCCGGCAGCCGCGGCCAGCCTGCCCGCGCTGCTGACCCGCCTGGTGGGACGCGACGCCCTGGTGGCCGAGCTGATACGCCAGCTCCCGCTGCGCCGCTGCCTGACCCTGGTGGGCCCGGGCGGCATAGGCAAGACCACGGTGGCGCTGGCCGTGGCCGCCGAAGTGGCGGCCGGCTACCCGCAGCACGCCTGCGTCGTCGAGCTCGCGCCGCTGGCCGACGAGGCCCTGGTGCCCACCGCGCTGGCGTCGGCGCTGGGCATCGTGGTGCCGCCCACCGAGCCCGAGCGCGGCCTGGCCGCCTACCTGCGCGACAAGCGCATGCTGGTGGTGCTCGACAACTGCGAGCACCTGATAGGCGCCGTCGCCAGCCTGGCCGAGACGCTGCTGGCCCATGCGCCCGGCGTGCACCTGATCGCCACCAGCCGCGAGCCGCTGCGCATCCAGGGCGAGTGGGTGCAGCGCGTGATCTCGCTGCCGGCGCCGCCCCGGGCCAAGACCATGAGCGCCCGCGAGGCGCAGGACTACGCCGCCACCCAGCTCTTCGTCGAGCGAGCCCGCGCGAGCCTGGACAGCTTCGAGCTGCGCGACGCCGACGTGCCCGCAGTGGCCGAGATCTGCCACCGGCTCGACGGCATCCCGCTCGCCATCGAGCTGGCCGCCGCCAGCATCGAGCAGCTCGGTGTGGCCGGCCTGGCGGCCCAGCTGGGCGACTGCATGGCGCTGCTGACACGCGGCCGCCGCACCGCGCTGCCGCGCCACCAGACCCTGCGCGCCACGCTGGACTGGAGCCACGCGCTGCTGCCCGAGGCCGAGCGCACGCTGCTGCGGCGGCTGGCCCCGTTCCGCAGCCACTTCACGCTCGACGACGCGCTGCAGCTCGGTGCGCTGCCCCACGGCAGCGAGGCGGTGGCCGGCCTGGTCGGCAAGTCACTGCTGGTGGCCGACATCAGCGGCGAGGTCGTGCACTACCGGCTGCTGGAGTTGACGCGCGACTACGCCGCGCAGAAGCTGGCCGAGAGCGGCGAGGCCGCAGCCTGGGCGCGCCGCCACGCCGAGCACCTGCTCGCGCAGCTGGCCCGGGCCGCCGCCGAGCGCGAGCAGCAGCATCCCGGGCCCTGGCTGGCGCACCACGCGCGCTGCATCGCCGACCTGCGCGCGGCGGCACAGTGGTGCTTCTCGCCCCAGGGCGACACGGCCATCGGCATCACGCTGGCCGCGCTGGCGGCGCCGCTGTGTTTTGCGCTCTCGCTGATGGCCGAGTTCCGGCAGCTCGCCGAGCAGGCGCTGGCAGCGGTGGAGGCAGATGCGCAGGCCGGCCTGCCGCAGGCCGCCACCGAGCAGCGCCTGCGCGAGGAGATGGCGCTGCGCGAGGCGCACGGCCACGCGCTGTGGCACACGCGCGGCGGCGGGCCGGCGATGTCGGCCGCCTTCTCGCGCGCGCTGGCGCTGGCCGAGCAACTGCAGGCCACCGACTTCCAGCTGCGCGCCGTCTGGGGCCTCTGGCTGCTCTGCAACACCGGCGGCGACTACGCGGGCTCGGTGCGGATGGCCGAGCGCTTCGGCGAGATCGCCGCCCCCGCGCCGGCCGACACCGGCACCGCGCTGGCGCACGACCGCATGATGGCGCTGGGCCTGCACCTGCATGGCGAGCAGGCCCGTGCGCGGCGGCACGCGCAGCGCGTGCTGGAGCATCCGCTCACCGTCAACCACGCGGCCCGCAACAGCGGCTTCCAGTTCGACCAGCGGGTCGCTTCGCGCGCCGTGCTGGCGCGCATCTCGTGGCTGCACGGCCTGCCCGAGCAGGCGCTGCTGCATGCCCGCCACGCGGTCGACGAAGCCTTGGCCATCGGCCATGCGCTGTCGCTGTGCTACGCGATCGCCAACGGTGCCGCGCCGGTGGCCTTCTGGGCCGGCGAGATGGACACCGCGCGCCGCTACACCGAGCTGCTGATGGCCCGCGCCACCGAGCACTCGCTGTACTTCTGGCAGGCCTTCGGCGAGGGCTACCGCCTGCTGCTGGCCCTGCACGACCAGCCCGAGGCCCGCCCGCCCGACCCGCTCGCCGGACTGACCAACCCCAGCGTCAACACGCTGCTGCTCGAGACCCTGTGCACTATAGACGCCGGCGTCATCGACGAACGCATGCGGGCCCGCATGCGCAGCGGCCAGGGCGGCTGGTGCGCGCCCGAGCTGCTGCGGCTGCAGGCGGTCGAGCGGCTCGCCCAGGGCGGCCCGGCCGCGGCGGCCGAAGCCCGGCAACTGCTGCTGCAAGGCCTCGCGCTGGCCCGCGCGCAGCAGGCAGCGGCCTGGGAGCTGCGCTGCACGATGAGCCTGGCCCGCCTCGGGCAGCAGCAGGGCCGGCCCGCTGAAGCGCGCGTGGACCTGGCCGCGGTGCTGGGCCGCTTCGAAGAAGGGCAGGCGACGCGGGACCTGGTCGAGGCGGCGGCGCTGCTGCGCAGCCTGGGCTGAGAGCCACCCCTTTCAAGGTCCTGTGGCCTGCCTTCGAGAAGGCTGCAGGGGTGTCCGGCCGCATTGACCCCGGCCAGAAGCGGAAGACGGCTCATCCGCTTGCGGCTACTTTCGCTTGTGAGCGACGCTGCGAACCCGGCGTTGCTCGCCCATCAGCTCCCTGCCGCTCAATACGTACTCCGGGTTGTCGGTCAGGCGCTCCACGGCCAAGTCGATGAACGCCCGGGCACGCGCAGGCTGCGATGTCCTGCTGCCGAAGTACACAAAGTAGCTGGCGAAGTCCGGCATATGGTCGGCAAGTATGGGCACCAACTGCCCTGAACGAATATAGGGCGCGGCTGTCACACCCGCCAACTGCCCCAAGACCTTCCCCGCCAGCACGGCCTGCAACTCGAAGACTTCGTCATTGCTGCAGATGGCGGGCACGACCGGCTGGTCAATGGCCTGATCGCCCAGCCTCACATGCCACGGCGCGACCCTGCCCGTCCCGGGATGGCGGAAGGCGCTGCAGCGGTGGGCGGCGAGGGCCGCCAATGAGTCCGGCACGCCATGACGCTGGAAGTAGGCCGGCGCGCCGCAAATGACCATTTGCAGCGGGAACAGCTTGCGGGCAATGACCCCCTCATGCGGCGAGGCGCCCAGGCGGAAGCCGACGTCCACCCTATCCTCCACCCAGTTGCCAACCCGATCATCCAGGAGCACGTCGGGCTGAATGCCGGGGTGTCGTTCGCAGAACTCTTCAACCAGGCGCCAGAGGATGGGCTGGAAGGTCGTGCGAGGACCGGCGATGCGCAAGGGCCCGGCGAATTCATCCTTGGCCGTGCGCGCGTTCTGCAGCGCGCGCTGCATGCCCAGCAGTGCGGGCTGGACATCTTCCAGCAGGCGCTGACCCGCATCGGTCAGGGACATCACCCTGGTGGTGCGATGAAACAGCCTCGCATCCACATGTTCTTCCAACTGCGCCAGCGCCTTGCTGGCCGCCTGCGGGCTGATGTTGAGCGCCTGCGCCGCCTTGCGCAAGCTGCCCAGTTCGGCGGCCTTGATGAAGGTGGATACGGAACGAAGCTCGTTGATGGCCATTTGAGTTTCCTCTGGCTGACATTGTCTCCAAACGGATGCCAATCAAACAACTTATTTACCACTATTCGGATGCGAGTTCTGTTCCTAAAGTTCGCTTGATCGAATCCCACAGGACCCGCCATGCAACACGTAGCCCTGAACAACGGCGTCGAGATGCCCATCCTGGGCTTCGGCGTCTTCCAGATCCCCGACGCGCAGGAGTGCGCGCGCAGCGTGGTCGGCAAGCTCGACATCTGAGCCAGCCGCATGAGCACTTCCGACACCCAGGCGCCGGCCGGCAGCGCCGGCACCGTACTGGCCATCATCGTGGCCAGCTACCTGATGATCGTGGTGGACATCTCCATCGTCATCACCGGCTTGCCGCAGATCCAGGCCAACCTGGGATTCAGCGCCGCCCAGCTCTCCTGGGTCACCAATGCCTACACGCTGGCCTTCGGCGGGCTGTTGCTGCTCGGCGCCCGCGCGGGCGACATCCTCGGCCGGCGGCGCATGTTCATCGCGGGGCTCGCGTTGTTCACGCTGGCTTCGGTGGCCATTGGTGTCAGCCAGTCGGCGGCCTGGCTGCTTGTGGCGCGTGCGGTCCAAGGCGTCGGAGCTGCGGTGCTGGCCCCCTCCACGCTGGCCCTGCTGTCCACCCACTTCGCCGAGGGGCCGGCACGAACCCGCGCGCTGTCGCTGTACGCTGCGGCGGCCGGCGTCGGGGCCACGCTGGGCCTGGTGTTGGGTGGCTTGTTCGCCGACCTGATGTCCTGGCGGGCCGGCTTCTTCATCAACCTCCCCATCGGCCTGGTGCTGATTGTTGCAGCGAGGCGGCACATCGCGGAGACGGCCACGCGCCCCGGCCGCTTCGACCTGGGTGGCGCGGCGAGCTCCACGCTCGGCATGACGGCGCTGGTGTTCGGCCTGGTGCGCGCGGCTGAAGCGGGCTGGCGTGACGAGATTGCACTGGCGGCCCTGGCCGGTGGCGTGCTCATGGTGCTGGCGTTCGTGTGGATCGAACAGCGTGCCGGCCACCCCGTTCTACCGCTGCGGCTGCTGGCCAACCGCGAGCGCGCCGGCGCCTATGTCACCCGCATGCTCTTCATGGCGGGCGCCGTGGGCTTCTGGTTCTTCTCCACGCAGTTCTTGCAGGGCGTGCTTCATCTTCGCCCCCTGCAGGCGGGCCTGGCCTTCCTGCCGGTCACCCTGCCCAACTTCGCCTCTGCAATGGCGGTGCCCCGGCTCGCGCGCCGGCATGGCAGCGAAGCCTTGTTGTTGACAGGCTTGCTGCTGGGTGTCGCAGGCCTTGTCTGGCTGGGCCGGGCCGATGCCCATGCGAGCTACTGGCTGAACATCGCGCCGCCCATGGTGCTCATCGGCCTGGGCCAGGGCCTGCTGCTGGGCCCGTTGACGGCCGCAGGTGTCGCAGGCGTCGCACCGGAAGACGCGGGCGCTGCGTCCGGCCTGGTCAATGTCGCCCACCAACTGGGCGGTGCATTGGGGCTGGGCGTGCTGGTGCTGGTCTTTGCCGGCGCGGCGCCGGCCAGTGCGCACGACACCGAAGCCCTCGCACATCGAATTGCGGTGGTCATGGACACGGGTGCGCTGCTGCTGACGCTGGCGCTGCTCGTGTCCTGGGCCTGCATCGTGGCGCCGCGTCGCGGCCAGCCATCACCTCAACCGGAGACTCTTGCATGAAAACACTGCTTTGCCTCGCTCTGGGCGGCGCGGCCGCCGCTGCGAGCGCGCAGACGCCTGCCGCGGCCACTGCCGCGCCCACCGTCGTCGTTCGCATGGCCTCGTCTTCGCCCGTCATAACAGGGGCGAAGGAGACCTTCACCGGCACCGTGCGCATCAGCTCCCCGTTTCAGGCGCAGTCGCCCGGGAGAGCTGGGGGCGCGACGGTGAGTTTCGAGGCGCGAGCCCGGACCTATTGGCACACCCATCCGCTGGGGCAGACCTTGGTGGTCACCGCCGGATTGGGGCTCGTACAGCAGCAGGGGCAGACAGCCCAGGTGATACGCCCCGGAGACGTCGTCAGCATTCCCGCCAACGTGCGCCACTGGCATGGCGCAGGCCCCAGCGGCACGATGAGCCACGTCGCCATCGCCGAAAAGGAAGACGGCAACTCGGTGACCTGGCAAGACAAGGTCAGCGACCAGGACTACCAGGCCGCCTTGAGCAGCGCCGGCCTCGCTTCGGCAATCCCTGCCGTGACACCCGCCGGCCACGCCGCTCAGAGCACCGACG
>DATHWJ010000389.1:0-2164 GCA_035460745.1 Ideonella sp. | reverse complement strand
CCGACGGCTACACGCTGCTGATCCACAGCTCCGGCCACGTCGTGAACCCCGCGATCTACCCCAACATGCCCTATGACACGCTGAAGGACTTCGACGGCATCACGCCGCTGGCCAGCCTGCCCAACGTGCTGGTGGTGGCGCCGGGCAAGGAGTTCAAGGACGTCAAGGACCTGGTCGCCAAGGTCTCGGCCAAGCCCGATGCCTTCAACTACGCCTCGGCCGGCAACGGCTCGGCCACCCACATGAACGCCGAGAAGTTCCGCCTCGCCGCCGGCTTCAAGGCCCAGCACGTGCCCTTCCGCGGCACGCCGGAGGCGATGACCGAGACCATCGCCGGCCGCACCGACTGGTTCTTCGCGCCGCTGGTGTCGTCGCTGCCGCTGATCAAGGACGGCCGGCTGCAGGCCCTGGCGGTGGGCACGGCGGTGCGCTCGCCCTTGCTGCCGGGCGTGCCGACCATCGTCGAGGCCGGCTACCCCGACGCGGCCTATACCTTCTGGGTCGGCCTGTTCGCCACCGCGAAGACGCCCAAGCCCATCGTCGAGAAACTGCACGCCGAGGTGCTCAAGGTGCTGGCGATGCCCGAAGTGCGCGAGAAGCTGGAGAAGCTCGGCGCGACGCCGATGACGCTGCCGCAAGCGGCGTTCGAGAAATACCTCGACGACGAAACGGGGGCCGCGGCCAAGCTGGTGAAAGCGGCCGGCATCCGCGTCGATTGAGGCTGCCCGCGGCGCCCGGGCGGCTGCAAGCCGCCCCCACCGGCGCCGCGCGCCGGTCACCGGCAGGGTGGGCCGGCCCCCGGTCCCACCCCGAGCCCGGCGCTCAGTGCGCCGTGCCCTGGCGCCACCAGGCGCTGTAGTCCTTGTCGACGATGAGCGTCCACAAGGCCAGCACCATCACCGCTGCGCCGGTCGCCACCGCGACGAGATTGGCGTTGGCGTGGTCGGCGAAGCCGACCGCCCAGGGCGACACGATCAGCCACAGGCCCAGTGCCGTCTCGGTCCACTCTTCCCAGGCCCGCGGCATCAGCATCGCGCCCAATGCCGCGGCGACGAGCAGCGCACCGGTGATCACCATGTTGGCCGTCGCGTGGGTCTCGCCGGAGAAGCCCAGCGCCCATGGCGAGGCCACCAGCCACGCCCCCAACAGCCCGTTGAGGGGGTCTTGCCAATGTTTCAGTTGCCGCATGGTTTTTGCCTCCTGTCGGCAAAACAGCTGCCGACAAGGCTTGGAGTGCGCGGCGGCGGTGTGTGTTCCGTGGCGCCGCCGCGGGCGCCTCAGAGCCCGGCCAGCATCTGCGCGCCCAGCGCCTCGGCCACCTCGATGCCGTCCACCCCGGCCGACATGATGCCGCCGGCATAACCCGCGCCCTCGCCGGCCGGGTACAGGCCGGCGACGTTGAGGCTCTGGTAGCCCTTGCCGCGGGTGATGCGCAGCGGCGACGAGGTGCGGGTCTCGACGCCGGTGAGCACCGCGTCGTCCATCGCGAAGCCCTTGATCTGGCGTTCGAAGGCCGGCAGCGCCTCGCGGATGGCGGCCACCGCGTAGTCCGGCAGGCTGGCGTGGCCCGAGGCGTCGGGATGGACCAGGTCGGTCAGGTGCACGCCCGGCTTGTACGAGGGCAGCACGCTGCCGAAGGCGCTGCTGCGCTGGCCGCGGATGAAGTCGCCCACCAACTGGCCCGGCGCCTGGTAGCTGCCGCCGCCCAGCGTGAAGGCGCGCGACTCCCAGAAGCGCTGGAAGGCGATGCCGTCCAGTGGATGGACCGGGCCGCTGCCGCCGGGGTCTTGCCGGTAGTCCTGCGGCGCGATGCCGACGACGATGCCGGCGTTGGCGTTGCGCTCGTTGCGCGAGTACTGGCTCATGCCGTTGGTGACGACCCGGCCCACCTCGGAGGTCGCCGCCACCACCGTGCCGCCCGGGCACATGCAAAAGCTGTAGACCGAGCGGCCGTTGCCGGCATGGTGCACCAGCTTGTAGTCGGCCGCGCCCAGCACCGGGTGGCCGGCGTTGGGGCCGAAGCGCGCGCGGTCGATCAGGCCCTGCGGATGCTCGACGCGAAAGCCGATGGAGAAGGGCTTGGCCTCGATATGGACGCCACGTTCGTGCAGCATCTCGAAAGTGTCGCGCGAGCTGTGGCCCAGCGCCATCACCACATGGTCGG
>DATHWJ010000388.1:0-6666 GCA_035460745.1 Ideonella sp. | reverse complement strand
GGTCACGATCACCAGCTTGCTCACACCCTCGGCGTCCAGGCTCTTCATGATCTGCAGCACCGAGTGGCCCTCGGGCCGTTCTCCCACCTGCTGGCCGCCGGTCATCGCGACCGCGTCGTTGTAGAGGATCTTGTAGGTGATGTTGGCGCCCGAGGCGATGCTCTGGCGGATGGCCAGCAGGCCGCTGTGGAAGTAGGTGCCGTCGCCCAGGTTGGCGAAGACATGCTTGTCGGTGGTGAAGGGCGCCTGGCCGACCCAGGTCACGCCTTCGCCGCCCATCTGGGTGAAGGTGGAGGTGCTGCGGTCCATCCAGGTCACCATGTAGTGGCAGCCGATGCCGGCCACTGCGCGCGAGCCCTCGGGCACCCGCGTGCTGGTGTTGTGCGGGCAGCCGGAGCAGAACCACGGCGTGCGGTCGCCGCCGGTGGTCTTGACCTCGAGCTGCATCTTCTCGGCAGCCTCAATCACCGCGATGCGCTGGTCCATGCGGGCGGCGATGTCGGCGGGCACGCCGAGCTTCTTCAGGCGCTTGACGATGGCCTTGGCGATGATGGCCGGCGTCAGGTCGGCCTTGGCGCGCAGCAGCCAGTTCTGGCTGGGGTTGGGCCGGCTCCATTCGCCGCCGGTCGCGTCGTCGCCCTCGGGCTCGTCGAACTTGCCCAGCACGTTGGGCCGCACGTCGGGGCGCCAGCCGTAGAGCTCTTCCTTGATCTGGTACTCGATGACCTGGCGCTTCTCCTCGACGACCAGGATCTCCTTCAAGCCGGTGGCGAACTCGCGCGTGATGTTGGCCTCCAGCGGCCACACCACGTTGACCTTGTGCAGCCGGATGCCGAGCTGGCGGCAGACATCGTCCGACAGGCCGAGATCGACCAGCGCCTGGCGCGTGTCGTTGAAGGCCTTGCCGCTGGCGATGATGCCGAAGCGGTCGTTGGACGATGCGATGACGTTGTAGTTCAGCTTGTTGGCGCGGATGTAGGCCAGCGCGGCGTACCACTTGGTGTCCATCAGCCGCGCCTCCTGCTCCAGCGGCGGATCCGGCCAGCGGATGTGCACGCCGCCCGGCGGCATGGGGAAGTCGTCCGGCGTGATGATCTTGACGCGATCGGGGCTGACATCGACGCTGGAGGCCGACTCGACCACCTCCTGGATGGTCTTCATGCCGGCCCAGACGCCCGAGAAGCGGCTCATTGCAAACGCGTGCAGCCCCATGTCGAGGATCTCCTGCACGCTGCTCGGGAAAAACACCGGCAGGCCGCAGGCCTTGAAGATGTGGTCGCTCTGGTGCGGCGCGGTGGAGCTCTTGGAGATGTGGTCGTCGCCGGCGATGGCGATCACGCCGCCGTGTTTGGCGGTGCCGGCCATGTTGGCGTGCTTGAAGACATCGGAGCAGCGGTCCACGCCCGGGCCCTTGCCGTACCAGATGCCGAAGACGCCGTCGAACTTCTTGCTCTGCGGGTAGAGGTCGAGCTGCTGCGTGCCCCAGACGGCGGTGGCGCCCAGCTCCTCGTTGACACCGGGCTGGAAGACGATGTGCTGCGCCGCGAGGTGCTTCTTGGCGGCCCACAACGCCTGGTCGTAGGTGCCCAGCGGCGAGCCGCGGTAGCCGCTGATGAAGCCGGCGGTGTTCAGCCCGGCGAGTGCATCGCGGGTGCGCTGCAGCATCGGCAGGCGCACGAGGGCCTGCACCCCGCTCATGAAGGCCTGCCCGGTGGGAAGCGCGTACTTGTCGTCTAGCGAGACCGATTCAAGCGCCTTGCGGACGGCTTCGGGTAGCGGGGCGTTCATGGGAGGTCTCCTGCGGCGAATGGCTGACAGTGGTGCGTGCGAAGGCCGCCGGCAGCTCGTGGCGGCCGCGGCGCTTGCGGGTCGGGGATGCCAGTCAGTGTAGAAGTTTGGGTCGGAGAAGTGCTTGCTTTCGATTGCCTGATGGCGCGGGCTCGCGCAACAATCATGCTGAGCGAAGCTACAAAGAGAATCCACATTGCCGAAAGAAGCAAACATAGTGAAAACCCGCACCCCCGGTGCCGCTCCCAACGAAGGCGCGTTGTCGCCTGCCGCGGGCGAGTCCGGCCCGGCCCGGCTGGACCGCTACGACGTGGCCATCCTGGCCGCCTTGCAGCGCGACGCCCGCCAGTCCAACGCCGACCTCGCGGCCGCCATCGGCCTCTCGCCGGCGCCCACCTGGCGCCGCGTGCGCCGGCTGGAGGAGATCGGCGTGATCACCGGCTACCGCGCCGAGATCGACCGCCGCCGCATCGGCCTGGGCGTGCTTGCCTTCGTGCGGGTGGACACCGACCGCGACAACGCCGAAGCGACCCGCGCGCTGGAGAGCGCGATCCGCGGCCTGCCCGAGGTCATCGCCTGCCACTACATCAGCGGCGCCGGCACCTTCGAGCTGCAGGTGCTGGTGACCGACCTCGACGCCTACTCGCGCTGGACCATGGAGACGCTGTTCAGGCTGCCCAACGTGAAAGACCTGCACACCAGCTTTTCGCTCGGCGAGGTCAAGACCGGCGGAGCGCTGCCGCTGGGGCACCTCAAGGGCTGAAAGTCTGACACGGCGCGGGCAGGGCGTCAGCTCGCCTCGCTGTCGCCCGCTTCCAGTTCCCGCTTGCGCAGCGTGCGCGCCAGCGTGCCGCGCAGCCGCTGCGAGTCGATAGGCTTGGTCAGGAAGTCGTTCATGCCGGCCGCCAGGGCCTGCTCGCGCTCCGAGACCAGCGCGGCGGCGGTCAGCGCGATGATGGGCAGGGTCTCGCGCGAGTAGCGCCGCCGCAGTATCAGCGTGGCCTGGTGGCCGCTCATGCCGGGCATCTGAACGTCCATCAGCACCAGGTCGAAGGGCCGGCCCTCGGCAACGGCCTGGTCGACGGCCTCGATCGCCTCGGCGCCGTCGGCGGCCTGCGCCACCTCGATGCCCCATTGCTCCAGCAGCGCCACCGCGATCATCATGTTGACCGCGTTGTCCTCCACCATCAGCACGCGCGAGCCCAGGATAGGGTCGATGCCGTAGCCGCTGGCGCCGGAGTCCAGGTCGTCGCGGTCGCCCTCGGGCAGCGGCAGGTCGGCCCAGAAGCAACTGCCCTGGCCCGGCACGCTGGCCAGGCCGACCTCGCCGCCCATCATCTCGGCCAGCTGGCGGCAGATCGACAGGCCCAGCCCGGTGCCTCCGACCCGCCGGGTGGTGGAGTTGTCGGCCTGCGTGAAAGGGTGGAAGAGCAGGGCCTGGGTCTCCTCGTCGATGCCGGGGCCGGTGTCCAGCACCTCGAAGCGCAGGTGCCGCTCGCTCACGCGCTGGGCGTTCAGCCGGATGCAGCCGCTCTGGGTGAACTTCAGCGCGTTGCCGAGGTAGTTGCTGAGGATCTGCCGCACCCGCACCGGGTCGCCCTGCACCACCTCGGGCAGGTCGTCGTCCAGCGCCATCGAGAGCTCCAGGCCCTTGGTGTCGGCCAGCGCGCCGTAGGCCTGGCGCAGCGAGGCCAGCATCGCCCGCAGGTCGAACGCGACCACGTCCAGGTGCATCTTGCCGGCCTCGATCTTGGAGAGATCGAGGATGTCGGACAGCACGCCGGACAAGGTCTCGGCGCTTTCGCTGATCTGGTCGACGTACTGGCGGCGCCGGCGCTCGTCCACGCCCGGCCCGCGCGCCAGCCGGGCCAGTCCGAGCAGGGCGTTGAGCGGCGTGCGGATCTCGTGGCTGGTATTGGCGAGGAAGGCGCTCTTGGCGCGGCTGGCCGCTTCAGCGTCGTCACGCGCCTTGGCCAGTGCCTGCTCGACCTGGCGCCGCTCGGTGATGTCCTCGGCCAGCCAGATCGTGCCGCCGCGGCTGGGGTGGCTGGGATCGACCGCCTTGGCCAGCAGCCGGCAGAGGAAGACGCTGCCATCGCGCCGCTTCAGCGTCTGCTCGATCTCGACCTGCTCGCCGCGCGCCAGCCGCGGCCCGATCTGCGCGCCCACTTCGCGGTAGTCCGACTCGGCCGGCCAGACCAGCTTGGCCGGCTGCCCCACCAGCAGGCCGCGCGGCCAGCCCAGCATCTGCTCGAAGCGCGGGTTGACCAGCATGAAGTGACGCTCGCGGGTGAGCGCGACGCCGATCAGCGCGTTCTCCAGGATGGCCTCGCGCTCCAGCCGCGCTTGCTCGGCTGCGGTGGTGTCGCGCCCGCTGAGCATCAGGTAGTCGCGGCCGTCCATCTCGAAGCAGGCGGCCGACATCAGCATCGAGACCGGCTGGCCCTCGCGGTTGCGCAGGCTCAGCATCAGGTTTTGCACCGAGCCCTGCTCCAGCAGCAGCTCGACGATCTGCTGGCGGTCGCCGGGCTGCATCCAGATGTTGAGGTCGTCGGCGGTGCGGCCCAGCACCTCGCTGGCGCGGTAGCCGGTGATGCGTTCGAAGCTGGGGTTGACCATCGCGTAGCGGCCGGTCTCCAGCTCGGCCAGCGAGATCGCGTCGGGGCTGGTCGAGACCAGGTGCGACAACAAGGCCTCGGAGCGCAGCACGGCGTCTTCGGTCTCGCGGCGCTCGGTCTGGTCGATGTAGATCGACAGCGTGGCGGCGCTGTCGCCTTCGTCGATGCGCACGCTGCTGACCTGCACGATCAGGTGCCCGCCGCGCAGCGGCTGCAGGCGGTACTCGGCCGGCGGCAGGGCCTGGCCCACCGCCTGGCTCTCCACCTCGAGCAGGCGGGCCCGGGCGCGGTCGCGCGAGTCGCCGCTCTCGTAGTTGGGCAGCAGATCCTGGCCCAGCATCGAGTGCAGATCGGGGTAGCCGAAGAGCACCACCGCGGCCGGGTTGGCGTCCACCACCAGGCCCTGGCGGTGCAGCACCAGCGGCGTCGGCATGCGGCGGAACAGGTCGTGGAAGCGGGTCTCGGTCTTCTGCAGCGCCTGCTGCGCCAGCGCCTGCGCGTTGACGTCGCGCAGCACGCCCCAGTGGCCGAGGTACTGGCCCTGGGCGTCGCGGCGCGGCTCGCCGCTGAGCGTGAACTGGCGCGTGCGGCCGGGTGCGTCGGACCAGGTCAGCGGCAGGTCGCGCCAGGGCAATTGCTGCTCCAGGCCGGTGCGCAAGCGTTGCAGCGCCGCTGGCGCGAAGCTCATCTGGGCCTGGTCCCAGAGCGGATGGCCGAGGCCGTCGCGGGTTTCGATGAAGCCTTGGCCGTCGTTGCGCCGCGCCAGCCGCACCAGCCGGCCGCGCGGGTCGAGCTCGAAGTGAGCGTCGGCGGCCACCAGCAGCAACCCGGTAAAGCGCTGCTGGCTGGTCTCCACCGCGCGCAGCGTGCGGGCCGTGCTGCGTGCCAGCAGCACGGCGACCAGCCCCGTCGTCGTCGCGGCGGCCGCGAAACCGACCAGCAGCCGCCCCAGCAGCGGCCAGCCGGCAGGCAACAAGGCCACCAGCGACGTTGCCAGGGCGGCCTTCACCAAGACGGCGCCCAGAAGGCGCCGCCGTTGGGCAGTCAGGGAGCGGGCGCTCAGCTCAGGCGGAGACACATCGGCACGAAGGTCGGGTGGTGAGCCCTCGAGTGTCTACTGAAATGAGCAACGGCCGGGATGGGGCTTCCTCAAAAATCGTGGGGCTTGCCGGCTTACTGCCCCTGTGCGAGCCGCTGGCAGGCCTGGGCCAGCGTGTCGCGCGTGGCGCGTGCTACGGCCCGGGCCTGGCTGGCGAAGTCATCGCCGCTGCCAGCGTAGAGCACGGCGCGCGACGAGCTGACGATGATCGGCGCCTGCGGCCCCCAGGCCGCCTGCACCGTGGCCGCGGCGTCGCCGCCCTGGGCGCCGACGCCGGGGATCAGCAGCGGCAGCGTCGGCGCCAGCTCGCGCACCCGCGCCAGCTCCGCCGGGAAGGTGGCGCCCACGACCAGGCCGAGCCGGCCGTCGCGGTTCCAGGGGCCGGCGGCGAGCCGGGCGATGTGCTCGAACAACAGGTCGCCCGAGGCCAGCGGCTGCGCCTGCAGGTCGCTGCCCCCGGGGTTGGAGGTGCGGCACAGCAGGATCAGGCCCTTGCCGTCGTAGCGCAGGTAGGGCTCGATGGAATCCAGGCCCATGAAGGGGGAGAGCGTCACCGCGTCGGCCTGGTAGCGCTCGAAGGCTTCGCGGGCGTACTGCTCGGCCGTGGCGCCGATATCGCCGCGCTTGGCGTCCAGGATCACCGGCAC
Organism: Ideonella sp.; assembly: GCA_035460745.1. Lineage (GTDB taxonomy): Bacteria > Pseudomonadota > Gammaproteobacteria > Burkholderiales > Burkholderiaceae_C > Ideonella. The sequence continues at coordinate 514 of DATHWJ010000388.1, read as the reverse complement.
CTCGGGCGCGACGCGGCGGATGTAGGCCATCAGGCGCTCGAGCTGGTCTTCGGCGCGCTGGGCGGCGAAGTAGGCGATCTGCGGCTTGAAGGCGCAGACCAGGTCCTTGGTGGCATCGACGATGCGGGCGCAGAAATCGAAGATGCGTGCCGGCTCGCCCTTCATCGCCGCCGGGAACCGGGCCGGTTCCGGGTCCAGCCCGACGCACAACAGGGATTGGTGGCGGGCGCTGGCCTGCGCGAGGTGGCGGTTGAAGCTCATGGCGTGCATTTTAGGTGGCGGGCAAGTCGCGCGGTATGCTCCAAGGCTGGCCGGAAAACCGGCCGTTTTACGCAGCGCGGCAGCGCAGGCCAAGCCGCCAGACCGGAGGGTTCGTGTCCGAGGACGTGTCGTTGACGCAGTGGATCCGCCGGGCCGCCGACGGCGAGCCCGGTGCGGTGGACCACTTGTTCGCCCAGCTGTACCCGGAGTTGCGCCGCATCGCGCACGCGCGGCTCTACGTCGGGGGTGGGCA
>DATHWJ010000387.1:0-10186 GCA_035460745.1 Ideonella sp. | reverse complement strand
AGGAAGGTCACCTGCGCGGGTTCGTTGGCGCCGCGGGCGCTGGCGATGGTGATGGTGTCGAGCGACCACTGCCGCGTCTGGCCGACCTCGGCCTTGTTGTCGTTGAGCAGGCGCTTGCCGGCTTCGTCGATGTAGAAGTTGGTCTTGATGCCGACGAAATCGCGCGGGCCCTCGAAGACGCAGCGGATGTAGGTCAGGTTTTGCGCTTGCGCTGCAGCGGCCAGCGTGAGGAGGAGCGAGGTGGCAACAATCTTCTTCACCATGGGACGGGATCTCCGGGTACGACAGGGAGCCGCCAGGGTAGCGGGTTTGCCGGCACCTCACCCATTGCCGTCAACCCGCCTGTCGTCAGGAGACGACCTGGTAGTACAGGTTCTGCGGGTGCCGGGCCTGCGCGAAGAAGAACCAGCGCTCGGCCAGCAGCCCCCCGGTTTGCAGCGGCACCGCGAGCAGCCAGGCGAGCGCGGGGCCGCCGGCCAGCGCCCACAGCAGCAGGGCGGCCGGCACCGCGAAGCCGAAGACGATGAAGCCGAGCTTGGCCTGCTTCATCGCCGCCAGCGTGGCGCCGTGGAAGAACTCGCGGGTGTTGAACGAGCCGCCGGTCATGCCCATGGATTTCTGCACCAGCTGCGGCGACTTGATGCCGGTGGCCGATTGCAGCGTGGATTTGGGCTTGAGCGCCGCGTTGCGCCGCAGCGCGAGCGTGCGGGTCAGCCAGGCGGCCAGCGTCGCCACCAGCGCCGCGGGCCCGACGGCCTGCAGCAGCGGCGCTTCGCCCATCGCCGCCGCCAGCGCGCCGCACTGCACCAGGCCGGCCGAAAGCCCGATCAGCGTGTAGTTCACCAGCGTCAGCGGGTGGGCCCACTCCTGGATGAAGCGCAGGCAGGCGTAGATCATCGCGGTGCAGTACCAGAGCAGCGCCGCGAAGACCAGCGCGGCCCCGGCCAGCAGCAGCGGCACGGCGCCCTGCACCTCGCCGCGCAGCGCCAGCCACCACAGCCCGACCACGGCGATGAAGGCGGGCAACACGATCACCTCGCGCGACATCCACGAGGTGCGCCACATCAGCACCGTGCGCCAGGCCCGCTCGGGCCGGCCCAGGTGCAGGAAGGAGGCGCCCAGCCCGATCACGAGCTGCGCTCCTGCGACGAACAAACCCCACTGCGCGAAGCTGCTGGAGACAGGCAGGCCGGCCAGCGCGGCCACCGCCAGGGCCACCACCAGGCCTTGCGCGGCGCCGGCCAGGGTGGTGAAGAAGATGATGGAAAACGCGGGATGCATGGGCCTACTCCGACGGGGTCTCGACGATGCGCCGCGGCAGGTACTGGTTGGCCGGCTGGGTCTCCCACTCCGGCATCAGCGGGTAGCCGCCGCGCTCGCGGATCGCGATCGAGACCTCGGAGTTCGGGTCCTTGACGTCGCCGAACAGCCGCGCCCCGGTCGGGCAGGCCTTCACGCAGGCCGGCTTGCGGTCTTCCTTGGGCAGTTGCTCGTCGTAGATGCGGTCCACGCACAGCGTGCACTTGGTCATCACCTGGCGCTCTTCGTCGAGCTCGCGGGCGCCATAGGGGCAGGCCCAGCTGCAGTACTTGCAGCCTATGCACTTGTCGTAGTCGACCAGCACGATGCCGTCTTCCTTGCGCTTGTAGCTTGCGCCGGTGGGGCAGACGGGCACGCAGGGCGGGTCTTCGCAGTGCAGGCAGCTCTTGGGGAAGTGGACGGTCTCGGTGAACGGGAAGCTGCCAGCCTCAAAGGTCTGCACGCGGTTGAAGAAGGTGCCGGTGGGCTTGGCGCCGTAGGCGTTCAGGTCGGCCAGCGGCCCGGCCGAGCCCGAGGTGTTCCACTCCTTGCAGGAGGTGACGCAGGCATGGCAGCCGACGCAGACGTTGAGGTCTATGACCAGGGCCAGCTGCTTGGCAAGCGTTTCGGCAGGCGCCAATGGCTTGGCGTGTGTTTCGGGTTCGGCGTTCATGCGGTCTTCTTGCGGTTCGCAAAGTAGGCGACGACTTCGTTGCGCGCCCGGCCCAGCACGCCCGGTGCCGCGGGCGTCGCGGCGATCTGCGGGAAGGTCTCGGCAGGCTCCTCGGGTGACGCCGGCCGGATGCGCACCCGCACGTCGTACCAGCCGGCCTGGCCGGTGATGGGGTCGGAATTGCTGATTTTGCGGCCGTCGTTGCGGCCGTTGAGAGGCAGCTCCTCGGTGATCAGGTGGTTCAGCAAAAAGCCCTTGCGGGCTTCGTCGGCACCCGGTGCGAGCTGCCAGGCGCCGTCGGCCTTGCCGATCGCGTTCCAGGTCCACACCGTGCCGGGCTCCACCGCCTCGCTGTAGCGCAGCATGCAGCGCAGCCGGCCCCAGGGGCTCTCGACCCAGCACCAGCCGCCGTCGGCGATGCCGGCGGCCTGCGCGGTGACGGGGTTGGCCTGCAGGTAGTTGTGGCTGTGGATCTGGCGCAGCCAGGCGTTCTGCGAGTCCCACGAGTGGTACATCGCCATCGGCCGCTGCGTGATGGCGGCGAGCGGGTAGGCCTCGGTGTCGGTGCAGGCCAACTCCAGCGGCGGGTACCAGAAGGGCAGCGGGTCGAAGTAGGTCGCTATGCGCTCGCGCAGCTCGTCCGGCGGCTGGCGGCCGCTGGTCTTGCCCTGCGCCGCCAGGCGAAAGGTCTGCAGCGTGTCGGAGTAGAGCGCGAGCTGGATGGGGCAGTTGCGCTGGCGCCAGGCCTTGTCCTTCGCGAAGTCGAGGTAGGCCTGGTTCCAGTTGCGCATGTACTGCGTGTTCTCGGGCATGTGGTACTGGAAGACGCAGTTGTTCTTCGCGTACATCTCCCACTGCTTGGGATTCGGCGCGCCGCGCAGGTGCTGGCTGCCGTCTTCGCCGCGCCAGCCCATCAGGAAGCCCACGCCCGGCAGCGGCTGGAAGTTGACGACGAAGTCCGGGTAGTCCTTGAACTTGCGGCCGCCCTCGGCGCTGGTGAAGGCAGGGAACTTGAGCCGCGAGGCCAGCTCGATCAGCACCTCCTGGAAGGGCTTGCACTCGCCGGTGACCGGCAGCACCGGCACGCGCACCGAGTCCACCGGCCCGTCGAACTCCGAGATCGGCCGATCGAGCATGCTCATCACGTCGTGCCGCTCGAGGTAGGTGGTGTCGGGCAGCACCAGGTCGGCGAAGGCCACGGTCTCGCTCTGGAAGGCGTCGCAGACGACGAGGAAGGGGATCTTGAACTCGCCGTCTTCACCCTTGGCGTTGAGCATCTCGCGCACCGCCATCGTGTTCATGCTGGAGTTCCAGGCCATGTTGGCCATGAAGATCATCAGCGTGTCCAGCGTGTACGGATCGCCACGCGTGGCGTTGGTGATCACGTTGTGCATCATCCCGTGGGCCGAGAGCGGGTGCTCCCACGAGAAGGCGTGGTCGATGCGGATGGGCGAGCCGTCGGCGTGGATGGCCAGCTCCTCCGGGTTGGCCGGGAAGCCCAGCGGCGCCGCATTCAGCGGCGTGTTGGGCTGGATCATGCCGGGGTCGTTGAAGGCCCGGTAATTTGGCACGATGTGGCGCGGGTAGGGGGCCTTGTGGCGGAAGCCGCCGGGCGCGTCTATGGTGCCCAGCACGCTCATCAGGATGGCCAGCGCACGCACGGTCTGGAAGCCGTTGGAGTGGGCCGCGAGGCCGCGCATCGCGTGGAAGGCGACCGGTCGGCCCGGCGTGGTCGGGTGGTGCTTGCCCCAGGCGTCGGTCCAGGGGATGGGCAGCTCGAAGGCCTGCTTCAGCGCCGTCTCGCCCATCTCGCGGGCCAATCTGCGGATGCGCGCCGCGGGGATGCCGGTGATCTCGGCCGCCCACTCCGGCGTGGTGGCCAGCACGCGCTCGCGCAGCAGCTGGAACGAGGGCACGACGCGGGTGCCGTCCGGCAACTGGTAGTAGCCCTCCAGCGCCAGGTCGCGGCCTTCTTCGTTGCCCTGCGGGTAGGCGGCGACGACCGAGTTGCTGGCCTTGTCCCAGGCCAGCTTGTTGTGCGGGTTGCGGCCGTCGCCCGGCGGGCCGGCGGCGGGGTCAAAGGCGAAGAGGCCCTCGCGCTCGCCTTCTTCCTGCACCACCAGCTGGGGCGCATTGGTGTAGCGCTTGAGAAAGGCGTGGTCGATCAGGTCGCTGGCGATCAGCTCGTGCAGCAGCGCCATGAAGAGCGCGCCGTCGGTGCCGGGACGTATCGGGATCCACTCGTCGGCGATCGCCGAGTAGCCGGTGCGCACCGGGTTGATCGAGATGAAGCGCCCGCCCTCGCGCTTGAACTTGCCCAGCGCGATCTTCATCGGGTTGCTGTGGTGGTCCTCCGCGGTGCCTATCATCACGAAGAGCTTGGCCCGGTCGAGGTCGGGCCCGCCGAACTCCCAGAAGCTGCCGCCTACCGTGTAGATCATGCCGGCGGCCATGTTCACCGAGCAGAAGCCGCCATGGGCCGCGTAGTTGGGCGTGCCGAACTGGCGCGCGAACAGGCCGGTGAGGGCCTGCATCTGGTCGCGGCCGGTGAAGAGGGCGAACTTCTTCGGGTCGGTCGCGCGGATGCGGGCCAGCCGCTCGGTGAGCATGTCGAACGCCAGCTCCCACGAGATGGGCTCGAACTCGCCGGCGCCGCGTTCGCTGCCCGGCTTGCGGCGCAGCGGCTGGGTCAGCCGGGCTGGCGAGACCTGCTTCATGATGCCGGCGCTGCCCTTGGCGCAGATCACGCCCTTGTTCAGCGGGTGCTCGGGGTTGCCGTCGATGTAGCGCAATTCACCGTCCCGCAGGTGCACGCGGATGCCGCAGCGGCAGGCGCACATGTAGCAGGTGGTGGTCTTGACCTCGGTGGTGGCGTCGCCGCCGTCGGCGCCCTTGGGTTTGGCGAGCGGGTCGTGCAGCGGTGCGCTGGAGAAGATCGAGGTCAAGACGCTTCCTGGTGGGTGGGTGTCGCCTGCCGGGTGGTATGCGGAGCTTATATGCAGCACTGCATAAGCTTATGGTCGAGCGTGTCTGATGGTAGGGCGTCGTGGCCAAACGGAAAAGCGCGTAATCTTGCTATCCATGAACGATAAAACCGATCAACGCCTGCGCTTCACGCTGCGCCAGCTCGAGGTCTTCACGGCCACCGCGCGCACCGGCTCGACCCGCGCCGCGGCCGACCGCGTGGCGCGCTCGCAGTCGGCCGCCAGCACCTCGCTGGCCGACCTGGAAGCGGCGCTGGGCCAGCAGCTCTTCGACCGCGTCGGCCGCCGGCTGCTGCTCAACGAGCGCGGCCGGGCCTTTTTGCCGCGCGCCGTCTCCATGCTCGACCAGGCGGTCGAGCTGCAGGCGCTGTTCTCCGAGGAGCAGCCGACGCCGCTGCGCATGGCCGCCAGCCTGACCATCGGCGAGTACCTGCTGCCCGAGATCGTCGCCGCCTGGAAGCAGGCCCGGCCGCAGCACGCGGTGCGCATGGTGATCTCCAACACCAGCGACGTGATCGCCGCGGTGGTGGGCTTCGAGGCCGACGTCGGCTTCATCGAGGGCCGGCAGACCCACCCCGACATCAGCGTCAAGCCCTGGCTGAGCGACGAGCTGGTGCTGATCGCCGCGCCCAGCCACCCGCTGGCGGGCCGGCCGGTGAGCGCGCGCGAGCTGGCGGCCGCCACCTGGGTGCTGCGCGAGCCGGGCTCGGGCACGCGCGAGGCCTCGGACCGCTGGCTGCTGGAGCACCTGGAACAGGTCAACGTGGAGTTCGAGCTCGGCAGCAGCGAGGCCATCAAGCGGGTGGTGGGCTCGGCGGTGGGCATAGGCTGTTTGTCGCGCTACGCGGTGGTGGAGGCGCTGGGCCGCGGCACGCTGGTGGAGCTGCAGACCCCGCTGCCGCGCGAGGTGCGGGCCTTGTCGATGGTGGTGCACCGGCAGCGGCGCGTGGGCAGCTCGGCCCAGGCCTTCATCGAGCACTGCGTCGCGAGCGCGGCGGGCCGGCAGGGCACGGTTCCGGCCAAGCGAGAGGCGCGGGTGCGCGGCAAGAAGGGCTGAAATCCGGTGGTGGCGCGGGCCGGCCCCTGCGAGCCCCATACTCCGCGCTCCCGCCACCTCTTCGCCACAGCCGCCAAACCGGGGCTCCGCCCCACTATGCCCGGCTACCTCACCAAGCAAGAGCGCATCGAGATCACCGGTGCCGACGGCCTCGTGATCCGCTCGCTGCTCGACCGCCAGCAGTTCTCCGACCGCCTGGGCGAAGCCGATCGCCTCGGCATCTCGTCGGCCGCCTGGCCCTTGTTCGGCCTGCCCTGGCCGTCGGGTGCGCACCTCGCCGCGCGCATCGCGCTGCGCCCGGTGGACAGCCGCGAGCGCATCCTGGAGATCGGCTGCGGCCTCGCGCTCGCCAGCCTGGTGGGCCACCGGCTGGGCGCCGACATGACGGCGAGCGATTGCCACCCGCTCGCCGAGCGCTTTCTCGAAGCCAACCTGCGCCTCAACCAGCTTGGCCCGATGAAGTATTGCCACGGGCACTGGGGCGCAGGCTCGCTGCCGCCGGAGCGCGCGGACGCACCGCCGCGCTCGCCGGTCACCGGCCGGTACGAGTTGATCATCGGCAGCGACCTGCTCTACGAGCGTGACGCCAACGCCGACCTCGCCGCCTTCATCGGCCTGCATTCATCGGCCGAGGGCGAGGTCTGGGTGGTGGATCCGAACCGCGGCAACCGGCCGGCCTTCAACCGCCAGATGGCGGCGCAAGGCTTCTCGATGCGGGAAGAGAGCCTCAATCGCCTGGCCGCGGCGGGTGTCGAAGCCTACCGGGGCCGCCTGCTGATCTACCGCCGGGCGCCGATGGGCCCGGCTGCCGGGGGCACGCGCTTCAGCTAGACGGCGCGTCGAGCTCCGGCTCGTCCACCGGCTCGTCTACCGGCACGGCGGCGCCGCCGCGGTGCTTGTCTTGTTTGGCCAGCACGGTCGAGATCGCGCGTTTGAGCTTGCCGACCGCGCCATTGATGGCCTGGTGGGCGGTGGCGGCCTGGTCCTTCACGACGACGGCGTCGCGCCCGGTCAGGCGGGCTTCCAGCGTGCAATGGATCTCGTTCGGCAGCGCGCTCGCGTGGGCGTTGGTCACGTCGGCCAGATGGGCCTCGACGCGAGTGATGTGGTCGGCGAAGCGGCCCAGGGCCTCCTTCACGACGGTGTCCAGGTGGTCGGCCATCTGGTGGCTGCCATCGACGTGCGGGTCGGTGTTCAACAAGACTTGCATGTAGGTCCTTTCGGGTGGGGCGGCATGGCGGTGCACGCGCCGCAAGCGCCCGGGGTGGCGTCGAAAGGCCGATGCCAGGATCGGCCCCCGATCGACCCATCATCATGCGCCACCCCGCGGGCCGCAGCCGGACCGCAGGGCATGTCCCTGTGGGTTTGGTCCTACGAGAGCACGCGCCCGTTGTCCGGCGCCAGCGCTATGCCGACGCGATCCTGTGCGCCAGCAGCAGGGCGGCGAGCAGCACCAGCGCCAGGAAGGCCAGTGCGAACAGCGCGGGTGCCAGGCGCCACTTCAGCTGCTGGAAGAACTTCTGGTAGGCGCCATGGGTTCTGAGCCGCTGGATGAACCTGTCCGTGCCGGTCGGCTCGGGGGGCGCGCCGCGGGCTGCGCCGAAGGTGCGCTGCCAGACATCGCTCATCTGGTCGTCGATGGTGCGCTGCAAGGCGCCGCTCAACCTCAGCGTCATGAACATCACGAGGCCCAGGATGGCGAACACGCCCGGGTTGGCGGCCCAGGCGCGCACCCAGGGCTGCAGGAAGCTGGGCAGCAGGCTGCCCGCTGCATCGATGGCCGGGGACAGCAGGCACACCAGCCCGCTGCCGCAGTCCGAGCGCGGCAGCACGGGCATCAACACGAACAAAGAGCTCACCGCAAGGCCGAAGAAGTAGGTGATGCGCCTGCGCCAAACGCTGTTCCAGACCTGCTCGCTGCCCGCTGCAAGCAGCGGCTGGGCGGGGCCGGCGTCGAGCGAGAAGGCCGGGGGCAGCGTGATGGGGGCGTAGCCGTCCGGTCCGTACAGGATGCGCTGCTTGACGCTGGGGTGTATCACCACCTCGAGCAGGCGCCCGTGCGCTTCTTCGCGGTTCGGGTCCTGCATCAGCAGCGTGGACGGGTCCGGCGGCTCGATGCGCGCGCTGAGCTTGCGCGGCTGGTAGCGGTAATAGACGGCCAGGCCCGAGCGGGAGTCGTGGATGGGCCCCATCGGGTCCATGCCGCGCTCGACGTCGCCGCGCTCGCGCGGCTTGAAGCGCAGCCCCGCGGTCTCGGCTTCGCCCATCATCCAGTCCAGCGAGACGTAGGACAGGCTGTCGTCCGGGTAGCCGCCGCCCACGTCGGAGTGCATGCCGGCGAACCAGACCTGCCGCAGGCGCATCGGGGCCACCTCGCGGCGCGCGACCGCCTCGGCTTCTGCCACCTCGTCCCACAACAGGGGATGGAAGGTGTCGCGCTCGTCGTCGAGGGCCAGCGCGTGGCGCGCCTGCCTGACGCGGGGCGAGAGCACGTAGTTGGGCATGGACAAAGGCCAGATCCACCGGTCCACGGCACGCGTCATCTCGGCCAGCGGGGTGCCGTAGGCGGCGACCGTGTCCCACACGCCGACGAACTCCACCTGCTCGACCCGCACCTTGGCCGGCGACGCGGCCGTGCCGCGCAGCCGGCGCCACAGCCCGATGGCAGCGTCCCTGAGCCAGCGCGCCGCGCCCGCCAGCAGCGGCGCCTTGAAGGTCGCGCGGTACTCGCGGTAGGCCTCCTGCACATGCTGGGCGAGGTGGTGCTCCGACTCGTACTTCAGCAGGCCTATCTTCAGCACGAAGCCCATCAGCACGCGGATCGTGAAGGCGCCGCGGCTGAAGCCGAAGGCATAGATGCGGTCGCCGGGCCGGTAGTTGCGGCACAGGAACTTGTAGAGGTCGAGCACGTTGCGCTTGAGGCCGAAGCCGAAGGCCCCGCCCAGCAGCGCCACCGGCAGGAAGCCCGAGCTGCCCACGCCGTCGTCATACAGGGCGATCTGAGTCTCGTCGCCCGCGGCAGAGCGCTCCTCGGACGGGCGAGCCAGGTCCAGCGCCTGGTACAGGCGCCACACGTTGGTCTTGTTCAGCTTGGCCGAGCTGTTGCCGGTGCCGTCGGAGAAGACGACGATGGTCTTGCGCGGCTGGAGAGGGCTTGATGCGAGTACGGCGGCCATGGAACTGCTCCGGTGACGCAATGCAATGCGTACCGGAGCCTAGCGCCGAGCCGGCGGGCCTGTCGTCACCCTTACTGTGGACGCCCGGCGGCGGCGGCTTGCGCTCAGCGCGTCGGCACGCCCAGCACCTCCAGCTCGCGGTAGCGCGTCGGGTTGGTGATGCCGAAGAAGCCGACCTGGCGCAGCGGCGGCTCGACGAAGCGGAACTGGATCTTCTTGACGCGGCGGGCCAGCGGCTGGCCGTCGTTGCGGTTGACCTGGATCTGCGAGCCGCGCTCTTCGCGGTTGACCATGATGTGGTGGAAGTCGCCCAGGCGGGTGAAGTTGTCGGGCGCATCGACCGACGACCACCACAGCTCGTAGGCCTGGTGGGCGCGCTCGTCGCCGTCGTCGGAGATCACCAGGCCGGCGTAGCTGCGGAACTCGTTGACGTCGTAGCCCTGGGTGTTCACGCGGGTGTCCAGCGTGAAGGTGGTGGCCGAGGTGTTGTCGGTGTCGTTGGTGAAGCCGTCCATGCGGCCGTCGTTCAGCACCGAGGCGTCGTTCTTGCCGTGGTAGCCGACGGTGTGGCTGGCGGCCAGCGTGGCCGAGCCGGCGCGTATCAGGTTGGGCACCAGCTTCGTGCGAGGCGTGGCCACCGTGCTCCAGTTGTCCACCTGGTGCACGCCGTCGTCGCGGCCGGGGTCGGGGTTGGTGGGCAGCACGCCCAGCGCCTTGATGCCCTGGAAGTAGACCTCGGCCATCACCTGCGCGCCCTCGGCGCTGGGGTGGATGCCGTCGGGGTTGGGGTAGGCCAGCATGGGGGTGTACATGTCCACCATCGAAACCCGGTGGCCGAGCGCCTGGTGCTTGGCCACCAGGCCGGGGATCAGCAGGTTCAGCCGGCCGACGTAGTTCATCGTGCGCTCGCTGGCGGGCGGGTTGGCCGGGATGATCTGCGAGACGACGATGTAGATCGCCGGGTTGTAGGCAATGATGCGCGAGACCATGTCGTCCA
>DATHWJ010000386.1:0-2480 GCA_035460745.1 Ideonella sp. | reverse complement strand
GCCGGAGATGATCACCGGCAGGCGCTCGCCGGTCTCCTCCATCAGCTCGTCGAGCGCGAAGATGGCGGCCTTGGCGTTCAGGGTGTCGAAGATGGTCTCGACCAGGAACAGGTCCGCGCCGCCCTCCAGCAGGGCCGCGGCCTGTTCCTTGTAGGCGTCGCGCAGCTGATCGAAGCTGACGTTGCGGGCGCCGGCGTCGTTGACGTCGGGGCTGATGCTGGCGGTCTTGGGCGTGGGGCCCAGCGCGCCGGCGACGAAGCGCGGCTGGTCGGGCGTGCTGTAGCGGTCGGCGCTGGCCCGCGCCAGCCTGGCGGCGGCGAGGTTCATCTCGCGCGCCAGGGGGGCCAGGCCGTAGTCTTCCTGCGCGATCGAGGTGGCGCCGAAGGTGTTGGTCTCGATCAGGTCGGCGCCGGCCGCGAGGTACTGGTCGTGGATCTCGCCGATCACGTCCGGCCGGGTCAGCACCAGCAGGTCGTTGTTGCCCTTCAGGTCCTTGGGGTGGTCGGCCAGCGCGGCGTTGCGGAAGTCGGCCTCGCCCAGCTTGTAGCGCTGGATCATGGTGCCCATCGCACCGTCGATGATGGCGATGCGCTGTTGCAGGAGGGCCGGCAAGGCGGCACCGCGGGTGTAGCGGGGGGCGGGGGCGTTCATGGGGGCCGATTGTAGAAAGCCGCCGCGCGGGCCGCTTCTCAATCCAGCGGCAGCCCCACATAGTTCTCGGCCACCGAGGCCATCGCCGCGGGCGAGTGCACCAGGTACTCCAGCTCGGCGCTCTGCATCTTGCGGCCGAAGGCGCCGGTCTCGGGGAAGCGGTGCATCAGCGAAGTGAACCACCACGAGAAGCGCTCGGCTTTCCAGATGCGCGCCAGCGCGCGCTGCGAGTAGTGGTCGATGCCGAGCGACGAGCCGCGGTAGTGCTCGGCCAGCGCCTGCGAGAGCATTCCCACGTCCGAGGCGGCCAGGTTCAGACCCTTGGCGCCTGTAGGCGGCACGATGTGGGCGGCGTCGCCGGCCAGGAAGAGCCGGCCGAAGCGCATCGGCTCGGTGACGAAGCTGCGCAGCGGCGCGATGCTCTTTTCTATCGACGGCCCGGTGACGAGATGGGCCGCGTCGGCAGCCGGCAGCCTCAGCTTCAGCTCGGCCCAGAAAGCCTCGTCGGGCCACTGCTCGACGGTGTCCTCCAGCGGGCATTGCACGTAGTAGCGCACCCGCGTCTTGCTGCGCATGCTGCACAGCGCGAAGCCGCGCTCGTGGTTGGCGTAGATCAGCTCCTCGTGCACCGGCGGCACGTCGGCCAGCACGCCCAGCCAGCCGAAGGGGTAGACCTTCTCGAACTGCCGCATCGCCTCGGCCGGCACGCTGCGCCGCGAGACACCGTGGAAGCCGTCGCAGCCGACGATGAAGTCGGCCTGGATTTCGTGCGCGGCGCCGTCCTTGGTGTAGCGCACCGTCGGCCGGCTGCCGTCGAAACCGTGCAGGCTCACGTCGGCCGCCGCGTAGACGGTGGGCAGCCCAGCCGCTTCGCGCGCCTCCATCAGGTCGCGCGTGACTTCGGTCTGGCCGTAGACGGTGACGCGCTTGCCGGTCAGCGCATGCAAATCGATGCGGTGGCGCTGGCCGTCGAAGCTGAGCGCGAAGCCGTCGTGCGGCAGCCCTTCGCGGTGCAGGCGCTCGCTGACGCCGGCGGCCTCCAGCAGCTCTACAGTGGTCTGCTCCAGCACGCCGGCGCGGATGCGGCCCAGCACGTAGGCGGGCGTCTGCCGCTCGACGATGACGTGCTCGACGCCGGCCTTGTGCAGCAGTGCGCCGAGCAGCAAGCCGGCCGGGCCGGCGCCGATGATCGCGACTTGGGTGCGCATGTCTTGTCTCCTGGTGCTGCCGGGAAGCAGCGTTTTGCGGTGCCGAGAGACTAAGCGTGCGCCGCCCCGCTCTCAATGGACAGAAGCCGCAATGCATTGAACAATTCGAACATCCATGCACCACGCTTCCCCGCCCCCCGCGCTGCCCGCAGCCGCCGGCCTGCCGGCCTACCTGCTCTACGGCGAGCAGGGTGCCGCCTCGGTGACGGAGCGGCTGCACGTCGAGACCATCTCGTCGCGCAGCCGGCTGCACGACTGGGAGATCAAGCCGCACCGCCACGAGGCCTTCTTTCAAATTCTGTACATCGACCACGGCCGCGCCGAAGCCCGGCTGGACGCCGAGCGCCAGCCGCTGCTCGGGCCTTGCGCGGTCAGCGTGCCGGCGATGGTGGCGCACGGCTTCCGCTTCGAGCCCGGCGTGCAAGGCCATGTGATCACCGTGCAGGCGCTGCACCTGGCCGCACTGCTGGCCGCCGAGCCGGCGCTCTGGGCCCGCTTCGCAGCGCCGCTGCACCTGGCCGTGGGCCGCGGCGCACCGGCCGCGCGCGGCCTCAAGGAGGCCGTGCAGGCCCTGGCCGACGAGTACGGCAGCCACCTGCCCTGGCGCGCCGCGGCCATCGA
>DATHWJ010000385.1:0-6380 GCA_035460745.1 Ideonella sp. | reverse complement strand
CATCGGCATGGCCGCGCCCATCATCCTGGTGGGCCTGCGCATCCTGCAGGGCCTGGCGCTGGGCGGCGAGTACGGCGGTGCCGCCACCTACGTGGCCGAGCACGCGCCGCACGGCAAGCGCGGTGCCTACACCTCGTGGATACAGACCACCGCCACGCTGGGCCTGATGCTCTCGCTGATGGTGATCCTTGGCGTGCGCACCGCGCTGGGCGAGCAGGCCTTTGCCGACTGGGGCTGGCGCGTGCCGTTCATCCTCTCGATCGCCCTGCTGGCCATCAGCGTGTGGATTCGCCTGTCGATGAACGAATCGCCGGCCTTCAAGAAGATGAAGGACGAAGGCAAGACCTCCAAGGCCCCGCTGTCCGAGTCCTTCGGCCAGTGGAAGAACCTGAAGATCGTGCTGCTGGCGCTGTTCGGCCTGGTGATGGGCCAGGGCGTGGTCTGGTACACGGGGCAGTTCTATGCGCTGTTCTTCCTGACCAGCGTGTTGAAGGTCGATGCCGGCACCGCCAACGTGCTGATCGCCGTCTCGCTGATCATCGGCACGCCGTTCTTCGTCATCTTCGGCACGCTGTCGGACAAGATCGGCCGCAAGCCCATCATCCTGGCCGGCCTGGCGCTCGCGGTGCTGACCTACTTCCCGATCTTCAAGGCGCTGACCCAGGCCGCCAACCCGGCGCTGGCCCAGGCCCAGGCGACGGCCCAGATCACCGTCAGCGCCGACCCGGCGACCTGCTCGTTCCAGGGCAGCCCGGTGGCCCGCGAGGTGGACTTCACCTCCGGCTGCGACATCGCCAAGCGCGCACTGACGCAGAACTCGGCTTCGTATGAAAACGTCGCCGCACCGGCCGGCACGCCCACCACGATCAAGATCGGTGACAAGCAGATCACGCCGCCGACCGCGGCCGTGCTGCCCGGCGGCCACAAGTTCGACGAAGCTTCCGCCGCCTCGGTGGCCGCCTTCAAGAAGGACGTGAGCGAGTCGCTGAAGGCGGCGGGCTACCCGCCCAAGGCGCAGCCCATCGGCTTCATGAGCGGCCAGTGGTGGAACGTGGTCGCGCTGCTGACCGTCCTGGTGATCTACGTCACCATGGTCTACGGCCCGATCGCCGCGATGCTGGTGGAGCTCTTCCCGACGCGCATCCGCTACACCTCGATGAGCCTGCCGTACCACATCGGCAACGGCTGGTTCGGCGGGCTGCTGCCGTCCATCACCTTCGCGATGGTGGCGCAGAACGGCAACATGTACCACGGCCTGTGGTACCCGATCGTGATCGCCGCGGTGTGCTTCGTGATCGGCCTGCTATTCGTGAAGGAAACCAAGGACGTGAACATCTACGCGAACGACTGATCGCTTCGTTCATCTCCGATGAAAAAAAGCGGCCTCCGGGCCGCTTTTTTTCGTCTCGGCCAGGCCGTGTAGGGGCCCTGTCAGCCACGTCTCCTATGGTGTCGCCACCGCCGCCGAAAGCGGCCGCGACTTCACCAACTCGATGACAGGAGACTTGAACATGTGGAAGCTGCTCGTGGGATTCATCCTCTTCGCCGCCGTCGGCTTGTGGCTGCTGTCCAAAGCCGGCGACAAGATCGACATGGGCGGCGAGAAGCACGACGTCAGCGGCGGCCATGCCGACGCGGCGTCGGCGCCGGCGCCGGCGCTGGCCGCGTCGCAGTAGGCTGCGCGTCAGCGCTTGAGCAGCTCCTGCACCGCGCGCTCCAGCTGCTGATCCACACCTGCTCCCACCTTGGCCGGATCGTTGGGCACCAGGATGTCCGGCTCGATCAAGGCCTTCTCCATGAAGTTGCCCTTCTCGTCGCGGAAGCCGACCTCGGGGATGCCGAAGGTGATGGTGGTGTCCTGCTGGTTCTCCCACCAGACGGCCGTGCCGGTGCCGGCCACCGGCATGCCCAGCAGCTTGCCTATGCCTTGATGGCGGTAGACCCAGGGGAAGAGGTGGGCGTCGGAGTAGTTGCTCTCGCTGATCAGCACCAGTGAGGGCTTGGTCCACTTGCCGGTGGGCTCCCAGCCCAGCGACTGGCCGCGCGGCAGGAACTCCAGGTAGCGGCGGCCGCTGAGCAGCGTGGCCAGTTCGTCGTGCAGGTTGCCGCCGCCGTTGAAGCGGGTATCGACGATCAGCGCCTCCTTGCCGCTGTGGCGGCCCAGCACCTCGGCGTAGACGTCGCGGTAGCTCTCGTCGTCCATGCCGCGCACGTGCACATAGCCCAGGCGTCCGCCGGAGAGCTTGTCCACCGCATCGCGCTCGGCCTTGATCCAGCGGCTGTAGAGCAGCTCGCCCTGTTCGCCCAGCGAGATGGGCTTGACGGTCTGGTCGAAGCGCTTGTTGGCGGCCGGGTCTAAGACCGACAGCAGCACGCGCTTGCCGGCCTTCTGGTTCAGCAGCGAGTCGAATTCAGCGCCGGCGGCAATCGCGACGCCGTCGATCTTCTCGATCACCATGCCGGCCTTGACGCCGGACTTGGCGCTCACCAGCGGGCCGCCTTCGATGACCTCGGCGACCTTCAGCCCCGCGCCGGTGTAGGCCTCGTCGAAGAACAGGCCCAGCGCGGCGGTGGCGTCGGCACCGGCGATCTTGGGCCGGTAGCCGGCCCCGGTGTGCGAGACGTTCAGCTCGCCCAGCATCTCGCTCAGCATCTCGGCGAAGTCGTGGTTGTTGCTGATGAAGGGCAGGAAGCGCTCGTAGGTCTTGCGGTAGCCGGCCCAGTCCACGCCGTCCATGTCCTGCACGTAGAGCTTTTGCAGCGTCTGCCGCCAGGCGTGGTCGAACATGTAGGCGCGCTCGGCTGCGCGGTCGAGGTTCATCTCGGCGCTGAACTTGACGCCCTCGGCCTTGATCTCGCCGTCCTCCTTGGGCACCTTGAACTTGTGGATGCCGCCGGCCGTCATCACGAAGCCGGTCTCGCCCTTGGCGTCCAGTTGCAGGTCGACCGGCGGCGGCTCGCCGCCGGTGGGCTCGCCGGCGGGGAAGTCGGCCACCTTCTTGATCTCCTTCTCGCGCAGCCGGCTGGTCCAGAGCTCCAGGCCGTCGGCCGTCTCCTGCAGGAAGAACAGCCGCTCGCCGTCCGGCACCATCGCCATCGCGCGGATCTTGCCGGAGTTGGGCGTCAGCCGGGCGGTGCGGTCCTCAAGGTTGTCGCGCTCGATCTTGACCGGCGGCGGCAGCTTGATGGGCTCGTCCTTGGCGTCGGCCTTTTTCTTGTCGTCCTTCTTCTTGTCGTCGTCCTTGTCCTTCTTGCCTTCGTCTTTCTTGTCGTCCTTCTTGTCGCCCTTGTCTTCGTCCTCCTGCTTCTTCAGCAGCGCGAACTCGCTCTTGTCGAGCTTGAAGCGGTCGAAGGCCTCCTGCGTGAAGAACATGCCGAAGACGTCCTCCTGCACCGCGCCGCCGGTGCCGTGCAGGCCCATGCGGTCGCTCAGCCAGATCATCATCTGGCCGCCGCGTGCCCACTGCGGGTGGGTGTCTTCGTAGCCGCTCTTGGTCAGGTTGAGCAGCGGCGCCTTCCCTTGGGCATCGACCAGGGCGACCTCGCTCCCCCAGCGCTGCTTGTCGACGAAGGTGGAGAGCAGCGATTTGCCGTCGGGCGACCACTCGAACCACTGGTCACCGTCGGCGTAGGAGTAGCTCATGTCGCCCGGCAACACCACGCGCGACTGCCCGCTGGCGAGTCTCAGTACCTTCAGCGTGGTGCGGTTCTCGAGGTAGGCCACCTCCTTGCCGTCGGGCGAGTAGCGCGGCTGGAAGTTCTCCTTGCCGTTTTTCAGCAGCGTCTTGATCTCCACCTGCGAGGCGCTGTAGAAGTAGGGCGCGTCCTTCTTGGCGCCGCCCAGGTGGGCCTCGTAAAGGTTCCACGAGCCGTCGCGCTCGCCGGCGAACAGCAGCCGGCGGCCGTCCGGGCTGAAGCTGACCGAGCGCTCCTGCGTGGGCGTGTCGGTGATGCGGCGGGTGTCGCCGAACTCGGTCGAGACGACGAAGACCTCGCCGCGTGCGACGAAGGCGATCTCCTGGCCGTCCGGGCTGGGGGCGATCTCGGTGGCGCCGCTGCTCATCTTCAGCGTCTCCACCGCGCGCTGGCGGGTGTCGGCCGAGACCTGCACCTCGACCTTGCGGGGCTCGCCGGCGCCGGCGGCCAGCGTGTAGAGCTCGCCGTCGTAGCCGAAGCTCAGCTCGCCGGCGTCTGAGATGCTGAGGAAGCGCACCGGGTTCTTGGTGAAGCGGGTCACCTGCTGGGCGGCCTCGGGCTGGTCGACCGGCATCTTCCAGACGTTGGAGGAACCGCTCTTCTCGCTCAGGTAGTAGACCCATTTTTCATCGGGCGACCAGACCGGGTTGCGGTCTTCACCGCCGAACGAAGTGAGCTTGCGGTGCTGCCGGGTCTTGGCGTCGTAGAGCCAGATGTCGTGCGCGACCGGCGAGATGTGGTGCTTGCGCCAGGGGCTCTCGTAACCCTTCCAGTCCTCGTAGACCATCAGGCTGCCGGCCTTGTTGTACTCGGCCGCCAGGGCCGGCGTCGTGAAGACCTGGGTCGGTCTGCGGCCGGCCTCGATGGAGACCTTGTAAAGCTCGGTCACCGAGCGGTTCGGGAACTGCGCGTTGCTGCGCGCATCCATGCGCTGGGCCGAGAAGAGCACCTCCTTGCCGTCGGGCGTGAAGCTGAGCGGAGTCTCGGGGTTGGAGTGCGTGGTCAGGCGGCGCGAGGGGCCGCCGTCGGCCGCGACGACGAAGACGTCGAAGTTGCCGAAGGTGTCCGAGGCGTAGGCGATGTGGCGGCTGTCCGGCGACCAGACCGGCTGGAAGCTGCGGTTGTTGTTGCCCACCAGCAGCCGCGCAGGGCCGCCTGAAGAAGGCACCACGAAGAGGTTGCCCTGGAAGGCGAAGGCGATCTGCTTGCCGTCCGGCGAGATCGACGAATAACGCAGCCAGAGCGGGTCCTTGATGGGGCCGAGCTGGGGCGCGGTGGCCGCGTGGGCCGGGGTGAGGGCGGGGCTGAAGGCGACCAGCAGCAAGGTCGCGAGGGTCGAGAGCGAGGCGCGAAATTTCATGGCAGCAGCGGGTAGAGGGCCAAGGGGAGGGGCGACGGCGCCTTGTGAGCACCACGGGAAGAAGCCGGGCGTATTTGACTGCAATTGAGGGCGCGCGCTGCAAGCGGCGGTAGAGCCGCCGGTTGCGGCGGCTGCGCGGGCTGCAAGGCCCGGCCTCTCCGGCCTCTGTTCATCCCGGCCATTTGCATTTCAGCGCCGCGCTCGCGCCACCCGTCGCAAGGGCGTTTGCGTGCGGGGGGCCGCCTCCTACATTCACACCAACGCAAGCCGCACCGCCCCACCACGAACCCCGCTGGAGACCGCCATGAACCACTCGCTGATCGCTGAAGTCGCTGCCAAGATCGCCGGTCTGGGCCTGGCCGCCGTGGTCACGGCGACGCTGCTCGGCGGCGTGAGCGGCATGGCCGACCGGCAGTACCGCGATGCTGCGCTGGCGCAATCCTCTTCGCCCGCCGCGCCGCCGGTCGTGGTCGCCCGCAGCGAGCAGCCGCGCATCTGATAGGCGGCCCTGCGCAGACCGAGGCTTCACCGACGCTGTCATCCCGGCAAGCCGACGCCACCGGCTGCCGCTCACCGAACCAACCCCGCCGCTGCGCGGGGTTGGTCGCCTTCCGGCATCACGTTGCTGCATCCCGCCCTTGTGGCGTGGGCTCTCGGTTTCGGCGCATCATGCCGGGCTGGCAAAACCGTCGCGGCCAGCGATCAGAAGAGAGTAGAGGGCCCGCCCCATGAGTTCACTCCCCACCAGCACGCGCCGAGCCGGCGCGCAGACCAGCCCGCTGCCGGCCCAGGCCATCAGCGCCGAGGTGCTGCTCGAGAAGTACGCCAAGGGCGACGAGCGCAGCGTCGACGACGTGCGCACCCGCGTCGCCAAGGCGCTGGCCCAGGCCGAAGCGCCGGAGCAGCGCGCGATGTGGGAAGCCCGCTTCCTCGACGCCCAGCGGCGCGGCTTCGTGCCGGCCGGGCGCATCAACTCGGCGGCCGGCACCACGCTGAGCGCCACCTTGATCAACTGCTTCGTGCAGCCGGTGGGCGACTCGATCGCGCGCGAGGAAGACGGCTTTCCCGGCATCTACACCGCGCTGACCGAAGCGGCCGAGACCATGCGGCGCGGCGGCGGCGTGGGCTACGACTTCTCGCGCATCCGGCCGCAAGGCGCGTTTGTCGGCGCGACGCAATCCAGCGCCTCCGGCCCGGTCAGCTACATGCGCGTGTTCGACCGCAGCTGCGAGACGGTGGAGTCGGCCGGCTCGCGGCGCGGCGCCCAGATGGGCGTGCTGCGCTGCGACCACCCCGACATCGAAACCTTCATCCACGCCAAGGA
>DATHWJ010000384.1:0-3757 GCA_035460745.1 Ideonella sp. | reverse complement strand
AGATGGTCTTGCTGTCGGGGTTGGAGACGAAGACCCGGCCAATGCCGCTGGCCGCCACAACCCCCGCCGGCGAGCGCCCGACCGGCACCGTGGCCACCACCCGCTGCGAAGCCAGGTCGATCACCGAAACATCGTGGCTCCCCTGGTTGGTGATGTAGGCAAACGGCGCCGCCACAGCCGGCAGCCCCGCCGCGAGCAGCAGCCTCGCAAGCCAAGCGGCCAGCGCGGATCCGGCTCTGCCGGTCCGCCACTGGCGCCCCCTTGAGGGGGCGGCCGAAGGCCGTAGGGGGTGGGCCATCAATGGGGGGCCATCAATTCTTGGGCTGCAGCTTCAGCGTGCTCTCGAAGCGCAAATCCTGCGTGTCGACCAGCTCGGCCTTGAGCTCGCCCTCCCCGGCGGGCACGAACCAGAAGCGGAAGTTCGGGTTCTCGCTGATCGCGAAGTCCAGGTCGGCCGACATCACCGGCTTGCCGGCGTAGGTGATGTCGAGCTTGCGCACGAAGTGGGCCGGCGTGTACTGGCGGGTGGACTGGTCCATCACCATGCCGGAGTTGTTCGGGTGGCTGATCATCAGCTGCGCCAGCACCGGCTTGCCGCGCACGACGTCGCCATCGACCCGGAAGCGCATCTTGCCCAGGCTGGCCAGCGCGGCCTGCTGGTCCTTGCCAGGTGGCGCGGAGCAGCCGCCGGAGGCCTTGACGAAGCGCGTCGCCATGTAGAGCTTGCCGTCGTTCATCTCGGCGATGGCGCGCACGTGGCTGTACTCGTCGATGCGCACCCGGGTCTCGATGTCGGCCTGGCCGCTGGTGGGCGTGAAGTCGAAGATCGCGGCGATCGGCGAGGGATTGTTGTCGATGACCAGGTAGAGCTTGTCGATGTAGCGCGAGGCCGTCTGCGGCACGCGGGTGCGGATGGCAATGGGCACCACCGCGGCATCCTCCGCGCGCACCGGCACTTCGAGCTGTACCACCTGCTCGGCGTCGAGCGCGATCGGGCGGGTGTTGAAGAGGCTCACGCGCACCTTCTGCCAGACCGGATTGGCCTCGGGGTTGTCGGCCGACTTGATCTGGGCGGGGGCGCTGGTGGCGAGCAGCAGGCTGCCCAGCAGGGCCAGGGCCCAGGTCCAGGTGGTGGGGACACGGTGTGGCTTGAGGTTCATCATTCCCACTCCAGTTCGGCGTAGGCGGCGGTCACGTTGCGGCGATGGAAGCGGTCGGCCAGCAGCCACCGTTGGGCCTCGACATCGGCGCCCACCCGGTCGACGGCTTGCTGGATCGTCAGGCCCTGCTGGATCGCGGCGCGGGTCTGGCTCAGCAGCGTGGCCAGGTAGCGCTGCTCGTCGGCCAGCACCGCCGGCCACTGCGTGCTGACGGGGCCGTGGCCGGGCACCGCGACGGCCACGTCGAGCGCCGCGATCTGCTTCAGCACCGCGAGCCAGCCGCGCAGGCTGCCGTCCAGCGCCGGCATGTGCTGCACGAACAGCAGGTCGGACAGGAACAGCGTGCGGGTCTGGCGGTCGTAGACCGTCAGGTCATGGTCGGTGTGCGCGGTGGGCCAGGCGGCGAGTTGCAGCACGCGCCCGCCCAGGTCCAGCTCCAGGGTCTGGTCCACCGGGAGGGTCGGGAAGACGACGGCTTCGGGCGGCAGGTCGAGCGCGAAATCGCGCTTCAAGGCATTGCGGTAATAGGGCGCGCGGGCCGCCAGTGCCGCGCCGAGCTTGGCGCTGGCGACGAAGCGCGGTGGGTTGTCGCCACCGGTGAAGGCGACGTTGCCCAGCACGTGGTCGGGGTGGGCATGGGTGTTGATCACGTAGCAGACCGGCAGTGGCGTCGTGCGGGCGACGGCGGCGCGCAAGGCCTCGCCGACGGCAGGCGTGCCGCCGGTATCGATCACCGCGACGCAGCGGCTGCCGACGACGAAGCCGAGATTGGCGACGTCGCCGCCGTTGCCGGGCAGCCAGTCCTCCAGCAGGCCCTGGTGCACGTACACGCCGGGGGCGACCTGCGCCACGGCCAGGGGCGGCACCGCAGCGGCTGCGGCACAGGCGAACGCCGCCAGCAGCGCCCCGCCCAGCCCGCCGCGCAGCCGCTGCCATGCCGTCGCCCGTCTTGGCATGGCGTCTACCGGGGCACCGCCGCCCCGAGGAAGCAGCCCTTCTCGACCTTGCTCTGCAGCGCCTTGTAGCGCTTGATCTGGTCTTGCAGCATCTCGACGTCGCGGATGTAGCCGCCGCGCTCGCCGCCGATGGAGGTGGCCTTGGCGGCGGTGCTCATCTCCACGTAGTCATCGAACTTGACGGTGCCGGCCAGCGCGTCGAGCGCGCAGGAGCACTTGTTGACCATCTCGAAGTGCGGCCCCGGGTGGGTCGCGATGCACTCCTCCACATAGAGCACGCGGTCCACGGTGGGGAAGTCGTTGGCCTGCGCCTGGCCGCAGGCGGCGAAGGGCAGCAGGCAGAGCAAGAGGCGGGCGAGCAGGTTTTTCATGGTGTTGGCTCAAAAGGCGGGGTTCAGGCGCAGTCTCTCAGGGGGTCTTGGCGTCGGCGGGCTCGGCGCCTTCGGCGTAGAGCTCTTCGACGATCAGTGGCGCGGCGGCACTGTCCTGCGCGGCGATGCGGGTGCGGATGCCGTAGACCCCGCCCGGCACCGCGTCCGACAGCACGAAGTGGTACTCCTTGACGGCGAACTTGGGGTACTTGGGCCGGTTCGGGTCGTCCAGGTAGGGCGCGAAGCTGACCTCCTTGGCCTTCACCGCCTGGCCGCGCCAGCGCACCGAGACATCGCGCACCGTGGCGCCCTTGTACACCGCCATGCGGATGCGCTGCCGGAAGTGGTTTTGCGAGCCCTTGGTGAGCCGCTGCATCTCTCGCACGTCGTGTTCGAGGAAGTAGAGGATCACCGGGTTGCTCTCGGCCGCCGGCAGCTCGGGCAGCTTGAGCCGGCGCTCGGCGCTGAGAAACTCGCCGCGCGCGGCGCAGCAGCTGCCATCGGCCTGCGGGCTCAGCAGCACGGCCACCTTGTCGTCGTAGCCGGGCTCCAGGCCGCCCGCCTTGTGGAACGAATAGTGCAGCGTCTGCGGCGGCTTCAGCCCGCCGAGCTGGGGTGTCATGAAGAGCAGGCGCTCGGCCGCGGAGTAATCCTGGCGGTCGGTCTCGCCAGCGGGCGGCGCCGCCGCGGGAGCCTGGGCCTGGGCTGCGCCGGCAGCCAGCAAAGACAAGGCCAGCGCCGCACGGGCAAAGCTGGAGAGCAGGGGGGAGGGCAAGGGCATTCAGTGGCTTTCGATGGCCCGCCGCAGTTGGCGGGCGAGCTCGGGTTGCAGGGTTTCGAGCCGGGCGCGGGCCTGCTGCGCCAGCTCCACCTGGCCTTGCTCGAGCAGGACCAGGCCAAGGCAGTACCAGGCTGCCCGCAGCGCCGGCTCCAGCGCCAGCGAGCGCTCGAGCGCTCGTTGCGACTCGGGCAGGCGCTGCATGCCGCCCAGGGCCAGGCCGTGCAGATACCAGGGCTGGGGGTCGGAGGCGTCGCTGCGCGTCCAGTTGAAGGCCAGCATCTCCAGCTCGTCCCAGCGCTTCTGCTGCTCCAGCACCACCGCCTTCAGGAAATTGGGCTGGTCGTCGATGGGCCGCTCCCAGTAGGCGGTGCGCGAGGCATCGAGCGGCATCACCGGCAGGAAGGCGCTGCCGGCACCCAGCAGCGGCAGCAGCCACTCGACCGGCGCCGCGAAATAGTGGGCGCTGCCGCCGCGCAGCCGGAAGGTCAG
>DATHWJ010000383.1:0-9523 GCA_035460745.1 Ideonella sp. | reverse complement strand
CGCGCTGGTCCTGGGACGATGCCCATTTTTCGGTCGAGGCGCTGCTCGACCCCGCCGGGCAGCTGGCGTACCCCTGCCTGTACCACTGGGTGCTCGAGCTCGAGCTGGCCGTGTTCGCCAACCACCCGGAGCGTGGCCGGCGGGCGACCGGCGAGGCCCGCCAGCTGCTGCACTGGGCCGACGCCGAAGTGGTGGCCGGCGCCTGGGTCTACTACGCGGCGCTCGCCGAGGCGATGCAGCCGGCGCCCGACCTCGCGCTGATGCACGACCATTTGAAGCGGCTCGATCAGTGGGCCGAAGGCGCGCCGACGACGTTTGCCGCCAAGGCGGCGCTGGTGCGCGCCGAGCTGCACCGCCTCGCCGGCCGGGCCGTCGAGGCGATGACTGCCTACGAACAGGCGATAGGGCTCGCACAGCAGGAGCGCTGCCTGCAGGGCAGCGCGCTGGCCGAAGAGCGCTTGTGCCGCCTGGCCCTGGCCCTGGGCTGGGCCTCGATCGCCCAGGGCGCGCTCGGCCGCGCCCGCCGCGCCTACGCCGCCTGGGGCGCCCAGGCCAAGCTCGACGCGCTGGACGACGAGTTCGGCCCCGAGGCCCAGTCCGCCGAGTCCTCCCCGCAGGCCGACGACCCCGCCCGCTGGGCCCACACCACCGGCAGCGGCAATCTGGAGCTCGAAGCCGTGCTGAAGACCGCTCAGGCCATCACCGGCGAGCTCGACTACGCCCGCCTGCTCCAGACCCTGATCCAGACCCTGCTGCAATACGCCGGCGCCGACCACGCGATGCTGCTGCTGGCGGCCGGCGACCGCCTCGACGTGGCGGCCTCGGCGCGAGCCGACGCGGCCGGCGCGGTGGTGGCAGTGGCGCAAGACGAGCACGCGCTCGCCTGGTCGGTGCTGCGCTACGCCCGCCAGACCGGCGAGACCCTGCTGCTGCACGAGGCCTGGCGCGACGACCGCTTTGCGCAGGACCCGCACTTGCAATCGGTGCAGCCGCCCTCGCTGCTGTGCCTGCCGGTGCGCCGCCAGGACGCCGTGCTCGGCTTCGTCTACTTCGAGAACCGCGCTACCGCCCATGCCTTCTCGCACCAGCGCCTGCGCGTGCTGGACATCCTCGTCGGCCACGTCGTCAGCGCACTCGACAACGCGCGCCTGGTGCGCGACCTGCGCGAGTCGCGCGACCAGCTCGAGGACAAGGTGCGCGAGCGCACCGCGGAGGCCGAGCAGGCACGCCAGGTCGCCGAGGCCGCGACGCGCGCCAAGGGCGACTTCCTGGCCAACATGAGCCACGAGATCCGCACGCCGATGAACGCCATCCTGGGCATGAGCCACCTGGCGCTGCAAAGCGGGCTGGACCCGCGCCAGCACAACTACGTCAGCAAGGTCGAGCGCTCGGCGCAGTCGCTGCTGGGGCTGATCAACGACATCCTCGATTTCTCCAAGATCGAGGCCGGCAAGCTCGACATGGAGAACGTCGAGTTTTCTCTCACCGAGGTGATGGACGACCTGGCCGACCTGCTGGGCCTGAAGGCCCAGGAAAAGGGCCTGGAGCTGCTCTACGACCTGCCGGTGGATCTGCCGCGGACCTTGCGTGGCGACCCGCTGCGGCTGCGCCAGGTGCTGGTCAACCTGGGCAACAACGCGATCAAGTTCACCGAGCGCGGCGAGGTCACGCTGCGGGCCGAAGTCATGGAGCGCACGCCGGATGCCGTGACGCTGCGCTTCAGCGTGCAGGACACCGGTGTGGGCATGACGGCGTTGCAGTGCGAAGGCCTGTTCCAGCCCTTCGTGCAGGCCGACAGCTCGATCACGCGGCGCTACGGCGGCACCGGCCTGGGGCTGGCGATCAGCCGGCAACTGGTCGAGCTGATGCACGGCGCCATCGGCGTGGACAGCGTGGTGGGCCAAGGCAGCCGCTTTCACTTCAGCGCGCACTTCGGGCGGCCGGCCGAGGTGATGGCCGAGGCTGTGGCCGAAGCAGCGCCGGCGTTCGACCCGCAGGGGCTGCGCGTGCTCTTCGTCGAAGACAACGACGCCGCGCGCCAGTTGCTGCTGGCGACCGCGCAATCGCTGGGCCTGCAGGCCGAGGCGGCCCGCGACGGCTGGGACGCGATGCGCCTGGTGACGCTGGGCGCGCAGGCCGGCGAAGGCTTCGACCTGGTGCTGATCGACCAGGCCATGCCCGGCATGGACGGCATCGATTGCGCCGCGCAGTTGCAGGACGGCCCGCAGCGCGGCAAGCCGCTGGGGCTGATGGGCGCGCCGCACGCACGCGACGAGATCGAACAGCGGCTCGCGCAGCGGCAGATCGCCGCCGGCTGGCTGGCCAAGCCCGTCACGCCGTCGGGCCTGCTGGACGCCTGCAGCGCGGCGCTCGGGCGCGGCGTGAGCGCCGCCAGGCGGCGCGCGCAGCGGCCGGAAACCGCCAGTGCCCGAACCCAATGGCAAGGCATCCGGGTGCTGCTGGTGGAGGACAACGAGATCAACCAGGAGCTGGCGATCGAGCTGCTGAGCGGCGTGGGCATGGCGGTGACGCTGGCCGAGCACGGGCAGCGGGCGCTCGAGCTGCTCGCGCAGCAGCCCTTCGACGCGGTGCTGATGGACTGCCAGATGCCGGTGATGGACGGCTACGAAGCGACCCGGGCGATCCGCCAGCAGCCGCAGTGGCGCGAGCTGCCCATCATCGCGATGACGGCCAACGCGATGTCGGGCGACCGCGAGAAGGCCATCGCCGCCGGCATGAACGACCACATCGCCAAGCCCATAGCTCTGCAGGAGATGTTCGGCACCATCGCTCGCTGGATTCGGTAGCGGCGGCAGCGGGTGCCTGTTCCGTGCACGGCGCGAGACCCCGATGTGGCCGACCCGCGCGCGGCGCCTGGCTTCTCTCCCCAAGATGAAGGATGCCGGCACAGGGTCGGCAGCCTATACTTTCGCCACCCTGAGGGGGGGAGCGTCAAAAAATGAAATGCCTGGTTGTCGACGATCACCCACTGACGCGCGACGGGACCATCATGGCGCTTCGGGCGGTGGCGCAAGAAGTAGAGGTCTTCGAGGCCGCCTCGCTCGAGGCGGCGCAGGACATGCTGCTGCGCATCGTGGACCCCGACTTGAT
The DNA here is from genome assembly GCA_035460745.1 of Ideonella sp. Lineage (GTDB taxonomy): Bacteria > Pseudomonadota > Gammaproteobacteria > Burkholderiales > Burkholderiaceae_C > Ideonella. The sequence continues at coordinate 6,412 of DATHWJ010000383.1, read as the reverse complement.
ACTGCTCGACCTCGATCTCGAGGACAGCAAGGGCATCGCCACGCTGGAGACCCTGCAAGCCTGGCTCACCGAGCGCGACATCGCGGTGCGCATCGTGGTGTTGTCCGGCCACTGCGAGCCCAGCCTGGTGCGCGCCGTCATCGAGACCTGTGCAACCGGTTTCATCGTCAAGGCCGAAGCGCGCGAGCTGTTTCAGCATGCGATTGCCCTCACTTTGGCCGGCGGCGTCTACATCCCGCCGCTGGCGCTGCGGGCCATGGCGCCGGTGGACCAGGGCGGCTCGGGCTCCCAGCGCGAGATCGTCTTCACGCCCAGGGAGCGCGACATCGCTGCCCTGCTGATCAAGGGCTACACCTACAAGCGGCTGGCCCAGGAGCTGGCCAGGCAGGACGGTGGCGCCGTCATTTCGGACCAGACCGTGCGGGCGCATGTCGGCAACATCGCCTGGAAACTGGGGGTCACCGAGAACGTGAAATCCGGGGTGATGGCCGAGATCGCGCGGCGCGGCCTGACGTTTTAGCGAGCTGGCGCACACAACCCGGGTTTCAGGCGTGCATCAGCTTGAGCAGCCGGGTATTCATGGCCTCGTAGAGCCGCTCGGTGCTGACCGGCTTGTGGATCATCTCCAGTTCGGCCTCCAGCACGTGCCGCATCTCGGAGGGAGAGGTATCCCCCGAAATGACGATCGCCGGCAACTGGTTTTCCAGGCCATACAGGGAATGGCAGAGCTGGCGAATGCCGGCTATCACCGCAACGCCGTTCTCGCCGTCCGCCAGCCGGTAGTCCGAGACGACGATCTGCGGCGCGGACGGTGCCGTCCGCAATTTTTCAAGCGCGGCGGGCCCGGACGCGGCGGAAATGACCTTGCAGCCAAAATCCTTCAAGGTCATCTCCAGGCCGTCGCGCGCCAAGGCGTCGTCATCCACCAGCACCACGGTCGCGCCCCGCACGTAGTCGTCGGCGCGCGGTTGCCATGAGCGCTGTACCGGCGTCGAAATGACGACCGGCGGTTCGGTATTGGTCACCGCGATGGCAAAGGTCGAGCCCTTGCCATGGATGGACTTGAAGCTGATGCGGTGGCGCAGCAGGGCCGAAAGGTCCCGCACGATGGCCAGCCCCAGCCCCAGCCCCTTGCTGCGGTCGCGCGCGACATTTTCGACCTGGTAGTACTCCTCGAAGATTTTCTCCTTCTCGTGATCGTGAATCCCGATGCCGCTGTCGCTCACCAGGATGCGGGTGAATTGCGCGTGGCGGCTGGCCCGGATTCTGACGGTGCCGGTTTCGGTGTATCTGACGGCGTTTTGCGTGATATTGCGGACGATGCGCTCCAGCAAGACCCGGTCGCTGTAGACGTAGCCCGGCGGTGCGCTGACCTGCAGGCGCAAGCCCTTGGACTGCGCCATCGGCTTCATCTGGGTCTCGATGTCGCGCACCAGCGCGGCGATGTCGAAAGAATCCATCCGCGGCTTGATCGAGCCCATGCTGATCTTCGAGAAGTCGAGCACGGCATTCATCAGGTCCTCCATCGCCTCGACGGATTTGTCGATCTTCTCGACGGTCGCTGTCACCTGCTCGTCGCTGGCCAAGCGCTTGAGGTGCCCGACATACTGGACCAGGGCGTGCATGGGCTGGCGCAGATCGTGGCTGACGGCGGCGATGAAGCTGATCTTGGAGCGGTCGGCCTTCTCGGCCAGTGCCAAGGCGGCCTCGGCGTCGCCGCGGGCGTTTTCGGCCTTGACCATGGCGTCCTCCGCCTGCTGGCGCTGGACGACCTGCAGCTTCATCAATTGTTCGTTGCGCATGGACAGCTCGATCGCCGTCGAGATCGCCTGCTCCTGGTTCTTGCAGTAATGCAGCGTGGCGGCGCAATAGGCAAAATAGCCCATCCCGAGCAGCGCATAAATCACATCGCCGTGGCTGATCAGGCCCACCGCAAAGATGGTCGTGAAAGTGACGGCAAAGCTGCGCACCAGCGGTCCATATACCGCCTGAGAGCCGGCCGCGCCGGTCAGTACCATGCAGATCGAGACCAGCACGATGGCGTCTTGCTGGAAACTCTGTGCCGGGATGATCAGCCAGGAGGTGCTGCCCCAGACGATGCCGATCAGCATCGCGTTCAGGGCCACTTTCTTGACGGTCCGCATGGCGACTTCGTCGGATTGCGGGCCTGCGCTGAAGCGTAGCCTCAAATAAACGCCGTTGGCCAGGAAGAGCACGCAAGTGGACGCCCAGGCCACTTTGGTCCAGTTGAAAACAAAGCCGCCCAGCGTCGGGTCATAGGACGCGCTCAGCAGCACGATCAGCACGCCCAATATGCCGCTGATGAGAATTCGCGGCGAGGCTTTCAGCGCGATTCTGATTTTTGCGAGCTCAACCTCTGTGCGCAGTGCCGAGTCTTCTGTCCATGGATGGCCGGCATGCGGGTTCAGGCGCAAGCCGCGGAAGATCTTGACCATGCTCAACTCCTCAGTGCCGCCAGCATGCGGCACGCCGGGCGGCAAGCCCATTGGCGGAACCGTCTACGCCGGCAACTGAAGAAGCCGCCGCCCTGCGGCCCGAGCGGTTGTGGGTATGTGCCATCTCCCTGCGCTAGTTGGCCGCGCCGCCCAGTTGCCGCTGCTCGAAGAGATAGTCCCCGCCGGCCTGGTGGCCGGCGGCGGCCGAGGTGCCGTACTGCGGCCGCTGTGGCAGCTCGCGCGCCACCGCGAAGCGCACCCGCTCGAAGACGTTGCCGCCGGCCTGCCAGGTGGAGACCTTCTCCAGCGTGCTCATCAGGTTCCAGGCGAAGCTGGAGTGGCCGTTCTTGCCGGAGTCGAAGACCGGCTCGTTGCCGCCCGAGGACATCACCACCACCGCCTTGCGCTCCAGCAGCTTGCCAACGTCGGTTTCGGCCGGCGCGCCGCGCAGCTTCTGGTCCACCAGCGAGCCGGAGTAGCAGCTGTCGGAGATCAGCGCCACCTGGGTCGCGCCGAACTGCGCGATGGACTTGTTGATGTCGCTGTTGGACATCCAGGTCTGCGGCTGGTCGGGGTTGCTGTCGGCGAGCTGCCAGTAGCCCAGGCCGGTGGCCGGCACCAGCGCGCCGTGGCCGGCGTAGTAGATGACCACCGAGTCGCGCGGGCTGACCTCGACCGCCAGCCGGTTCAGCGCCAGCACCACGTCGCGCTTGTTGGCGTTGGGGATCACGACAGTCTCGTAGCCCAGAGAGCCCTCGAAGAGCTTGCCGACCGCCCGGGCGTCGGCCACCGCGTTGTCGAGCTGCGGGATGCGGGCGTCGCTGTACCTGTCGACGCCGATCAGCACCGCGATCTTGCGCTGGATCTGCGGCAGCGAGGCGCTCCTGACCGGCCGCTTGGCCGGGAAGCTGAGGGCCGCCGTGGCGACGGCGGGGGGGGTTGCCGCGGCAGGGGCCGGCACGGCCGGAGTCGGTGCCGGTGCCGCCGGTGTGGCCGGCACCGCGCCCGAGGCCACCGCGGCGTCTGCGGCCGGGGACGCCAACCGGGCTTCGGCCACCTCCTTCAGCTGCGCGTCGCTGATCAGGCAGTCGCCGGCCATCACCTGCTGCAGGCTGGCGCAGGAGGGGGTGTCTGCCAGCGCGGCGTTCTGCTCGAGCTGGCGGATGGCGCCGGCGAAGAGGTTGTTCATGTAGCCCTCGCGCGAGGCCAGCAGGCCGGCCAGCTCGCTCTGCGAGAGGCTGGCCACCGGCAGGCTCTGGAACGAGTAGCTCTGCGCCTGCGCGTCGCGCTGCATCGCCGGCAGCACGTCGAGCACCCGGCCTTGCGCCGGCGTGGTCGCGGTGGCCGGCAGCGTGAGCGCGGCCAGCGAGTTGCCGAGCGCGGTTTCAGTCGGCGCGGCCACCGGCGAGCTGGTCAGCGGCGGGATGGCGGTCACGGTCAGCGCGGTGCTGTTGCCCTCGGCCTGCGTGAAGACGTAGTTCTGCGCCGCCAGGCCGGCGCCGAGCACTGCGTAGCTGCCCACCTGCGTCGGGCCCTCGACCTGCGCGGTCCAGGCGGCCTGGCCGGTGGTGGCGCTGGCCAGCGTCTCCTGCGCGACAAAGCCGGTGACGCTGCCGCTCAGCGGCGGCAGCGCGGCGCCGGCCACCGAAGTGGCGGCATTCGCCACATAGGTCAGCAAGGCGGGGGTGATGTCGGCGTTGCTGCCGGCCGGCGCGGAGAGCAGGTAGTTGCTGGCCAGGCCGCCATTGCTGCCGTCGGCCACGCCATAGGACAGCACCACGGCCTTGTCGCTGCCGACGTTCTTGTCGCTGAAGCTGCCGTCGGCGCTGAGGCTCACCGTCTCGCTGCCCACCAGGCCTATCGCCGCGCCCAGTGTCACGCTGGCCGTGGTGTTGCCGTCGTAGACCTTGTCGGCCACGCCGATGGTGCTGAGCACCAGGGTCTTGGGCGTGATGTCGGCGGTGGTGCTGGCCGGGGCGGCGGCGAGGCTGTAGTTGCTGGCCAGGCCGCCGTTGCTGCCGTCGGCGGCGCTGTAGCCCAGCACCACGGTCTTGCCGGTGCCGGCGTCCTTGGTGTCGAAGCTGCCGCTGGCGCTGAAGTCCAGGGTCTCGCTGCCCACCAGGCCGACCGGCGCGCCGAGGGTGACCTCGGCCTGCTGGTTGCCGTCGTAGACCTTGCTGGCGGCCGTCACGGCGCTGAAGCTGAGGGGTTTGGGTGTGATGTCGGCGGTGGTGCTGGTCGGGGCGCTCAGCAGCGTGTAGTTGCTGCTCAGGCCGCCGTTGGCGCCGTCGGCCAGGCCGTAGCCCGAGACCGCCACGGTCTTGCCGGAGCCGGCGTCCTTGGTGTCGAAGCTGCCGCTGGCGCTCACGCCCAGGCTCTCGCTGCCGACCAGGCCGATCAGCGGGCCGGCGCTGACGCTGGCGACCGTGTTGCCGTCGTAGACCTTGTTGGCCGCGCTGACGGCGTCTATGCGCAGATCCTTGGGCACGATGTCCGCCAGCGCGCTGCTGGTCGGGTTGCCCAGGCTGTAGTTGCTCGCCAGCCCGCCGTTGCCGCCATCGGCCAGGCCGTAGGCCACGGCCACGACCTGGTCGTTGCCGACGTCCTTGGTGGCGAAGTTGCCGCTGGCGTTCACCACCAGCGTCTCGCCGCCCACCAGGCCGCTGAGCGGCCCGGCCGAGACGGTGGCCGCGGTGCTGCCGTCGTAGGCCTTGTTCAGCGCGAAGGCAGCGCCAGCGAAGACGGTCTTGGGCGTGATGTCGGCCGTGGTGGTGGCCGGCGCGCCGGCCACGCTGTAGTTGCTCGCCAGGCCGCCGTTGCTGCCGTCGGCGAGGCTGTAGCCCACCGTCACGGTCTTGCCGGTGCCGGCGTCCTTGGTGTCGAAGCTGCCGCTGGCGCCCAGGATCAAGGTCTCGTCGCCCACCAAGCCGGTGGCCGCGCCCAGCGTCACGCTGGCCAGCGTGGTGCTGTCGTAGGCCCTGCTGGCCGCGGTGACGCTGGCGAAATTCACCGGGCGCGGTGTGATGTCGCCGGCGGCGCTGGTCGGGAAGCTGCTGCTCAGCACGTAGTTGGAGACCACGCCGCCGTTGCTGCCGTTGACGAGCTGCAGCGAGCCGATCGAGATGGGCTTGCCGGTGCCGACGTCCTTGGTGTCGAAGTCGCCCACGCCGGTGATGCCCAGGGTCTCGCTGCCGACCATGCCGGTGACGGTGGTGAAGCTGACGGTGGCGAGCGTCGTGCCGTCGTAGTTGCGGGTGTCGCCGACGGCGCCGCTCAGCGTGTAGGGCCGCGGGGTGATGTCGCCGCTGGCGCTGGCCGGTGCGGCGCTGAGCACGTAGTTGCTCGCCAGGCCGCCGTTGGTCCCGTCGGCCAGGCCGAAGGGCGCGAGTGTCACGAGCTTGGCGGTGCCGGCGTCCTTGGTGTCGAAGTTGCCGCTGGCGCTGATGGCCAGGGTCTGCGAGCCCACGTAGCCGCTGACGCTGCCGGTGCTCACGCCGGCAATCGTGGTGCCGTCGTAGTTCCTGCTGGCCACGTTCACCGTGTTGATGGTCAGCGGCGCCGGTGTGACGGTGCCGCTGAGCTGGTTGTTGATCGCATAGCCGTAGACCGGGTTGCCGGTGCCGTCGGTGAAGCTCAGCGGATTGGTGCCGCCTATCGCGATCGGCTTGCCGGTGCCGGCGTTGGCGTCGTTGAAGTCGAGCACTGCGCCGCTGTCCAGGAAGCCCTGGTCGTTGGGCGCCACCAGGCCGCTGAAGCTGGGGCCGGTGTTCAGGAAGGCGGTGGTGCTCGCGTCGTAGGTCTTGGTGGCGCTGCCAGTGATGGTCACCGTCGGCGTGATGGCGTACATCAGCCCTTTGCCGGTGCCGGCGGTGATGATGTTGCCGCCGCTGAACACCGCGTCGTCGAAGGCGGCGGCGTACTGCTTGAACGCGTAGTCCAGGTTGGTGTTCTGCAGG
>DATHWJ010000382.1:0-19183 GCA_035460745.1 Ideonella sp. | reverse complement strand
CCGGCGATCACGTCGATGGGCACGTGTTCGCGCTCCAGCACCTTCAGCACGCCCACGTGGGCCAGGCCGCGCGCGCCGCCGCCGGAGAGCACCAGGCCGATGCGCGGGCGCGGGCCGTCGGCGGGGATGGGGGCGGGCGGGTCGATGACGCCGGCGGCCGGCTGGGCGAGCGCCAGGCCGGCGGCGAGTGCCAGCCAGGCGGGCAGCAGACGGGACAACGATCGATGCATCGGCGGGATTGTGCGGTGGCGCAGCGGGACGCCGCTTGGCGCGCCTGCATGAAAAAAGGGGCCACCTTGCGGTGGCCCCTTTTGGGAGTGTCGAGCGGGGTGTCGCTCGGGCGGGGCCTCGTTGCCGGGGCCCGCTGGACCTTACATGTCCATGCCGCCCATGCCACCCATGCCGCCCATGCCGCCAGGCATGCCGCCGGCGCCGGACTCTTCCTTCGGTGCTTCGGCGACCATGGCTTCGGTCGTCAGCATCAGCGAGGCGACGGAGGCAGCGTTCTGCGGGGCCGTGCGCGTCACCTTGGTCGGGTCCAGGATGCCCATTTCGATCATGTCGCCGTAGGTGTCGTTGGCGGCATTGAAGCCGTAGTTGCCCTTGCCGGCCAACACAGCGTTCACCACCACCGAGGCTTCGCCACCGGCGTTGTAGACGATCTCGCGCAGCGGCGCTTCGATGGCGCGCAGCACCAGCTTGATGCCGGCGTCTTGATCGGGGTTGTCGCCCTTGATCTCGCCAGCGGCTTGCTTGGCGCGCAGCAGCGCGACGCCGCCACCGGCCACGATGCCTTCTTCGACGGCGGCACGGGTAGCGTGCAGCGCATCTTCGACGCGGGCCTTCTTTTCCTTCATCTCGACTTCGGTGGCCGCGCCGACCTTGATCAGTGCAACACCGCCGGCCAGCTTGGCCACGCGCTCTTGCAGCTTTTCACGGTCGTAGTCGCTGGTGGCTTCTTCGATCTGGATGCGGATTTGCTTGACGCGGGCTTCGATGTCGGCAGCGGCACCGGCGCCATCGATGATGGTGGTGTTTTCCTTGCCCACTTCGACGCGCTTGGCTTGGCCCAGGTCGGCCAGGGTGACCTTCTCGAGCGTCAGGCCGACTTCTTCGGCGATGACCTTGCCGCCGGTCAGGATGGCGATGTCTTCCAGCATGGCCTTGCGGCGATCGCCGAAGCCAGGGGCCTTGACGGCGACGACCTTCAGGATGCCGCGGATGGTGTTGACCACCAGCGTGGCCAGGGCTTCGCCTTCGACTTCTTCAGCGACGATCAGCAGCGGACGGCCGGCCTTGGCGACGGCTTCGAGCGTCGGCAGCAGGTCGCGGATGTTGCTGATCTTCTTGTCGAACAGCAGGACAAACGGGTTGTCCAGCAGCGCGGCTTGCTTTTCGGGGTTGTTGATGAAGTAGGGCGACAGGTAGCCGCGGTCGAACTGCATGCCTTCGACGACGTCCAGCTCGTTGTCGAGCGACTTGCCGTCTTCGACGGTGATGACGCCTTCCTTGCCGACCTTGTCCATCGCGTCAGCGATGATCTTGCCGATGGATTCGTCGCTGTTGGCCGAGATCGAGCCGACTTGCGCGATTTCCTTCGAGGTGGTGGTGGCCTTGGAGGCTGCCTTCAGCTGGGCGACCAGGGCGGTGACCGCCTTGTCGATGCCGCGCTTCAGGTCCATCGGGTTCATGCCGGCGGCCACGTACTTCATGCCTTCGCGCACGATGGCCTGGGCCAGCACGGTGGCGGTGGTGGTGCCGTCACCGGCGTTGTCGCTGGTCTTGGAAGCGACTTCCTTGACCATCTGCGCGCCCATGTTCTGCAGCTTGTCCTTCAGCTCGATTTCCTTGGCGACCGAGACACCGTCCTTGGTGACGGTGGGGGCGCCGAACGAGCGCTCGAGCACGACGTTGCGGCCCTTGGGGCCCAGCGTGACCTTGACCGCGTTGGCCAGGATGTTCACGCCTTCGACCATGCGGGCGCGGGCGTCACCGCCGAAAATTACGTCTTTAGCTGCCATGAGTGAATACTCCGAATTTGTTGATTGAGGTGTGCGAGGAGGGAGAAGTGCTTACTTCTCGACGACCGCGAACAGGTCGTCTTCCTTCATGACCAACAGCTCTTCGCCATCGACCTTGACGGTCTGGCCGCTGTACTTGCCGAACAGCACGCGATCGCCGACCTTGATGTTCAAGGCGATGAAGTCGCCCTTTTCGCTGCGCTTGCCCGGGCCCACGGCCAGGACTTCGCCTTGATCAGGCTTTTCTGCAGCGTTGTCGGGGATCACGATGCCGGAAGCGGTCTTGGTTTCTTGTTCCAGGCGCTTGACGATCACGCGATCGTGCAGGGGACGAAGTTTCATAAGGATCTCCTAGTGCGTTTGCAGTGAGTCTGGGCGACGAGCGCCACGGGCTGGGCACTCATTCACATCAGGTGCTTCGGGCCGCGGGGAGCGGCTGCCGGAGCTGTTAGCACTCAAGCTTGTCGAGTGCTAACAAGCATTATAGGGAGCTTGTTCCAGCTTTCAAGGCCCGCATCGGCGGCAGGGTGTTGGGGCAAAGAGGCCCGGGAGCGCGCGGCGGACGGCCGGGGCGGCTCAGTCGTCCTTGTCTTCGGTCGTGGGCTTGGCCTCGACGCGGTAGGACTCGCTGGCCCAGGCGCCGAAGTCGTGGCCCTGGCAGCGGGCGCTGCAGAAGGGGCGGTAGGGGTTGCTGGGCGAGAACCAGGTGGCTTCGCTGCAGGTGGGGCAGCGTACCTCGATGGGCCGCGCCGGCTTGTTCGTTTCCATCGTCAAGTCTCTCAGGCTCGAAAAGCGCTCGTGGCTGGTTCAGGCGCACAGCGCCAGATCGAAGGTCGTGTCCTCCGTCCACGGCCGCAGGCGGCCCTCGGCGTCGGCCTTGCTCAGGCGCACGGACACCATCAAGCGGTGGCCGGTGATCTCGGGCACCACCTCGAGCGCGTCGTCCAGCCGCACGCGCAGCAGCTGGTAGGTCTTGCCCTGGGGCAGGCTCTGCTGGTACTGGCCGCCGTGGGCGACCACCTTCTGGCGCACGCCGGAGTCGCGCAGCAACTGCAGCAGCAGTTGCAGCGCCACGGCGAGCGGCACCAGGGTGGCGATCCAGGTGTCGAGGTCGGCCCGGCGCCGCTCGGGGGCGCCTTGCTGCCAGGCGTAGTAGGCCGGCAGGTCGAAGGCGCAGGTGCCGCCGGGGATGCTGATGCGGCTGCGGATGCTCATCAGCCACTCGTTGCTGGTGAGCGGCTGGCCGGCCTTGCCGTCGAGATTGTTCAGGCCGTTGAAGGCCTCGTCGATGCGGGCGGTGATGTCGTCCAGCGCCGCTTCGGAGATGTTGGGGTTGCCGCGGTAGCCGAGCAGGATGCCCTTGTGGCGCTCCAGCTCCCGCAGCAGGTCGGACTTCAGGTCGGCGCGCGAGGCCACGTCCATGATCTCGAAGATGGTGGCCAGCGCGAAGTGGTGGTCGACCGCCTCGTCGCGCAGCGTCAGCGTCTGCAGGCGCCCGAAGAGGTGCTCCAGCCGCAGCATCGTGCGGATGCCTTCGTTGAACGGGTATTCGTAGAGGACCAAGGTGGCTTTCCAGGCGCCGGCGGCGCGGGCCCGATTGTTCCACAGCATGCGTTTGCCGCGCTGTGTCGAGCACCTTTTCCGCGCTCGCGTGAGCGGGTAACTCCGTGTGACGGCGCGCCAACATGTGGGGAGCGCGCAGCGACTGGGCACGGAGTCAGCCGACGCAGCCCCAGTCTTGCCAGAGCCGGCCCACCTGCGCGTCGAGCTCGGCCAGCGTGATGCCGTCGTTGAGGATCACGGCGTCGGCGATCGCGCGGCGCTGCTCGCGGCTGGCTTGCTGGGCGATCACGCGCTGCACTTCTTCCGGCGCCCAGCCGGAGCGCTGCACCACGCGCTGCACCTGCGTTGCCTGCGTGCAGTCGACCACCAGCACGCGGTCGACCCGGCCGCGCCAGTGGGCCGACTCGGCCAGCAGCGGCACGTCGAAGACCAGGGTCTGGCCGGGCCGGGCCAGGGCGGCCTGGGCCTGGGTGTGCTGGCCGATCAGCGGGTGCAGCACGGCCTCGAGCTGCTGCTTGGCGGCCGGGTCGTGGAAGACCAGCGTGCGCATGCGGCCACGATCGAGCGCGCCATCAGGCCCGATCATCTCGGCGCCGAACAACTGGGCGATGGCCGGCAGGCCGGCGCCGCCAGGCGCGGTGAGGCTGCGCGAGATCGCGTCGGTATCGACGACCCGCGCGCCGCGCTCGGCGAAGGCGCGCGCGACGGTGCTCTTGCCGCTGCCGATGCCGCCGGTCAGGCCAATGCGCAGCGACTCGGCCACCGGCTCACTGCCCTATCCAGCCGAGCACCCGCTCGGTGCCCGCCAGCAGGACCACCACGCCCCCGCCGGCCAGGAAGGGGCCGAACGGCACGTAGCGGCCCTCGCGCAGGCCGCCTCTGAGCTTCATCGCGATGCCGACGATGGCGCCTATCACCGAGGCCATCAGCACGATGGGCAGGATGGCCTGCCAGCCCAGCCAGGCGCCGAGCGCGGCCAGCAGCTTGAAGTCGCCATGGCCCATGCCCTCCTTGCCGGTGGCGAGCTTGAACAGCCAGTAGACCGACCAGAGCGAGAGGTAGCCGACCACCGCGCCCCACAGCGACGTGGCGAGCGGCAGTGTCCAGCCCAGCGTGGCGGCGATCAGGCCGGCCCACAGCAGCGGCAGGGTCAGGGAGTCGGGCAGCAGCGTGGTGTCCCAGTCGATCGCGGCCAGCGCGACCAGCACCGCCAGCACGCCGCACCACAGCAGCGCCACCGGCTGCGGGCCGAAGCGCCAGGCCGCGGCGGCGAAGAGGGCGGCGGTCAGCAGCTCGACGAAGGGGTAGCGGCCCGAGATGGCCGCCTTGCAGGCCGAGCAGCGGCGCTTCAGCCACAGCCAGCTCAGCACCGGGATGTTCTCGAACCAGCGGATCTGGTGGCCGCAGGCTGGGCAGGCCGAGGCCGGCCTGGACAGGCCGTAGGCGCCCAGCGCCTCGATCTGGCGCTCCAGCTCGGCAGCGGCCGCGCCGACGGGCTTGGGCGAGGGCGTACCGAAGCAGCGCCGCCAGGCGTCGGCGTCGGCCAGCTGGCCGGCGATGTCGCGCCACCACTGGCGCTCCATCATGCGCGGCAGCCGGTGCACCACCACGTTGAGAAAGCTGCCGATGCACAGACCGAACAGCGCGAGGACGGCGGGTGAGAGCCACCACGCAAGGGCTTCTGCAGAAAATGCCATCAGCGCGAACTCAGACCACCTGGCCCAGCTTGAAGATCGGCAGGTACATCGAGACCACGATGCCGCCGATCAGGGTGCCCAGGATCACGATGATCAGCGGCTCCATCAGCGTGGACAAGCCCTTGACCATCTCGTCGACCTCTTCTTCGTAGAACTCGGCGGCGCGCGAGAGCATGTCGTCCAGCGCACCGGACTCCTCGCCGATGGCCGCCATCTGCAGCACCATGTTGGGGAAGACCTCGGTCTGCGTCATCGAGGTGGTGAGCGCCGAGCCGGCGGCCACGTCGCGCTGGATCTGCTCGGTGGCCTGGGCGTAGACGGCATTGCCCGAGGTGCCGCCGACCGAATCCAGCGCCTCCACCAGCGGCACGCCGGCGGCGAACATGGTGGCCAGCGTGCGCGTCCAACGCGCGATCACGGCCTTGCGCATCAGGTCGCCGAAGATGGGCAGACGCAGCAGCAGGCGGTCCATCACCATCTGCATCTTCTCGGAGCGCCGCCAGGCCTGGAAGAACATGTAGCCGCCGCCGAAGATCAGGCCGAAGATCAGCCACCAGTAGGCGACGAAGAACTTGCTCAGCGCGATCACCGCCAGCGTGGGCGCGGGCAGGTCGGCGCCGAAGTTCTTGAAGACGTCTTCGAAGGCCGGGATCACGAAGATCATGATCACGGTCAGCACCACGAAGGCCACCACCAGCACCGAGATCGGGTAGATCAGCGCCGACTTGACCTTCTGCTTCATCGCGATGGTCTTCTCCTGGTACGTCGCCAGGCGGCTCAGCAGCTGCTCCAGGATGCCGCCGGCCTCGCCGGCCTCGACCAGGTTGCAGTACAGCGCGTCGAAGTAGCGTGGGTGGCGGCGGAACGAGGCCGACAGGCTGGTGCCGGTCTCCACGTCGGAGCGGATCTCCATCAGCAGCCGGGTCAGGCGCGGGTTGGGGCTGCCGCGGCCGACGATGTCGAAGGCCTGCAGCAGCGGCACGCCGGCCCGCATCATGGTGGACAGCTGGCGGGTGAAGATCGCGATGTCCTTCTGCTTGATCGAGCTGCCGCCGCTGGTCCGGCGCTTCTTGACCTTGGAGACCAGGATGCCCTGGCGCCGCAGGCTGGCGGTGACGGCCGCTTCGCCGCCCGAGCGCAACTCGCCGCGCACGATCTTGCCGCTGCGGTCCTTGCCTTCCCACTCGAAGATGAAATCCTTGGGGCCTTTGGCCGCCACTGCAGTTGCCATGAGATCTCCGGCGAGTCCCGGTTGTTGGAGCTGGATAGCGTCGCGGCCGCCGCAGGCCGGCCTACTCGTTGGTCGCGGAGATCACCTCTTCCAGCGAGGTGGCGCCGCTCTTGACCTTGATGAGGCCGGACTGCCGCAGATCGCGCACCCCCTCGCGCTGCGCCTGCGCGGCTATGTCCATCGCCGAGCCCTGCGAGAGGATGATTCGTTGAATCTCATCGGTTATCGGCATCGCCTGGTAAATCCCAAGCCGGCCGCGATACCCGTTGTTACATGCGCTGCAGCCCACGGCGCGGTAGGGCCGCCAGGTGCCGTCGAGCTGCTCGGGGGTGAAGCCGGCCTTCAGCATGGCCTCGCGCGGGTAGTCGGCAGGGGTCTTGCAGTTTTCGCAGAGCTTGCGCACCAGGCGCTGCGCGGTGATCAGCAGGATGCTGGCGGCGATGTTGAACGGCGCCACGCCCATGTTGATCAGGCGCGTCAGCGTGGAGGGCGCGTCGTTGGTGTGCAGCGTGGACATCACCATGTGGCCGGTCTGGGCGGCCTTGATCGCGATGTCGGCGGTGTCGAGGTCGCGGATTTCGCCGACCATGATGATGTCCGGATCTTGCCGAAGAAAGGCCTTGAGCGCGGTGGCGAAGGTCAGGCCGGCCTTGTCGTTGACGTTGACCTGGTTGATGCCGGGCAGGTTGATTTCGGCCGGGTCCTCGACGGTGGCGATGTTGACGCCGGGCTGGTTCAGCAGGTTGAGGCAGGTGTAGAGCGAGACCGTCTTGCCGCTGCCGGTCGGGCCGGTGACCAGCACCATGCCGTAGGGGCGGCGGATGGCGGCCATCAGCCGGGCCTTCTCCTCCGGCTCGTAGCCCAGCGCCTCGATGCCGACCTTGGCGCTGGAGGAGTCGAGGATACGCACGACGATCTTCTCGCCGAACAGCGTCGGCAGCGTGCTGACCCGGAAGTCGATCGAGCGGCTGCCGAAGCGCAGCTTCATGCGGCCGTCCTGCGGCACGCGCTTCTCGGCGATGTCCAGCCGCGAGATCACCTTGATGCGCGAGGCCAGCTTGTCCTTGATCGCGATCGGCGGCTGGGTGATCTCGCGCAACTCGCCGTCGATGCGAAAGCGCACCCGGTAGTTGAGCTCGTAGGGCTCGAAGTGCAGGTCGGAGGCGCGCATGTTGATCGCGTCGATCAGCATCTTCTGCAGGAAGCGCACCACCGGCGCGTCCTCGACCTCGGTCGCCATGTCCTGCGACTTGTCGGGCGAGGGGTCTTCTTCGGAGACGTCGAAATCGAAGTCGGAGGTGGCCAGCGTCTCTATGGTCTGCGCGGCGGTGGTGGTCTGCTCGTCGATCAGCTTGCTGAGCTTGTCGTACTCGACCAGTACCCACTCCGGCACCAGTTGCGTGGCGAACTTGATGCGCTCGGTGGCCTCCTGGTTGGTGGGGTCGGCGCAGGCCAGGAACAGCCGGCTGCCGCGCTTGCCCAGCGGCAGCACCTTGTACTGGCTGATCAGCTTGGCATCCAGGAAGCCCTTGGGCAGCCGCTGCGTGTCCACCGCCGACAGATCGAGCAGGGGCACGGCCAGCGCACTGGACAGCGCATGGGCCAGCACGCCGGGGCTGAGCTGGCCGGACTCCACCAGCGCCGAGACAAAACTGATGCGCCGCTCGCGCGCGCTCAGCACCAGGCCTTCAGCGGCCTTGGCGTCCAGCTTGCCGCCATGCACCAGCACCCGGGCCACGCCGGACAGCGTCGAAGAGGGTGCATCGATCAGGTTGTTCACAAACGAGCGCCGTCGTCACTGACGCAAAAAAGCCACTATTTGGCATCATCGCCGATGGTGCCGGGGCTGTAAACCACGGCCTTCGCGTGCCTGCAACAGCCCAGCCAACAGCATCACCCGGCTATTTGCGCCCCGCGTCTGGTGGCGCTCCCCGTCAGAAGTTGATCTGCGCGCCGAGCTGGAGGGTGCGCGGGCGGCCCGTTGCGGTCAGGCGCCCGGCCGCAGGTGAGCTGGCACGTAGATGCTCGCGGCTCCCGGCCTGTGGACCAGCTCCACCACCCGCCGGGCCCGCGAGACGGCTACGTAGAAAAGGTGGCGCTCGTCCTCGTCGTCCCCGTCGAACTCGCCTCGGTTGACCCCCGGGATGATCACATGGTCGAACTCCAGGCCCTTTGCGCGCCCAATGGTCGACAGCACTATCCTTTCCTGGGGAGTCCATCCCTGCATCCGCTCTTCCTGCATCCGAATGGTCCTGAGGAGTTCGTCAATCGAATTGAACTGATTTCTCCTGACCATGCGGCCGAGCCCCATGACCGAGTCCTGGGCGTCCCGGACGGCTTCAGCGTTGACGAAGACATGGCGGGCGAGATCGCGCATGCACAAGGCCTTCAGGGTGGGCAGCAGGCGATCGATACCGCCGTCGCTTGCGATGTCCATCGCCGCCAGCACGCACCGCGCACCGTGCTGGCGCGCAGTGCTGCCCAGGAGGTCCCTGATCATGTGCGACTGGAAAATCTCGACCGGTGTGTTTCTGATCTTCGACGCCGTCTGCGGGTCCGCAGCGCCTTCCAGCGGCAAGTACCCGCCGATGAACTCCCAGGTGGCCTGTTTGGCCTCCAGCAGAGACGTTTCGGTGAAGGCGCTGTCGCTTCCGACGGCCGCAGCCAGGATCATCCGCACGAACAGAACCTCGGGCCGGCTCATGTAGGCCGTGAATCCCGCGGTCTCATAGTCGATGCCGCGGTTGAGCAGTTCGTATTCGAGGTCGAGGGCGGCGTTGGGGTGCCGCAGCAGCACGGCCAGCTCGCTGTTGTGCGACTTGGGTTGCTCCAGTTTGCGGGTCTGCAGCAGCGTCTGGATATGAAGCGCCAACTCAAGGGCGTCATTCAAAGGAATCGCCGCAATCCTGCTGTCGCGTCCCGGATGCCACGGGTAGGGCTTTCCTGCAAAGTGTTGCAGGGGCTCGGCGATCGCCCGACCAAAGCGCTGCGCCTGGGTGAGCAGCATGCGTTCGGCGTGGCCGAACTCGAGCTCGAAGCCGCCTCTGAGGAAGTACGACTCCGCGCCGCTGGCGGCATGGATGACCTGATCGACGTCGCCCACGCCCGTGAAGCGCGCGTCCGGATGCATCTCCATCAACCCACGCAGTACGGTGGCCATGGCCCAGCTCATATCGTGGAATTCGTCAACGAACAGCCCGTGCAGCGCTCCAATCCTCAAGGGGTGGTTGTCATGCGTGAAAGCCGGATCGTCCGCAACGAGCATGCACGCCAGATCGTAGGTCGGGTCACCCACGTAGCGAAACCGCACCTGTTCGCCGTCAGGCCCGACATCCACGCGGCGGAGGCGTTCATGGGCCTGGAATATGGCCAGGGTCGTGTAGTCGAAGCCAGTCTCCGCCGCCGAGCTGGGCGTCAGGCGGGAGGTGCCCCACTGGCGCTGCGGCGCCAACGTGCCTTTGATGCGCTCAAAATCGTCGAGCAGCGACTCCACTGCCGACTCGCCAGTGCTGCCCAGTGAAAACTCACCCGGGAACGCCGCCTCGCACTCCTCGCGCGCTTGAGCGATGGCTGCCAAGACGAAGGGCTTCACCTCCTCCGGGCGCGCAAGGCGCTTGACATCGACGTTCTCGACCCGGAGCAGCCGTGCCGTGCAGAATTCGTCGAACGTGCCCACGCGAATGCTCTTGCGCAGTGCCGCCGAGGCACCGTGCTTCTTGAGCGTGCGATGGATGGCCTCGCTGCCGGGCGCCGTGTACGTGAGCATGACCATGCGCGAGGGGTCGGCACCTTGCTCCACCATCCATAGCGCGCGCATGCACAGCGTGGTCGTCTTGCCTACTCCAGCATTGGCCTCGATGAGGATGCGAGCGGCATCTGACTGCGCGATTCGAGTCTGTTCGCGAGTCGGTGAAAACGGTGTTGACTTCCAGGCCATGCGTATTCCTCCCTTGGGTCGCGGTAATCCCACGGCGCGGAGTCGGGGCCTGGAATTCCCTGTCTGCCCTTGCAGACCGATGTCAGCGAGGGTGCGCATGGCCCCATCGGGCATCGCCAGAAACACAAAAGCCCCTTTCGTCAGGGGCTTCCAAGTCCTTGGGCTGCAAGGAAATATCTGGTCGGGGTGAGAGGATTCGAACCTCCGGCCTCTACGTCCCGAACGTAGCGCTCTACCAGGCTAAGCTACACCCCGATGCGACCAGTGTGGCTGCGGCTCAACTAGAGCGCTCAACCGATCGAGCCGACAATTCTAGCAGAGCTTCCCGGGCCGCCGACGGCGGCAGTATGCGCAGGCTGTTGCGGGCCACTTCGGCCTCGAGCCGCGCGGCGGTGCGGGTCGCCTCGAGCGCGCCGGTCTGGCGCACGATGTTCACGATGTCCTTCAGGCGATCGATCTCGCCGTGTTCGATGGCATGGCGTATCAGCGCACGCTCGTCGGCGCTGCCGCGCTCCATCGCGATCAGCAGCGGCAAGGTGGTCTTGCCCTCGCGCAGGTCGTCGCCGACGTTCTTGCCCAGCGCCTGGGGGTCGCCTTCGTAGTCGAGCAGGTCGTCGACCAGCTGGAAGGCGGTGCCGAGCGCGCGGCCGTAGTCGGCGCAGGCTTCTTCGATCTCGCTGCTCGCGCCGGCGAGCACGGCGCCCAGGCGCCCGCTGGCCTCGAAGAGCTTGGCGGTCTTGAAGCGGATCACCCGCAGGTAGTCGTCGACCGCGAGGTCGGGGTCGTGCATGTTCATCAGCTGCAGGACCTCGCCCTCGGCGATGACGTTGGTGGCGTCGGCCAGCACCTGCAGCACGCGCATGCGGTCGATGCCGACCATCATCTGGAAGGCGCGCGAGTAGAGAAAGTCGCCCACCAGCACGCTGGCGGCGTTGCCGAACATCGCGTTGGCGGTCTGCCGGCCGCGGCGCAGCGAAGACTCGTCGACGACGTCGTCGTGCAGCAGCGTCGCGGTGTGGATGAACTCGACGATCGCGGCCAGCTCGTACTTCTGCGGCCCGTCGAAGCCGAGCGCGCTGGCGAACAGCAGCACCAGCCGCGGCCGGATGCGCTTGCCGCCGGCGCCGATGATGTAGTGCGAGATCTGCTCGATCAGCGCCACGTCGGACGCCAGCCGGGTCCGGATGACCTCGTCCACGAGCTTCATGTCCGCCGCCATCGGGTCGGCCCGGACCGGATCGGCGGGCGCCGCCGCTGCGGGCGGTAGGGGGAGCGGGGTGGACACGGGTGGGAGGCTTCCGGGCTGCAAAACCGCGAATTATAGAAAGCTGCCAGGGTCGCGCTGCGTGGACTGCAAAGCGGCGCGCACGACGGGGGCTGCACACAACATATGCTCCGTGCTATGATCCTGGGCTTCGCTCTGGAATGGTCCGGGGTGGGCACGCCTCCAAGATCAGGCCCTGCACGGGCTTGTTCGGCGTGGATCCGTTGAAAGGGCACACATGTACGCGGTCATAAAAACCGGTGGCAAACAATACAAGGTTGCTGCAGGCGAAAAGATCAAGGTAGAACAGATAGCTGCGGACGTTGGCCAGGAAATCGTGATCGATCAGGTGTTGGCTGTCGGCGACGGCGCAGACCTGAAAGTCGGGACTCCCCTGGTGAGCGGCGCAACCGTCAACGCCACGATCGTGGCGCACGGCAAGCACGACAAGGTGCGCATCTTCAAGATGCGTCGCCGCAAGCACTATCAGAAGCACGGCGGCCACCGCCAGACCTACACCGAGCTGGAAATCAGCGCGGTGAACGGTTGAGTCGCGGCTCAAGCGACTGAATTCCAAGGAGTTCTGAACCATGGCACAGAAAAAAGGCGGCGGTTCCACCCGGAACGGCCGCGATTCCCAACCGAAGATGCTCGGCGTCAAGGCGTTCGGCGGCCAGGTGATCCCGGCCGGCTCGATCATCGTGCGCCAGCGCGGCACCAGGTTCCACGCCGGCAGCAATGTCGGCATGGGGCGCGACCACACGCTGTTTGCGCTGGTCGATGGCACCGTGTCGTTCAAGATCAAGGGCGAGAAGAACCGTCACATGATCAATGTGACGCCGCTGTAAGCGGTTTTGTTATCGAGCTCTTGCCTTGCGGCATGATCCAAAGCCCCGGCTCGCCGGGGCTTTTTGGTTTTTCGGCCGTCCTTTGACCTCACCACCACCCGCCCACCATGAAATTTGTTGACGAAGTCACCATCGACGTCGCCGCCGGACACGGCGGCGCGGGCGCCGTCAGCTTCCGGCGCGAGAAGTTCATCCCCTTCGGCGGGCCGGACGGTGGCAATGGCGGCAAGGGCGGCAGCGTGATCGCGGTGGCCGACCGCAACATCAACACGCTGATCGACTACCGCTACGCGCGCAAGCACATCGCCCGCAACGGCGAGCAGGGCCGCGGCGCCGACTGCTTCGGCGCGGCCGCCGACGACATCGTGCTGCGCGTGCCGGTCGGCACCATCATCACCGACGTCGAGACCGGCAACAAGCTGGCCGAACTGCTGGACCCCGAAGAGCCGGTGATGATCGCCAAGGGCGGCGACGGCGGCTTCGGCAACCTGCACTACAAGAGCAGCACCAACCGCGCGCCGCGCCAGAGCTCACCGGGCTGGCCGGGCGAGGCCTTCAAGGTCAAGATGGAGCTGCGCGTGCTGGCCGACGTGGGCCTGCTGGGCATGCCCAATGCCGGCAAGTCGACCTTCATCGCCTCGGTCTCGAATGCGCGGCCCAAGATCGCCGACTACCCGTTCACCACCTTGCACCCCAATCTGGGCGTGGTGCGCGTGGCGCCGGAGAAGAGCTTCGTCGTCGCCGACATCCCCGGCCTGATCGAAGGCGCCTCGGAAGGCGCCGGCCTGGGCCACCGCTTCCTGCGCCACCTGCAGCGCACCCGGCTGCTGCTGCACATCGTCGACTTTGCGCCCTTCGACGACGCTGTCGATCCGGTCGCGCAGGCCAAGGCCATCGTCGCCGAGCTGAAGAAGTACGACCCCGAGCTGCACGAGAAGCCGCGCTGGCTGGTGCTGAACAAGCTGGACATGGTGCCCGAGGAAGAGCGCGCCGCCCGCGTGAAGGACTTCGTCAAGCGCTTCAAGTGGAAGGGCCCGGTCTTCGAGATCTCGGCGCTGGCGCAGCAGGGCCTGCAGCCGCTGCTGCTGAAGATCTACGACCACATCGCCGCGCAGCAGCAACAGCCGCCGCCCGAGCCCGACCCCCGCTTCGACGGCGACGAGGCCGGCACCCCACCCTCGGCTTGAGCGCGCCATGAGTGAATCGCTGCCCCATAGCGGCGCGCTGCAAGGCGCGCGCCGCATCGTCGTCAAGGTCGGCTCCAGCCTGGTCACCAACGAAGGCCGGGGCGTCGATGCTGCGGCCATCGGCAACTGGTGCCGCCAGCTCGCCGCGCTGGCCCAGCAGGGCCGCGAGGTCGTGATGGTCTCCAGCGGCGCGATCGCCGAGGGCATGAAGCGGCTGGGCTGGACGGTCCGCCCCAAGGAGCTGCACGAGCTGCAGGCGGCGGCCGCCGTCGGCCAGATGGGCCTGGCCCAGATGTACGAGAGCAAGCTCTCCGAGCACGGTATGGGCAGCGCGCAGGTTCTGCTCACCCACGCCGACCTGGCCGACCGCGAGCGCTACCTCAATGCCCGCTCGACCCTGCTGACCTTGCTGGGCCTGAAGGTCATCCCGGTGATCAACGAGAACGACACGGTCGTCACCGACGAGATCAAGTTCGGCGACAACGACACGCTGGGCGCGCTGGTGGCCAACCTGATCGAGGCCGACGCGCTGGTGATACTGACCGACCAGCGAGGCCTGTACTCGGCCGACCCGCGCAAGGACGCCAACGCGCGTTTCATCGACGTGGCCGCCGCGGGCGACAGCTCGCTGGAGCTGATGGCAGGAGGCGCCGGCTCCAGCCTGGGCCGCGGCGGCATGATCACCAAGGTGCTGGCCGCCAAGCGCGCCGCCGGCAGCGGCGCCAGCACCGTGATCGCCTGGGGCCGCGAGCCGGACGTGCTGCTGCGGCTGGCGGCCGGCGAGGGCATAGGCACGGCGCTGCTGGCCGGCACGCCCAAGCTGGCGGCGCGCAAGCAGTGGATGGCTGACCACCTGCAGTTGCGCGGCGCGGTGCGGGTGGACGACGGCGCCATGCTCAAGCTGCGCGACGGCGGCAAGAGCCTGTTGCCGATCGGCGTGGTGGAGGTCGAGGGCGAGTTTCACCGCGGCGACGTGATCGCGGTGCGCGCCGGCAGCGGTGCGGAGATCGCGCGCGGGCTGTCGAACTACTCCAGCGCCGAAGCGCGGCTGATCGCCCGCAAGGCCTCGTCGCAGATCGAGGGGCTGCTGGGCTACGCCAACGAGCCCGAGCTGATCCACCGCGACAACATGGTCCTGAGCTGAGCCGGTCAGCGGCGGCTGGCTCCCGGAGACCTGCCGCCGCCGCCCCTAGGGGCGTTTGGCCAGGTCGCCCAGCGGCGCCGCAGACCCGCCCGCTTCGGGCAGCTCCCCGACATGCAGTGCGGGCTCGCCGGCCACCAGCCTGTGCTCGTCGCAGCCCTGGAACTCGTCGTCCCGCCGGCCGTCGCGCCCGTGCGGGCGCATGCCGCCGCGCAGGTAGCGGTTGTGGTGGTTGACCTTGGGCAGGAAGCGCGCAAGCTCGGTCAGCGCCATCTGGTAGACTCCGCGCTTGAACTCGATCACCACATCCAGCGGCACCCAGTACTCGTTCCAGCGCCAGGCGTCGAACTCGGGGTGGTCGGTGGCGCGCAGGTTCATGTCGCTGTCGCGGCCGGTCAGCCGCAGCAGGAACCAGATCTGCTTCTGGCCTTTGTAGTGGCCGCGCGCATCCTTGCGGATGAAATGGTCGGGTACCTCGTAGCGCAGCCAGTCACGGGTGCGTGCGAGGATCTGCACTTGATCAAAATGCAGGCCGACTTCTTCGTGCAACTCGCGGAACATCGCCTGCTCGGGCGACTCGCCATACTTGATGCCCCCTTGCGGGAACTGCCAGGAGTGGGTGCGCAATCGCTTGCCCCAAAACACCTGGTTGCGGGCGTTGAGCAGGATGATGCCGACGTTGGGCCTGTAGCCTTCCCGGTCGAGCATAATCGAACCCCAATTTTTAAACTGAAATCAATATAGCACCGGCAGCGCCCAGGGCCCAGTCCCTCGCTTTCCCCAAGCGCGCGGCTGGTCTTCAAAGCCGCCCATGAAAGCCTCCCAGTTCTTCATCTCCACCCTCAAGGAAGCGCCCGCCGACGCCGAGGTGGTGAGCCACCAGTTGATGATGCGCGCCGGCATGATCAAGCGCTTGGGCGCCGGCATCTACAACTACATGCCGATGGGCCTGCGGGTGATACGCAAGGTCGAACGCATCATCCGCGAAGAGATGGAGCGCGCCGGTGCGGTGGAGTTGCTGATGCCGGTGGTGCAGCCGGCCGAGCTGTGGCAGGAGAGCGGACGTTTCCAGGGCATGGGGCCCGAGCTGCTCCGGCTCAAGGACCGCCATGAGCGCGACTATGTGCTCCAGCCGACCTCCGAAGAGGTCATGACGGACATCGCCCGCCAGGAGCTGCGCAGCTACAAGCAGCTGCCCAAGAACTTCTTCCACATCCAGACCAAGTTCCGCGACGAGCGCCGGCCGCGCTTCGGGCTGATGCGGGGGCGCGAGTTCACGATGAAAGATGCGTACTCGTTCGACCGCGACAAGGACGGCGCGATCAAGAGCTACGAGATCATGGTCGCGGCCTACAAGCGCATCTTCGACCGCTTCGGGCTGCAGTACCGCGCGGTGGCGGCCGACTCCGGCGCCATCGGCGGCGACCTTTCGCAGGAGTTCCAGGTCATCGCCGATACCGGCGAGGACGCGATCGTCTACTGCCCGACCAGCGACTACGCGGCCAACATCGAGCTGGCCGAGGGCGTCGCCTTGCTGTCCGAGCGTGCCGCCGCTTCGCAGCCCCTGGCCAAGACGCCGACGCCCGGCAAGAGCACCTGTGCCGACGTGGCCGAGCTGCTGGGCCTGCCGCTGTCCCGCACCGTCAAGTCGCTGGTGCTGGCCACCGACGAGAAGAACGACGCCGGCGACATCGTCAAGGTGACGGTGTGGCTGCTGCTGCTGCGCGGCGACCACGACATGAACGAAGTCAAGGTCGGCAAGGTGCCGGGGCTGAAGGAGGGCTTCCGTTTTGCGACCGTCGCCGAGATCGAGGAGCACTTCGGCTGCAAGCCGGGCTACCTCGGCCCCATAGCGCTGAAGAAGCCGGTCAGGCTGGTGGCCGACCGCACGGTGGCGCGGATGGCCGACTTCGTCTGCGGCGCCAACGAGCCCGACTTCCACCTCACCGGTGTCAACTGGGGCCGCGACCTGCCCGAGCCCGACCAGATCGCCGACCTGCGCAACGTGGTCGAGGGCGACCCGTCGCCGGACGGCCAGGGCGTGCTGGCGATACAGCGCGGCATCGAAGTCGGCCATGTCTTCTACCTCGGCACCAAGTACTCGAAGGCGATGAACGCCAGCTACCTGGACGAGACCGGCAAGCCGCAACTGATGGAGATGGGCTGCTACGGCATCGGCGTGACGCGCATCCTGGGCGCGGCGATCGAACAAGGCCACGACGCCCGCGGCATCGTCTGGCCCGCCGCCATCGCCCCGTTCCAGGTGGTGGTCTGCCCCATAGGCTACGACCGCTCGGCCGACGTCAAGGCCGCCGCCGACCGGCTGCACGACGACCTGCGGGCTGCCGGCATCGACGTGCTGCTCGACGACCGCGGCGAGCGCCCGGGGGCGATGTTTGCCGACTGGGAGCTGATCGGCGTGCCGCAGCGGGTGGTGATCTCCGACCGCGGGCTGAAGGAAGGCCAACTCGAGCTGCAGGGCCGGCGCGAGAGCGAAGCCGGCAAGGTCGCGCTGGCGGAGGTGCTCGCCGCGGTACAGGCCCGGCTGGCGGCATGAGCCTTGTGAGGCAGCCCGGGGCCGGCGTCGGCCGCCGCGCGCTGCTGGGTGCCGCGGTCGGCATGGCCGTGGCGCCCTGGCCCATACCGAGCCGGGCCGGCAAGCAGGCCGAGGAGCCGCTGGCGGACTCGGTGCGCACGGTGCTGTCGGCCGCCATCGCCAACAAGGCGCCGCCCAAGCCGGCCTTCGACAACATGGAGGCGCGGCTGGTCTACCTGCGCTGGCTGGGCACGATGAGCGACCGGCTGAAGCGCCGGCATTCCGAGCAGCAGACCCGCATCGAGTTCCTCGAGACGCTCTGGTACGAGAGCAAGCGGGCCGGGCTGGAGCCCTCGCTGGTGCTGGGCCTGGTGCAGGTGGAGAGCGGTTTCCGCAAGTACGCGATCAGCGTCGCGGGTGCCCGCGGCTACATGCAGGTGATGCCCTTCTGGGCCCGCTCCATCGGCGACGGCGACGCGGCGAGGCTGTTCCACATGCAGGCCAACCTGCGCTTCGGCTGCGTGATCCTGCGCCACTACCTGGACCGCGAGCAGGGCGACCTGTTTCTCGCGCTGGGCCGCTACAACGGCAGCCGCGGCCGCCCGGAGTATCCGGACGCGGTGTTCGGCGCACGGCGCCAGTGGACGATGGCCTGAGCGCGGGGGGAGATGGGGGCCGGCGGCCTACAGCCCGGCCCAGCGCTTGGGCGCAGCGCTGCCCACACCCAGCAGCTCGAGGGCCCGCTCCACCGTGTCGGCGACCAGCTCGTCTATGGTCTGCGGCCGGTGGTAGAAGGCCGGCAGCGGCGGGAAGATGACACCGCCCATCTCGGTCACCGTTGTCATGTTGCGCAAATGGGCCAGGTTGAAGGGCGTCTCGCGCACCATCAGCAGCAGCCGGCGGCGCTCCTTCAGCGTCACGTCGGCCGCGCGGGTCAGCAGGTTGTCGCCGAAGCCATGGGCGATGGCGGCCAGGCTCTTCATCGAGCAGGGCGCCACCACCATGGCCGTGGCCGGGTGGCTGCCACTGGCGATGCAGGCGCCGATGTCGCCGATGGCGTGGGCCTGGTCGGCCAGGGCCTCAAGGGCCGAGCGGTCCAGCCCGAGCTCGTGGTGGGCGTTCAGCACGCCGGCCGGCGTCACCACCAGGTGGGTGGGCACACCGAGCTCCCGCAGCCGGCGCAGTAGTGCCACGCCGTAGAGGGTGCCGGTCGCCCCGGTGATGCCGACGACGATGCGCGCTGCGGCCGCCGGAGCGCTCACGGGCGCCGCGTCAGCTCGCCAGCACCTGCTGCAGCTCGCCCGCCTCGTACATCTCCATCATGATGTCCGAGCCGCCGACGAACTCGCCGTTGACGTAGAGCTGCGGGATGGTCGGCCAGTTGGCGTAGTCCTTGATGCCCTGGCGGATGCCGTCGTCCTCCAGCACGTTGACGGTGGTGAGCTCGCCGACGTTGCAGGCTTTCAGCAACTGGATCGCGCGGCCCGAGAAGCCGCACTGCGGGAACTGGGCCGTGCCCTTCATGAACAGCACCACCTTGTGGCCCTTGACGAGTTGGTCGATGCGCTGCTGTACGTCGCTCATGGGAAATAGTCCGGAATGAATGGGGGAGCGGCTGCTACCGCTGAATCCGACTTTATACGGCAAAGCGGCCATCGGCCGCAGCCGGCTGCGCCATGCCCTGGCGTTGCACCCCGGTAAACGCTTGGCGCCGAGCGCCGGGGGTCAGAAGGAATAGGAGAGGTTGACCTGCAGGAT
>DATHWJ010000381.1:0-4112 GCA_035460745.1 Ideonella sp. | reverse complement strand
CAGCGTCGCCATCGGCCAGAGCCTCGCCACCCACCTCGGCCTGCCGCCTGCCCTCGCGGTGGCCTTGCCCATCCTCGTGCTGGCGGCGGCGGTCCCGCTGCTGCGCAGGGCTCGCCAACGTGGGCAGCGCCCGCAATCGGTCACTTCCTGAAGAACACCATGAACAACATCCTCGCCCACACGCCCCTGCGCAGCCACGTCGCCCATGCCCCCGCTGCGGCCGACGCGCGGTCTCTGCCGCCCAGCGCCGGCATACGCCCCCACCAGGGCATGCCGCCTTTCGACCAGAGCGGCGCGCCGACCAGCTTCTTCGAGTTCTGGCCGATGTGGGCCTTCTATCCGCCGGTCGCCCTCTACGCCGGCTGGCTGATGCTGCGCCACCGCGGCCTGCTGCTGCCGACCGTGGCCAACCCGTCGTTTCCCGGCGGTGGCTTCTTCGGCGAGTCCAAGGCACAGATCCTGGATCTCGCGATGAAGCATGTGCCGAGCTGGGTCGCGCCCTTCGTGCGCATCGACCGGCCGGCGACCCCGTCCATCACCGTCAAGGCCGAGACGGCCCTCGCGATGGCCGCGCTGGATGAGGCGGGCATCGGCCTGCCGGTCGTCGCCAAGCCCGACCTCGGCTGCCGCGGCGCGGGGGTCAAGCTGGTGCGCAGCGTGGCCGAGCTGGGCGCCTACCTGCAGGCCTTCCCCCAGGGCGCGAGCCTGCTGCTGCAGCGGCTGGTGCCGTTCGAGGGCGAAGCGGGCATCTTCTATTGCCGCCGGCCCGGCGAAGCGCGCGGCCGCATCGTCTCGATCACGCTGAAGTACTTTCCCCATGTGATCGGCGACGGCCACCGCACGCTGCGCCAGCTGATCCTGGACGACCCGCGCGCCGGCCGCCTCTCGCACCTCTACCTGCGCCGCCACACCGAGCGGCTGGA
This sequence comes from Ideonella sp., assembly GCA_035460745.1. Classification (GTDB taxonomy): domain Bacteria; phylum Pseudomonadota; class Gammaproteobacteria; order Burkholderiales; family Burkholderiaceae_C; genus Ideonella. Next base: position 3,189 of record DATHWJ010000381.1, on the reverse strand, counting down.
GACGGTGCCGGCCGCGGGCGCGGCCATCCGGCTGGCCTTTGCCGGCAGCCACAGCCGCGGTGCGATCTTCCGCAACGGCACGGCCCTGGCCACGCCCGAGATGGAGGCGCGCTTCGACGCCATCGCGCGGGCGCTGCCCGAGTTCCACTTCGGCCGCTTCGATGTGCGCTTCGAGCGCTTCACCGACCTGCAGGCCGGCCAGGGTTTCACCATCGTCGAGGTCAACGGCGCGGGGGCCGAGAGCACCCACATCTGGGACCGCCGCACCGGCCTGCTCGAGGCCTGGCGCGACCTGATGCGCCAGTACCGCTGGCTGTTCGAGATCTGCGCGGCCAACCGCAGGCGCGGCTTCAAGGCCATGGGCCTGTTGGACTTCCTGCGCAGCTACCGGCGCGAGAAGCTGCTGACGCCGCAATACCCGGCGACGGATTGACGGCCCCGCATCAACGGGCGCCCGCTGCGTAAGGTTTGCGCGGCGACCCCGACTACCCGCCATCACCCCCACATCGAAGCGCAGAGGCCGCCCCCATGCTCCCAGCCATCGCCCCCGGCACGGCGCCGCAAGCCGCGCTGCACCCGGCGCCCCCGCCCGCCACCGCCGACAGCCAGGCCACCGCCCTGCTGCGCTTCAACCGCCGTTTGCTCGACCAGGCGCTGGCGCTGGTCGCGGCCCACGAGCGGCCCGGGGCAGCGTCGTTCGAGGCCGTGATCGGGCCGCACCTGCGGCATGTGATCGAGCACTATGAAGCGCTGGTGATGCCGCCCGCCGGCGTGGTGGTCGACTACGACAAGCGCCCGCGCGACCGCAGCGTGGAGCGCCTGCCCCAGGTCGCCCGAACCCGGCTGCAGGCGCTGCAGGCCCGCCTGGCCGGCTGGCCGGACGCCATGCTGCAAAAGCCCACCCGCGTGCGCACCCAGGGCGGCCTGGCCGGTGAGCTCGAGTTCGTCACCCCCTCCACCATCGGCCGCGAACTGGTTTTCCTCGCCAGCCACGCGGTGCACCACTTCGCACTGCTGAAGACGCACTGCGCCGCGCACGGCATCGCCACCGACGCCCACTTCGGCCAAGCCCCCTCCACCGTCGCCCACCAATTGCAGGGCTGAGCCTGCACGCCAGGAATACGACCATGCCACACACCGCCCTCTCCCTGCCCCGCCGCATCGGCCGCCGCGCGCTGGTCGCGCTGACCGCCGCCACCCTCTTGGCCGGCACAGCCGCCTTCGCTGCGCCGCCCATCAACACGCTGAAGGGCGGCCTCTTCGGCGGCCGCGGCGACACCGCGATCCTGGGTTACGACCCTGTCGCCTACTTCACCGACGGCAAGCCGGTGAAGGGGCTGGACAGCTTCGCCACCGAGTGGATGGGCGCCCGGTGGAAGTTCGCCTCGCAGGCCCACCTCGACCAGTTCAAGGCCAGCCCGGAGAAATATGCGCCGCAGTACGGCGGCTACTGCGCCTACGGCGTCTCGCAAGACCACCTGGTCAACATCGAGCCCGACAAGTTCAAGATCATCGACGGCAAGCTCTACCTGAACTACGACGCCGGCGTGCAGCAGACCTGGATCAAGGACCCGGCCGGCTACAACAAGCTCGCCGACGCCAAGTTCCCGGCGCTGCTGAAGCAGTGACCCCCGGCCATCCCCAAGAGGAGAGACCCATGACCTGGCTCAAGCGAAACGGCCACTGGCTGCTGACGATCTACACCGCCTTCGTGTTCATCCAGTCGCTGTTCTTCAAGTTCACCGGCTCGCCGGAGACCGTCTACATCTTCCAGGGCAAGCTGGACCCGTGGGCCGGCTCGCTCGGCTTGCCCGGCCTGTTCGCGCCCGGTGGCATTTTCTCGGCCCGGGTGGTCGGCAGCGCAGAGCTGGTCGCCTCCCTCCTGCTGCTGGCCGGCGCCGCGATGGCGAGCCGCCGCTGGCTGCAGGTGCTGGGCGCGGCGATGGGCCTGGGGGTGATCAGCGGCGCGATCTTCTTCCATCTCTTCACGCCGCTGGGCGTGGCCGTCGTCAACACCGACGGCAGCAGCGACGGCGGCCAGCTCTTCATGCTGGCTTGCGGCGTGTGGGTGGCGTGCGCGGCGCTGCTGTGGATACGGCGCGGCGTGTGGCTGGCCTGGCTGGGCCGGCGCTGACGGGCAGCGGCTCACCCAGGCCGTCGTGGTGCAGGGCCGGGTTGGCACGCAGCCGCTCGACGGCCAGGTCGACGAAGGCGCGGATCTTCTGCGCCGCGTAGCGCCCTTCGCGGTACACCACCTGCACCGGCAGCGGCTGGTCTTCGTGCGCCGCCAGCACGACCCGCAAGACGCCCGAGCGCAGCTGCGCCGCCACCTGGTACGACAGCAGGCGCGCGAGGCCGAAGCCGGCCACGCAGGCCGCGATGGCCGAGTCGTTGGTGGTGGTCGCCAGGCGGGCGTCGAGCTTGTAGCTGCGCAGCGCAGGGGCGCCGGCCGCCTCGCGCAGCTTCCACTCGACGGAAGGCGTGAGGCCGCCGGCCGAGATCAGGCTGTGGCGCCTCAGGTCACCCGGCGCTTCGGGCTCGCCGTGCTGCTTCAGGTAGGCCGGCGCCGCGCAGATCACCCGCCGCACACCGCCCACGCGCGCGGCATGCAGGCCCGAGTCGGGCAGCTCGCCGATGCGCACGGCCACGTCCACCCCTTCGTCGGCCAGGTTGACGATGCGGTCCACAAACCAGCATGCGGCATGCGCGCCGGGGTAGCGCTGAAGGTACTCGGTGACGACCGGCATCACCAGCAGCCCGCCGAACAGCACCGGTGCGGTCACGCCGAGCCGCCCGCGCGGCGCGGCGTGCAGGCCGGCGGCCGACTCGTCGGCCTCGTCGATCTCGGCCAGGATGCGGCGGCAGTCTTCGGCGTAGCGCGCGCCCGCATCGGTCACCCGCACCACCCGCGTCGTGCGTGTCAACAGGCGCACGCCCAGGCGCTGCTCCAGCTCGCCTATAGCCCGCGTCACGGCAGGCGGCGAGAGGCTCAAGGCGCGCGCCGCGCCGGCCAGCCCGCTCGCATCCACCACCGCCACGAAGACCTTCATCAGGTGAAAGCGGTCCATACCATTCCTCTGTGCGTAATGGTGACTTGAGTTTCGTGGTGATTCTATTCAATCGCCGGTGCGACGAGACTGGAGCCACCCCGACACGAGACCCACCCGGGCTGTGCCACTCACCGGAGCG
>DATHWJ010000380.1:0-11257 GCA_035460745.1 Ideonella sp. | reverse complement strand
AGGCCGGTGGGGCGTGCTGCTCCGTTCATGCCCGGGGCAGTGCCCCGGGCGCTCGCCAGGCACAAACAGTCCACTGGACTGTTTGTGTCCGGGCTCTCTCCTCCGTCGGCTCGCTTCGCTCCCCGCCTCCCCCTAATACTTCACTGCGCAGCACGCCCCACCGTCCTGATCGGGCACCGCGGGAGCGGGGCCCGGGCCGGGGGAGAGAGCCCGGACACAAACAGTCCAGTGGACTGTTTGTGCCTGGCGAGCGCCCGGGGCACTGCCCCGGGCATGAGCGGAGTTGGCCACCCCGCAGCCTCGGCGCTCGCCAAAACCTAACGCGCCGCCAGCGCTCGCGCGATCCGATGCCGCGGTACTTGCGTGCGCGGCACCGATCCCTTGAACCAACTGCGCACATCCTCCTCCAGCCCGATGCCGTGCATGTAGTTGTAGAGCGCCTTCTTCAGCGCCGCGCCGAGCTGGTCGTGGTCGACGCCGGTGGGGTCGATGAAGCCGACGTCGTTCTTGGCGAAGGAGACCGGCGGCAGCGGCTGCAGTGTGACGCCATAGGCGGCAGGATCCTGGCCCACCGGTGAGTGCACGGTGCAGGCGAAGCGGTGGAAAAAGCCGGACTGGATGCAGCCCTGCTCGAAGAGCTGGCGCACGTACTCCAGCGCGTCCACCGTGTCCTGCACGGTCTGGGTCGGGAAACCGTACATCAGGTAGGCGTGCACCAGGATGCCGGCGTCGGTGAAGGCGCGGGTGACGCGGGCCACCTGCTCGACCGAGACGCCTTTTTTCATCAGGTTCAGCAGCCGGTCGGAGGCCACCTCCAGGCCGCCGGAGATCGCGATGCAGCCGCTGTCGGCGAGCTGCTGGCAGAGCTCGGGGCTGAAGGACTTCTCGAAGCGGATGTTGCCCCACCACGAGATCGCGAGCTGGCGGTTCTGCAACTCGGCGGCGAGGGCCTTGAGGGCCTTGGGCGGCGCGGCCTCGTCGACGAAGTGGAAGCCGGTCTGGCCGGTCTCCTCGACGATGGCCTCGATGCGGTCGACCAGCGTGGTGGCCGAGGCGCCGTCGTAGCGCGAGATGTAGTCCAGGCTGACGTCGCAGAAGCTGCACTTCTTCCAGTAGCAGCCGTGCGCCACGGTGAGCTTGTTCCAGCGGCCATCGGACCAGAGCCGGTGCATGGGGTTGAGCATGTCCAGCAGCGAGAGGTAGCGGTCCAGCGGCAGGCCGTCCCAGGTGGGGGTGCCCACCTCGGCGAAGGCGATGTCGGGCTCGACGAAATTGACGTAGCGGACCTGGCCGCCCTCCGGCTCGCGCAGGAAAGTGCGCACCAGGCGCTGCCGCGATCGTTTGCCCTGCAGGTGCTCCAGCAGCGCGAGCAGCGGGCGTTCGCCGGCGTCCAGCGTGACGTGGTCGAAATAGTCGAACACGCGGGTCTCGGTGAGCTCGCGCAGCTCGGTATTGACGAAACCGCCGCCGAGCGCGGTGACGATGGACGGGTCGTGCGCCTTGATGCTCTGCGCAATCCGGAAGGCGGCGTAGACGGCGCCGGGGAAGGGCACCGAGATCAGCACCACGGTGGGCGCATGGCGCTGCAGGGCCTGCAAGGTGAGCGCGTGCAGCGTGTCGTCCACCAGGTTGGGCGGCGCGGCCAGGGCCTGCGCCAGCGGCTCGAAGGTGGGCTGGCTCTGCGCCAGCGACTCGGCATAGCGGACGAACTCGAAGCGCGGATCGACCGCCTCGCGCAGCACGTCGGCGATGTCGTTCAGGTACAGCGTGGCGAGGTGGCGGGCGCGATCCTGCAGCCCCAGCGCGCCAAAAGCCCAGGCCAGCGGGTCGCCGCCGTCTTCGTCGATGTAGACCTCGAGCGACTCGAAGCGCGGGCCCTCGGGCAGGAAGCTGCGGCTGCAGATGCGGTGGCCCAGCGTCGAATCGCTGCCTTGCAGGAATTTGATGGTCGCAGTGATGGTGGCGAGGTAGCGCTCGAACTGGCCGTGGAAGTGCTGCACCAGCGGCGGGCGCTGGGCCTGGGGCAGGGCCTCGATGCAGGCGTGCAGTGAGGTCAGGCCCTCGGTCGAGAACAGCTTGAGCACCAGCGCCAGCGCCAGATCCTCTTGCACCGCATCGACGCCGCGCGAGCGCAGAAAGCCGGTGATGTAGGCGGTGGACGGGTAGGGCGTGTTGAGCTGGGTCATCGGGGGGATGACCGAGAGCACGCGCGGGGAAGGGGCAGCGGCGGGGAGGGACACAGGATTTGAGGGTGAACAGCGGATACGCGCGGGGCGTCAAGGTCAGGAGTGTGGCGCATGCGGCTGGCGGGTGCGTCGCGGTGCAGATTGACCCGGCAGTCGGACAAGGCCGCAAGAATCCCGTGGGCCGAACACATGGCAATGCCATGGCGGGCAAACGGAAAGAGAATCGCGCATGGCCGATGAAAAACACAAAACGCTCGCAACAGTCACCAGCAAGGGTCGGGTTACGCTTCCCCAGAGCATTCGCGAGCGCTTGCAGATCAGGCCCGGCGCTCGCCTCGATTTCAAGCTGAACGACGACGGGACCATCTCGGTACGGCTGCTCAAGCAGTCAGCCCTTTCCATCGTGGGTTTGCTGCACAGGCCGGGAGAAGTGGCCAAGACCATCGAGCAGATGGACGGTGCTGTACTCGACGAGACGGCGTATTTGCTGCGCAACGCGCGGGGTTCCAAGCGGCTGATGGAGTCCGTGGAGCAGTTGCGGCCAAGCGCGGGCGACGCGAAGCTGATTGCGCAGTGCACGGACCGCGACTGAACGAGCCGGCGCCTGCCCCGCCGCAAGCGCGACAATGCGCAGCCCCGCGGGCGCCTCGCCTGCCGCTCTGAACACCTCCATGCCCTTTGCCTCCCTGGGCCTGTCGCCCGACCTGGTTCGCGCGACGGCCGAACGCCAGTACCTCGCGCCCACGCCCATCCAGACTGCTGCGATCCCGGCGATCCTGCGGGGCGAGGACGTGCTGGGCTCGGCGCAGACCGGCTCGGGCAAGACGGCGGCGTTTGCCTTGCCGCTGCTGCAGAAGATCGCCGAGCGCGGCCGGCAGACCCCGCGCGAGCTGCAGACCCTGGTGCTCGTGCCCACGCGCGAGCTGGCGGCGCAGATCGCCGAGAGCATGGCGCGCTACGCCAAGGCCTTGCCGGAGCCGGTCAAGATCGTGCCGGTGTTCGGCGGCGTGTCGATCAACCCGCAGATGATGGCGCTGCGCGGCGGCGCCGAGGTGGTGATCGCCACGCCAGGGCGCCTGCTCGACCTGCTGCGCAGCAACGCGCTGCGCATCTTCGGCATCTCCACCCTGGTGCTGGACGAAGCCGACCGCCTGCTCGACCTGGGCTTCGCCGAAGAGCTCGAGCGCATCCTCGCGCTGCTGCCGCGCCGGCGCCAGAACCTGTTTTTCTCCGCCACCTTCCCACCCGCCGTGCAGGCGCTGGCGCAGACGCTGCTGCACCAGCCGACCCGCATCGAGGTGGCCGCCACACCGCAGACCGCGCCGGTGATACACCAGCGCGCGATCGAGGTCGATGCCGGCCGGCGCACGCAGCTGCTGCGCCACCTGGTGCAGGAGGGCGGCACCAGCCGGGTGCTGGTGTTCGTCGCGACGCAGTACGCCACCGAGCACGTGGCCGAGAAGCTGAGCCGCGCCGGCATCCAGGCCGCGCCTTTCCACGGCGACCTGAGCCAGGGCGCGCGCACGCGGGTGCTGGAGGACTTCAAGGCCAGCACGCTGCAGGTGGTGATCGCCACCGACGTGGCGGCCCGGGGCATCGACATCGCCCACCTGCCCATGGTCGTCAACTACGACCTGCCGCGCTCGGCCGACGACTACCTGCACCGCATCGGCCGCACCGGCCGCGCCGGCCGCAGCGGCACGGCGATCAGCTTCGTCAGCGCCGAGACCGAGGCCCACTTCCGGCTGATCGAAAAGCGCCAGCAGCAGCGCGTGCCGCGTGAGCGCATCGCCGGTTTCGAGCCGGCCGAGACGGAGGCGACTGCGAACGCGCCCGACCCCACCGGCGGCATCAAGGGCAAGCGCAAGAGCAAGAAGGACAAGCTGCGCGAAGCGGCCGCGCTGGCCGCGGCGCCCGGCACCAGGAAATGACCACCCCCTCAGGAGCCCCCAGATGACCCACCCCTCCACTTCTCCCGTCGTCGCCATCACCGGCGCTGCCGGCGCGCTCGGCCAGGCGGTGGTCGAGCTGTTCCTCGGCCAGGGCGCCCGCGTCGCGCTGTTCGACCGCGACGAGGCGCGCCTGCGCAAGCTCTATGCCGGCCGGGCCGACGCCGCGCCGCACCTGCTGCTGGGCGCCGACATCAGCGACGAGGCCAGCGTGCACGCCGCGATGCAGCGCCTGGCCGGCCATTTCGGCCGGCTCGACGTTTTGGTCCACGTGGCCGGCGGCTTCGAGATGGGCGAGGCGGTGCACCAGGTCACGCGCGCGTCGTGGGAGCGCATGATGAACCTCAACGCCTGGTCCTTCGTCAGCCTGGCGCGCGACGCGGTGCCGATGATGCTGGCGCAAGGTGGCGGCAAGCTGATCGCGGTGAGCGCCGCGGGTGCCGCCAAGGGCGCCGCCCAGATGGCCGCCTACAGCGCCTCCAAGAGCGCCTTGCAGCGCCTGGTCGAGTCGCTGTCGCAGGAGGTGCGCGAGAAGGGCATCAACGTCAACAGCATCGCGCCAACCATCATGGACACCCCCGCCAACCGCCAGGCCATGCCCGACGCCGACCGCTCGGCCTGGGTGCCGCTGGCGGTGGCGGCGCAGGCCATCGCCTTTCTGGCCTCCGAGGCCGGCAGCGCGGTGCACGGCCAGCACCTGAAGCTGGGGGCCTGAGCGTTTGAGCCGCACGCAGCGCCGTGCGGCATCAGCCCGGCGCTACTTGCGCTTGGGCTCCACGTACAGCTCCGCCGAAGCTGTCTCCATCCGGTAGCCGCTGACGCCCATCACGGTATCCAGCCGCTGGGTCTTCAGCACGCCGTTGACCCAGATCGCGTCCATCATGCGCAGGCCCTTGGCCGGCTTGTCCATCTTGACGTGGATGATCTGGTTGGCGGGCGGCGGCGGGGAGTGGATGCAGGCGCCCATGTAGGGCACCAGCAGAAACTCCTTGATCTCGCCCTTGATCTCCTCCAGCGGCACCAGGTAGCCCGGCAGGCGCACGCTGGCGCCGTCGAGCTCGCCGTTGGTGGGGGCGTTGTCCCAGGTCTCGCGCATCTGCTTGAGCATCGCATTGCTGCGCGGGTCGCCGTCGTTCATCATCCCCAGGTCCATCGCGCGGAAGGCCTTGGTCGGGTCCCAGCCCTTGGGCACCAGCTCGTCCCATTTGATCTCGCGGTAGGCGGCCTTGGCGCTCGCCGTGGCCGGGGTGGCCTGGGCCGCCAGGCTGGCCAGCAGCGAGCCGCCGGCCAGCGTCGCGCAGAGCAGCGCCGCGGTCAGGCCGCGGTGTCGTTTCTTCGTCATCATCATCGTCAAACCCTCGGTGAAAGCCCGTCCGCCAGCGAGAGGCGGTAGGCGCGAAACCCCGGCACCAGGCTGGCGCCCATGCCGGCGATGACCACACCGGCCAGCAGCAGCCACTGCGCGGCGGTCGGTGCGGAGAGTGAAAGGCTCACGCCGAAGCGCGCCTGGATGGCCGGCCCCGCGGCGGCGATCAGCAGCACGGTGGCGAGCACGCCCAGCGCCGCGCCGGCCAGCGTCACCAGCGAGCCCTCGGCGGCCAGCAGCAAAAACACCTGGCGCGGCCCGGCGCCCACGGCGCGCAGCACCGCCAGCTCGCGCCGCCGCTCGTTCAGCCCGGCCAGCACCACGGCGACCAGCCCGATCAGGCTGACCACGGCGACCATCGCCGACATGCCCAGCAGCGCTTTTTCGCCCACCGCCACCACGTCCCACAGCTCGTCCAGTGCCACGCCGGGCAAGACCGCCATCAGCGGCTCGCCGCCGTACTCGGCCACCTCGCGCTGCACGCGGAAGACGGCGGCGCGGCTCTTCAGCCCGACCAGCGCCGCGGTGACCTGCTTGGGCGCCAGGTCGAACTTGCGGGCCTGCTCGGGCGCGATCTTCATGCCCGGCATCGGCACGCCGGCGACCCAGTCGAGGTGGATGGCCTCCATCGCCTCCAGGCTGATGTGCAGCGTGCGGTCCACCGGCGTGCCGGTGCGCGCCAGCACGCCGACGACGGTGAAGGGTTTGTCGGCATGCTCGGCGCCCGGGATGGCGCCGGCACCGTGGCTGAGCGTGAGCTTGTCGCCCAGCCGGTAGCCCAGCGCGTCGGCCACCTCGGCGCCCAGCACGGTCTCGTAGAGGCCGTCCAGCGTGCCGCTGAAGGGCCGGCCCTGGGCCAGCGCCAGCGGCTGGTGGTCGCCATAGAGAAAGCGCTGGAAGTAGGCGCTGCTGGTGGCGAGCACCGGGTAGCCGTGGTGCGAGTCGCCCAGCGAGAGCGGCACCACCCAGTCGACCGCGCGCTGCTGGGCGATCGCCTGCACGCTGCTCATGCTGATGTTGTTGGTCGCGCCGCCGACGCGGAAGACCGCGTAGAGCATCAGCTGCACCGCCCCCGTGCGCGCGCCGACGATCAGGTCGGTGCCGCTGACCGACTGCGAGAAGTTCTCCCGCACGTCGGTGCGCACGCGCTCGAAGGTCAGCAGCAGCAGCGTGGCCAGCGCGATCGAGAGCACGATCAGCGAGAGCGTCATGCGGCGGTTCCAGGCGCTGCGCAGCGCGAGATCGAGCATGGCCTTCATGCGTTGGCCTCGGCTGCGCGCGAAGTGGCCGCATTGATCGTCGACAAGGCCAGCCGGCTCTGGAAACGCCCGGCCAGCCGCTCGTCGTGGCTGACGAAGACCAGCGTGCTGCCGGCCGCCTCGCACTCGCGCAGCAGCAGCGCCATGAAGCCGTCGCGCAGCGGCGCGTCGAGCGCGGAGGTGGGCTCGTCGGCGATCACCAGCTCGGGCCGGCCGATCAGCGCGCGCGCCGCGGCCACGCGCTGCTGCTGGCCGACGGAGAGCTGCAGCGCCGGCCGGTCCCAGAGCGCCTCGTCCAGCCCGACGTGCTGCAGCAGCCGCTGGGCCTGCGCCACGGTGCTGCCGCCATCCCGCACCGCGCGCTCCTGGCGCAGCGGGGAGACGCGGCAGGGCAGCAGCACGTTGTCCAGCACGCTGAGGTAGCTCAGCAGGTTGAACTGCTGGAAGATGTAGCCCACGTGGTCGGCGCGGAAGCGGTCGCGCTGCGCGCCCGAGAGCGCCTTCCACGACTGGCCCATCACGCTGACCTCGCCCTGCTGCGGCAGCAGCACGCCGGCCAGCAAGCCCAGCAGCGTGCTCTTGCCGCCGCCGCTGGGGCCGTGCAGGAAGACGGTGCTGCCGGCGGAGATGTGCAGCGCCGGGATGGCGATGCAGTCCGGCCCGCCGCGGGCCCAGGCGTAATGCAGATCCTTGATGCGTATCACGGTGCCGGCCTCACTTGACGAGCGAGATCCGCAGCGCCGGGCGCTTCAGATCGCGTTTGAACTGGCCCGCCGGCGTGGCGACTTGCACCTGCAGCTGCTGGGTCGGCTTGAAGTCGAACAGGCCGACATCGAGGTAGCTGGCCTTGGCGGCGTCCTTGCAGGCGAACTCGAAGCTGCCGTCGAGGTCGGCGTGGCCGGCCTGTTCTTCGGCCGGGTCGGGCTGGCCCAGCTTGAGCGCGCTGGAACTGAGCGCCACCGACTTGAGCGTGCAGCCGGCCGCCGGGTCGATGCGGAAGAGCTTGTCGGCCGCCCTGAGCTTGGCGACCGCGGCGTCGGCCTGCTGGCGCTCGGCGTCGGTGCGCGGCGCGCGCTCGAAGCCGAGGAAGTTGTCGAGCGGCGCTTCGAGTTGCAAGGTGAGCGTGTTGGCCTCGACCGCGATGTCGAGTTTCGCGATGCCGTGCACGTGCGCATGCTGGGGCGTCTGGCCCGCGGCGTGCACGAGCATCGGCAGCGCGAGCAGGCCGGCGAAGCCGGTGCTGAGGAGGGTTTTCATCAAAAGGGAGTCCTGAAGGCACGGCGCAAAGGCCGCAGGCTGGCTGCGGCGCGCTGTGCTGGCGGCAGGTTCACCGGCCCGGGCGGGTCGGTGGGCGCTGGGGCTTCAGGTGGCGGCGGGAGGGCCGCGGCTGCGCTGCGCGGGCAGGCTGGCGGTGCCGGCGGGCAGCGGCGCCACCGGCACGAGCGCATGGCTCAGGCCGGCCAGCAGGCTGGGCGGCGCGACGGTGGGGGTGACGGCGCCCGCCAGTTGCACGAAGGCTTCGCAGAGGCTGCAGGCTTCGTCGGTGGGCGGCGGCTGGCCGATGTCGGCCAGGGCGGTGGCGGCGGGGGCATGCCCCGAGCCCAGCGCCGCCAGCGCATGGCCCAGGCCGTGCAGCAGCCCGCCCTGCTGGGAGACCAGCAGGCAGGCAAGCAGCAGCGATGAAAACCAGCGGCGCATGGGGCGCGATTCTGTCACCGCCGATATGACAGTCGCCGGTGAGGCCTTGCGGCCTGGCTCAGAAGGGCGCGTCGCCGGCCTTCGGGGTGTCGCCAGCGGCGTCGGCGGGCTTCTTGCGCAGCCGCACCATCTTGCGTTCGGGGGCCGCTGCCGGGGCCGCGGGGGCCGGCACGGGGGCTTCTTCAGCCAGGATGCGGGTGAAGGGCGTCAGCAGCTGTACCAGTTGGCCGTAGACCTTGGGGCAGCCCGCCACGACCTCGCGCTGGTAAAGAAAATCAGCCTCGCCGGTGAAGTTGCCGATCAGGCCGCCCGCCTCGGTGATCATCAGCGAGCCGGCCGCGATGTCCCAGGGCTGCAGGCCGGCCTCGAAGAATCCATCGTAGTAGCCCGCCGCCACGTAGCACAGGTCCAGCGCGGCCGAGCCCGGGCGGCGCAGCCCGGCGCAGGCCGGCATCACGGCCTCCATCATCTTCAGGTAGCGCTGGAAGTTGTCGCCCTTCCGGAACGGGAAGCCGGTGCCCACCAGGGCGTCGGCCAGCCGGGTGCGCTTGGAGACGCGCAGGCGCTTGTCGTTGATGAAGGCGCCGCGGCCGCGCGAGGCCATGAAGAGGTCGTTGCGGGTCGGGTCGTAGACGACGGCCTGCTGCACCACGCCGCGGAAGGCGAGCGCGATGGAGACGGCATAGACCGGGAAGCCGTGGATGAAGTTGGTGGTGCCGTCCAGCGGATCGATGATCCACAGGAAGTCGCTGTCCTTGGAGCCGTGTTCGCGGCCCGACTCTTCGGCCAGGATGGCGTGGCCCGGGTAGGCGGTGAGCAGGATGTCGATGATCGCGGCTTCGGCCGCCTGGTCGACCTCGGTGACGAAGTCGTTCGCGCCCTTGCTGCTGACCTTCAGCACGTCGATGTCGAGCGAAGCGCGGTTGATGATCGCCCCTGCTGCGCGGGCCGCCTTGATGGCGATGTTGAGCATGGGGTGGAGTGCTTGCGACATGGGGCGACCTGCGGTTCGGCAAGAAAAGGGGAGGGGCGATCTGGCGGCGACAAAGAACGGGGCAGCGACAATCCGTCGCAGCGAACCGCGCATTTTAGCCGCTCGCCGCCCCGCACATGCTCCAAAACCCGCAGAACGACCCACGGACTAACGTTTCCGCCCCGCCAAGCCCGCCGCGCCTACCGCGCGACACCACCCGCTTCGTGCTGATGCACACCAGCCACCCGGGCAACGTCGGCTCGGTGGCGCGGGCGATGAAGGTGATGGGCTTTGCCGAGCTGGTGCTGGTGGCGCCGCGCTTCGACGACGTGCTCTCGCGCGAGGAGACGGTGGCGATGGCCAGCGGCGCGGCCGACATCCTGGTGCGCGCCCGCATCGTGGCCACGCTGGCCGAGGCGCTGGACGGCGTCACCTACGCCTGCGCCACCGCGATGACGCCGCGCGACTTCGGCCCGCCCACCTTTGCGCCGCGCGAGCGCTTCGCCGGGCTGGCGCACGAGGGCCACCGCGTCGCTTTCGTCTTCGGCGGCGAGCGCTTCGGCATGGCCAACGACGACGTCTACCGCTGCCACGCCTGCCTCAGCATTCCCACCGACCCGGCCTACGGCTCGCTGAACCTGGCGCAGGCCGCGCAGGTGCTGGCCTACGAGTGGCGCCAGGCGCTCGGCGGCTTCGGCGTGGCGCCGCGCACGCCGGCCGCGTCGCGCGCCGACATCACGGCCGTGCAGGGGCTGCTGGCGCACTGGGCGGAGATGCTGGTGCAGATCGACTTCCTCGACCCGGCCGCGCCGCGCAAGCTGATGCCGCGGCTGAACCGCCTGGCCAACCGCGCCGAGCTGAGCACCGAGGAGGTGCACATCCTGCGCGGCATCGCCCGCGCGGTGCAGCGCGCCGCGGCTATCCCTCCGCCTGCTGAGGCCGGCTCCTGAGCCGGCAAGCGCGTGCGGGGCGCGCGCATTACACTGAAACGGCGCTGAATATCCTTGCTCGTTTTGCGAGCGATCCCCACCATTCGAGCCCCGCTGAAGGGACCTGACCATGTTCTCCCGACTCCGAGAAGACATCGCCTGCATCCTCGAGCGCGACCCCGCCGCGCGCAGCACCTGGGAGGTGCTGACCTGCTACCCCGGCCTGCACGCGCTGGTGCTGCACCGCCGCGCCCACTGGGCCTGGACACACGGCTTCAAGTGGCTGGGGCGCTTCACCTCGCACCTGGGCCGCATGTTCACCGGCATCGAGATCCACCCTGGCGCCACGATAGGCCGGCGCGTCTTCATCGACCACGGCATGGGCGTGGTGATCGGCGAGATGACCGAGATCGGCGACGGCTGCACCATCTACCAGGGCGTGACGCTGGGCGGCACCTCGCTGGTCAAGGGCGCCAAGCGCCACCCGACGCTGGGCGCCAACGTCATCATCGGCGCGCATGCCGCGGTGCTGGGCGGTTTCACGGTGGGCGAGGGCGCGCGCGTCGGCTCCAGCGCTGTGGTCACCAAGCCGGTGCCGGCAGGCGCCACGGCGGTCGGCAACCCGGCCCGCATCATCGCCGCCCAGGTCGATGCCTCGCGCGAGGAGGCGGCCGCCCGCATGGGCTTCTCGGCCTACGGCGTGACCAACGGCGACGACCCGGTGGCGCAGGCGATGAAGGGCCTGATCGACAACGCCTCGGGCCACGAGCACCAGATCGCGCTGCTCTGGCAGGCCATAGAAAAGCTCTCGGCCCGGGCCCGCGAGATCCCCAACGAAGACTGCGTGCCGCAGGATGCGCACACCACCGAGCAGTTCGACGCCGAGCGGCTGAGCCG
>DATHWJ010000379.1:0-2199 GCA_035460745.1 Ideonella sp. | reverse complement strand
CTACCCGCTCGGGCAGCGGCAGCGCGCCGCCGGTGACCGTGATGGCCGCGAGGTCGGTGCCGCCGTCCAGGCCGCGCAGCTCGCCCTCGACCTGCTCGCCGTCGGGCAGCACCAGCGCCACCCGCGGGGCCTGCGACACCTGCGACACCTGCGAGAGCCGCCACAGCACCGAGGCGCTGGCGACCACCACGCCTTCGCGCCACAGCACGCCCGAGCCGCCGTGGCGGCGCGCAGCCAGGCCCACGACCGAGGCGGCCACGCGCTCGACGGCGTCGGGCAAGTCAGGAGAGGGATGCAAGCTGTTCATGGTGCAAGGCCGCGGGCGGCGAAGTGGAGGCAGTGGCGGCATCGTGCGCGCCTGCCGGCCGGCGCGCCTCCGCCGACCAGCCAGGCCCGCCCCCGCCAATCGGGCAGGCCACGGCTCCCAGATGGGGCCGCCGGGCGGCTCCACAAGCCGGCGGCCGGCGCCGCGCTGCACCACCCGCCCGCAGACGGCAAATCGTCCTACACACGGTCCGGCCGTCCGGGCGCAAGCTGTATGCGGGCCAGGACTACCGGAGCAACGCCATGTGGAACAGCGTCAATCGACTCGACGGATCGAAGATCGCCGCCACCGACGGCGAGATCGGCCACGTCAAGGAGGTCTATTTCGACGACCACGCCTGGGTCATCCGCTATCTCGTGATCGACACCGGCAACTGGATCGCCGGGCGCGAAGTGCTGGTCTCGCCCTACTCGGTGCAGCAGCCGCTGGGCAGCGGCAACCTCATCGAGGTCTCGCTGAGCCGCCAGCAGGTGGAGGACAGCCCCGTCATCGACACCCAGCTGCCGGTCTCCCACCAGCACGAGCGCGACTTCCTGCGCTACTACACCTACCCCGAGTACTGGGCCGGCGGCGATCTCTGGGGCGCCAGCGGCCTGCCGCTGCTGACGCCGCCCTTCGCAGCGCCGCTGGGCGAGAAGGAGAACGAGCAGGTGCGCGACGAAGACGTCACCGCGCAGAACCGCCGGCTGCGCAGCAGCGACGCGGTGACCGGCTACGACATCCAGGCCACCGACGACAGCATCGGCCATGTCAAGGACTTCATCTTCGACGACGAGTCCTGGGCCATCCGCTACCTGGTGGTGGACACGCGCAACTGGTGGCCGGGCGGCAAGAAGGTGCTGCTGGCCACCCGCTGGATAGAGCGCATCGACTGGGTCGCGCGGACCGTGCACACCGCCCTCACCCGCGAGCAGGTCAAGACCAGCCCCGAGTACGACGAGCGCGCCGCCATGAGCCGCGACTACGAGAAGAAGCTGCACGCCGCCTACGACCGGGAGGGCTACTGGGATTGATGCCCCGCAGCGTTCGACGGTGAAAGCGGCCGTTGCCGCGCGCAAACGCCGGCAAAGCTATGCTGCCGGGGCTCGTCAACTGCCCAGGAGATCCTCATGAGCTCATACCAGATCGCCGTCGTCGTCGGCAGCCTGCGCCGCGACTCCTTCAACCGCAAGCTGGCCACGGCCGTGGCGCGGCTGGCGCCGGCGGACTTCAGCTTCAAGCAGCTCGAGATCGGCGACCTGCCACTCTACAACCAGGACGACGACGCCCAGCAGGCCGATGCGGTGAAGCGGCTGAAGGCCGAGATCTCGGCGGCGCAGGGCCTGCTCTTCGTGACGGCCGAGTACAACCGCTCCATGCCCGGCGTGCTGAAGAACGCCATCGACCACGCCTCGCGCCCCTATGGCCAGAGCGCCTGGGCCGGCAAGCCCGCGGGCGTGCTGGGGGCTTCGGTCGGCGCGGTGGGCACCGCGCTGGCGCAGCAGCACCTGCGCAACGTACTGGCCTACCTCGACGTGCCCACGCTGGGCCAGCCCGAGGCCTTCATCCATGCCAAGGAGGGGCTGTTCGACGACGCCGGCAACATCGGCGAAGGCAGCAGGAAGTTCCTGCAGGGCTGGATGGACCAGTACGTGGCCTGGGTCAAGAAGCACGCCGCCTGATCGCCCGCGACCGGGGCGGGGTCGTGCCGGCCGGCGTCGCGCTGAACCCCGCTCAGCACCCGCTCAACCCCGGCTCACCCCCGCGCAAAGTCGATCACCACCCGCGACGCCACCTCGCCGTGCGCCAGCCGCTCGAAGACCTGGTTGATGGCCGACAGCGGCTGCAGCTCGATGTCGGCCTTGACCTTGCCCGCGGCCGCGAAGGCCAGGGCC
>DATHWJ010000378.1:0-4455 GCA_035460745.1 Ideonella sp. | reverse complement strand
TTCAGCGCGGGCTGCTGCGCCAGCGAGGGCGCCCAGACCACCGCACCGAAGCGGCGCGGGTCGGTCAGCCGCAGCGAGCCCCGGTCGGTGACCAGCTCGACATGGTCATGCTTGCCGCCCGGCCCCAGCGCCTCGCCGAAGGCCAGCGAGCCCGACATGCCGAGATGCCACAGCAACCCGCCCGCGCCCTGCGGCGGCGGGGCCTCGCCGGCCAGCGGCAACCAGAGGTACTTGCCGCGCCGGCCCACCTCGCCGGCCCGCAGGCCCACCAGCGAGGCCGGGTCGCAGCCGAGCGGCCAGCGCAGCGGCTTGCCCAGCTTGAGTGCCAGCACGCGCGCGCCGGCGATGCGGCTGACGCTGCGGCGGGTGACTTCGACTTCAGGCAACTCAGGCATCGCGGGATTATCGGGCGCTACCTGGCAGAAACACGGGCCACCTAAAATGGCCCGCTACAGGAGAGACGATGACGCCACCCCATGCCCGACCCGCGGCTCACGCTGCCGACGCCGCCCCCCCGTGGCGCGGCGCGCGCTCGACGCTGCTGGCGCTGGCGCTCTCCACGGCGCTGGCTGCCGCCGCGCAGGCCCCCTCAGTGCCCGATGCGCCGCCCGCTGCACCCGCACTGGCCGCCAGCGCGCCCGGCACGCCGGCCTCGGCGCCCGACAACTCGTCGCTCGACGCGCCGATGTTCTATCAACTGCTGGTGGGCGAGATGGAGGCCGAGGCCGGCCGCGCGGACAACGCCTTCGAGGTGATGCTGGACGCCGCCCGCCGCAGCCGCGACCCGGCGCTGTTCCAGCGCGCGATCGAGCTGGCCGTCAAGGGCCGCTCGGGCGAGCGGGCGCTGGCCGGTGTGCGCGCCTGGCGCAGCACGCTGCCGGAATCGACCGAGGCCATACGGACCGAGGTGCAGTTGCTGGTGGCGCTGGACCGACCGGCCGACGTGGCCGAGCCGCTGCGGCTGCTGATCCAGCAGGTACCGGCGGCCGACCGCGCGGCGGTGATCGCTGGCGTGCCGCGCTTCTTCGCCGAGATGGCCGACAAGCCCAAGGCCCTGGCCGCGGCTGAAGCAGCGCTGGCGCCCTATCTCGACGAGGCCACCACCCGCACCGCCGCCCACACGGCGCTGGGCCGCCTGGCACTGGCCGCCGGCAACCCGGCGCGTGCGCTGGAGCTGCTCAGCCGCGCCTCAGCCCAGGATCCCGCAGCCCCCGGCCCGGTGCTGCTGGCGCTGGAGCTGATGCCCAGCCAGCCGGCCGCCGAGCAGGTCGTGCAGGCCTACCTGGCGCGCGGCGACGCGCTGGCCCCCGTGCGGCTGGCCTATGTGCGCACGCTGGACCAGCGCCAGCGCATCGGTGAAGCCGTCGCCCAGCTGCGCCTGGCGCTGGCGCAGCAGCCCGAGCTGGCGCAAGGCTGGCTCAGCCTGGGCGCCTACCTGGTGGACCTGCGCGAGCCGCGCGAGGCCGTCACCGCGCTGAACCGCTTCCTCGCGCTGAACAGCGCGGCGCAGCCGCCGGCCACCGCCGCCCACGCCGACCCGGCCAAGACCGACGACGGCGACGACGAGCCCGCCAGCGCGCAGAACGCCAACGACCTGGCCTACGAGTTGCTTGCCAATGCCTACGAGCAGCTTGGCGACGACAAGGCAACCGCCCAGGCGCTGGCCAAGATAGACAGCAGCCGCATCGACCTGGCCTACTTGGTGCGCAAGGCCGGCTTGATGGCGCGCCAAGGCCAGCTCAAGCAGGCCCGCGAGCTGGTGCGCACCGGCACCGCGCGCGACGATCCCACCCCGCGCGCCCGCCTGCTGGCCGAGGCGCAGTTGCTGCGCGACCGCAAGCTCTGGGCCGAGGCCTACGAGCTGCTGCTCGGCGGCGTGCGCCAGAACCCCGACGACACGGTGCTGATGTACGAGCTGGCGATGGTGGCCGAGCGGCTGGCCCGCTACGACGACATGGAGGCGCTGCTGCGCCGCGTGATCACGCTCAAGCCCGACGACCAGCATGCCCACAACGCGCTGGGCTACTCGCTGGCCGAGCGCAACATCCGCCTCGAAGAAGCCAAGGTGCTGGTGCAGAAGGCCGCCGCGCTGTCGCCCACCGACCCCTTCATCGCCGACAGCCTGGGCTGGGTCGAATACAAGCTCGGCAACCGCGACGAGGCCTTGCGGCTGCTGCGCCAGGCGCTCGCCGCCCGGCCGCATGTCGAGGTCGCCGCCCACCTGGGCGAGGTGCTGTGGAGCATGGGCGAGCGCGACGAGGCGTTGCGCGTCTGGCGCGAAGGCCGGGCCCGCGAGGCCGACAACGAGGTGCTGCGCGAGACGCTGAAGCGCTTGAAGGTCTCGCTCTGATGCGCCTGGCCTGGAGAGTGCGCCGCGGCTTGCGCCGGGCCGGCTTGGTCGCGTCGCTGGCGCTCTGGGTGGCCGGGTGCAGCACGCTGCCCGCGCCGGGGCCTGGCGGCATGAGCACCGTGAGTGGCCGGCTGGCCGTCAACGTCGCGGCCACGCCACAGGCCATCGCCCAGTCGCTCAGCGCCGCTTTCGAGCTGAGCGGCGACGCGGCCCAGGGCCGGCTCAAGCTGATCAGCCCGATAGGCACGCAGGTGGCGCTGGCCCGCTGGGCGCCCGACGGCGCGGAGCTGGACACCGGCGACGGCCCGCGCCGCTTCCCCGACCTGGCCGCGCTCTCGCGCGAAGCGCTGGGCGAAGAAGTGCCGCTGGCCGCGCTGGGCGACTGGCTGGCCGGCCGCGCCTGGCCGGGTGCACCGGCCGAGCCGCAGCCCGAGGGCTTCACGCAGCTCGGCTGGCGCATCGACCTGGCGAAGTTCGCCAGCGACGCACTGGTCGTGGCGCAGCGCGCCGCTTCCCCCGCCGTGACGCTGCGCGCCAAGCTGGACCGCTGAGCAGGTGTGAACCAACCGGCCGACACCACACGATGAGCCTGACCTCCCTGTACGACCTGCCGGCGCCGGCCAAGCTGAACCTGTTCCTGCACGTCATCGGCCGGCGCACCGACGGCTACCACCTGCTGCAGTCGGTCTTCGTGCTGATCGACTGGGCCGACACGCTGCAGATCGAGCGGCGCAGCGACGGCCTGCTGCAGCGCCACGACCTCGGCCCGGCGCTGCCGCCCGAGGACCTCTGCCTGAAGGCCGCCCGCGCGCTGCAGCATGAGAGCGGCTGCACGCTGGGCGCCGACATCTCCATCGCCAAGCAGGTGCCCTGGGGCGCCGGCCTGGGCGGCGGCAGCTCCGACGCCGCCACCGTGCTGCTGGCGCTGAACCGGCTCTGGGGCCTGGGCTGGCCGCGCGAGCGCCTGCTGGCGCTGGGCGCGCGGCTGGGCGCGGACGTGCCTTTTTTCATCGGCGGGCAGACCGCTTTCGTCGAGGGCATAGGCGAAAAACTCAGCCCCATCGAGCTGCCGGCGCAGCGCTTCGTGGTGGTCAAACCGCCGGTCGCGATCGCCACGCAAGCGATTTTTTCCAGCCCCTTGCTGATTCGCAATTCTGAAGCTGCTACACTAGCAGGCTTTCTTGGAGACATGCAGGGCGCTGCGAAAGCAGGGCTTCAGCATTTTGGCCGCAACGATCTGCAAAGCGCCGCCGAGGCTGTATGCCCGGAGGTGAGCCAAGCAGCCCGGTGGCTTGAGGCCCGGTTCGGCAACAGCCGGATGACGGGCTCGGGCAGTGCGGTTTTCGCGAACATGCCCGGCATGACGCCCAACATGTGGCCAGGAAAAGACGGTGCGACGGACCCATCCACGGCGATAAAGCCGGAGGGCGATCTTCTCGGAGATCTGCCGGATGGCTGGGTAGGTCGGTTGTGCCGCAGCTTGCAAGAGCACCCGCTGGCCGGGTGGGCAGGCTGAAAACGGTTTGAGGGGGCAGCATCAGCTGTCTCCTGTGTAGGGGAGTCGCCAAGTTGGTTAAGGCATCGGATTTTGATTCCGACATGCGAAGGTTCGAATCCTTCTTCCCCTGCCAAATTTCTTCATGACAGCACCGCCCCCCGAGCGCGGTGCTGGTCTCCAGGATCCTGCTGCCCGCCTCGACCGCGGCCCTCTAGCTCAGCCCAACGCGCTCGCTCTACGTCCGCCGCAACGACGCACCCAACGCCCGCTGACTGGATCCCACCCCGACCCCTCCGGAGTTACCGACGTGCTGTTCAACACCGTCCTGTTCACTGGCAATGCCAACCCAGTGCTGGCCCAACAGATCGCCTCCCACCTGGGCGCCGAACTGGGCAAGGCCTCGGTCGGCCGCTTCTCCGACGGCGAGGTCACGGTCGAGATCCAGCAGAACGTCCGCGCGCGCGATGTGTTCGTCGTCCAGTCAACTTGCGCGCCGACGAACGAGAACCTGATGGAACTGTGCATCATGGTCGATGCACTGAAGCGCGCCTCGGCCCGCCGCGTGACGGCCGTGATCCCCTACTTCGGCTATGCGCGGCAAGACCGC
>DATHWJ010000377.1:0-4594 GCA_035460745.1 Ideonella sp. | reverse complement strand
CCGTCGGTGGGCAGGGCCGGTGGGCCGGGCTCGTCGGGCAGGGCGGGGTCGTTGGGGCGCTCGGGGGTGCTCATGTCGGGGTCGCAGTCGGGCTGCGTCGCAAAAGGAAATGCGGGAGGCGGGGATGAAAAAAGGGGGCTGGCCGGTCAGTCGAAGGCGACCGGCTGGATGTCGGGGTCAGGATACCAATAGACCTCGCCGTCGCGCTCGCTGACGGCCAGCGGCATCAGGCGCTGGCCGCGGCAGGGGCCGCCGACGCAGCGGCCGTTCGCCGGCTCGTAGGTGGCGCCGTGGATGCTGCAGATGATCCAGCGCTTGTCCATGTCGAGAAACTCGCCGGGCTGCCAGTCCATCTCGGTGGGCACGTGGGCGCAGCGGTTCATGTAGGCCACCACGCGGCCGTCGAAGCGCATCGCGAAGGCGCGCGCCGGCTCGCGCCACAGCACCACGTCGAAAACCAGTGCCGGGCCGCGCTCGGCCAGCGCGCTGCTCGCGCACAGGTGCTGCTCGGCCAGGACCTTCATGCCGCGCCTTCACGCATGGGCCAGCAGCCAGGCCTGCAGTTCGGCGGTCGAGTGGGCGATGAAGAGCGGGTTCAGGCTCTCGAACGAGGCGTGGTCGTGCGCGCCGAAGCCGACGCCGACGGAGGCCGCGCCGGCGTTCAGCGCCAGTTGCAGGTCGTGGGTGGTGTCGCCGATCATCAGCGTGCGCTCGGGCGCCGCGCCGAACTCGCGCATCAGCTCCTGCAGCATGCGCGGATGTGGCTTGGAGAAGGTCTCGTCGGCCGTGCGGCTGCCGTCGAACAGGCCGCGCAGCTCGGTCGTGGCCAGCGCTTCGTCCAGGCCGCGGCGGTTCTTGCCGGTGGCCACCGCCAGCCAGTGGTGGCGCTGCTTCAGTGCATGCAGCATCGCCAGCGTGCCGGGGAACAGCGACAGCTCGTGCTGGCTGGCGAAGTAATGGTGGCGGTAGCGGGCGGCCAGGGCCGGCACCTGCTCGGGCGTGAGGGCGGGCACCGCGTGTTGCAGCGCCTCGTGCAGGCCCAGGCCGATCACGTAGGCGGCGCGCTCGTCGTCCGGCACCGCCACGCTGAGGTCGCGGCAGGCGTTCTGGATGCAGCGCACGATCAGCGCGGTGGAGTCGAACAGCGTGCCGTCCCAATCGAAGGCAATCAGGTCGAAGCGGCGGGGTCTGTCGGTCATGTCTGGGAGGCCTGCAGGCATTTCAGGAGTGTCTCGCATTCGGCCGGCAGCGCCGCGGCCAACTCGATACGCGCGCCGGTAGACGGGTGGTCGAACGCCAGGCGGCGGGCATGCAGGAACATGCGGTCGAACTTGACCCCGGGCACCTGCTTGCCGGCGGCCAGCGCCTTGTTGAGCGCGAAGTCGCCGTACTTGTCGTCGCCGACGATGGCGTGGCCCTCGCTTGTCAGGTGGACGCGGATCTGGTGGGTGCGGCCGGTCTTGATGGTCACATCCAGCAGGGTGAAGGCGCCGTAGGCCTGCACCACCTTGACCAGCGAGATCGAGCGGCGGCCGTCGGCATGGTCTTGCTCGACCGCGCGCACGCGGCGCTCGCCGTCGGCGTTGAGGTACTTGTGCAGCGCCACGTCGACCACCTTCCTGGCCGCCGGCCAGGTGCCTATCACCAGCGCGGCGTAGGTCTTGCCGGTCTCGCGCTGGCGGAACTGGTCTTGCAGCGCAGTCAGCGCGCTGCGCTTCTTGGCCAGCAGCAGTGCGCCGGAGGTTTCCTTGTCGAGCCGGTGCACCAGCTCCAGGAACCTGGCCTGTGGCCGGGCCCGGCGCAGTTGCTCGATCACCCCGAAGCTGACGCCGCTGCCGCCGTGCACCGCGACGCCGGCCGGCTTGTCGATCACCAGCAGGTGCTCGTCCTCGAACAGCACCGGGAACTCGCGCGGCGGCACGGCGGTGGCGGCGGTTTCGGCCTCGGGCGCGGCCTGGCGCACCGGCGGCACCCGCACCACGTCGCCCTCTTCGAGCCGGGTGTCGGTGGCGGCCCGGCCCTTGTTCACCCGCACCTCGCCGGAGCGGATGATGCGGTAGACATGGGTCTTGGGCACGCCCTTGAGTTCGCGCAGCAGGAAGTTGTCGAGCCGCTGGCCGGCAGAGCCGTCGTCGACGGTGAGCTGCCTCACCTGGAGCGACGGCGGGGTGGGCGCCTGGGGCGCCTGGGGCGCCTGGGGCGATTGCGGCGCCGACGCTGGCCTCGCGCCTGGGGCCAACCCGGATTCCTGGCTGCGGGGCGCAGCGGGCGGGAATTTGGCCTTTATAATCATCGATGCCACGATTGGGCCGTAAGTGCTTGATTTTTCAGAGTTTAACCGGGCAGGTACAGACTTATCGTGGTGATGCGCGCTGAAAGCAGCGCGCATTCAAGGTTGATGCAACACCTTTTGATGCGGCGCAATGGCGGATCCCAAAGTGGTCCGACGGGCGCAACGATGAAGGTGGCAGAGAAATATCGGATGTGCCGCCCTGACCTCAGGGAATCCATCAAGGTTTATTTCGGGGACGAAGACCACCGCGCAACCCGCAGCGGCTTTCGCCCCCGGTGTCGAAGTAGTACGCGTCACTCGCGCATGTTGTCCTCCCGTCCATCCCCTCCCGCTGACGAAAGGCCCCGGCTCCCAGCCGGTGCGGCCGTCCGGCGGCTGGGTGCAGCCCGCAGCGCTCGGCGCCCGGCTGCGGCAGGCAGGACCCTAGCGCCGTGACCCGCACCGCTGCGCCGCACGCGCCAACGCTGCCACGCTGACCGCCATAGCGGTACCAGGCAGTCCAGGGCGATTCCTTCTTCCGGCGTCATTCCTTCTTTCTCGTGCATCGGTTGAGGTGCTGCCGGGTCTGGCAACAGGGCCGGCGCGCTGTCACGTTCGTGCCGGCCCGGCAAAGGCCGGTGCGAGGAAGGAGAGCACATGAAACGCATGCTGATCAATGCGACGCAGCCGGAAGAGCGGCGCCTCGCGATCGTCGACGGCCAGAAGCTGATCGACTTTGAGACCGAAATCGAGGGCCGCGAACAGCGCAAGGGCAACATCTACAAGGCCGTCGTCACCCGCGTCGAGCCTTCGCTGGAGGCCTGCTTCGTCGATTACGGCGAAGACAGGCACGGTTTCCTGCCGTTCAAGGAAATTTCGCGCAACTACTTCAAGGAGGGCGTCAGCGTCCGCGACGCGCGCATCCAGGACGCGATCGCCAACGGCCAGGAGCTGCTGGTCCAGGTCGAGAAGGAAGAGCGCGGCAACAAGGGCGCGGCACTGACCACCTTTGTCTCGCTGGCCGGCCGCTACCTGGTGCTGATGCCCAACAACCCGCGCGGCGGCGGCGTGAGCCGGCGCATCGAGGGTGAAGACCGCGAAGAGCTGAAAGAAAACCTCGACCAGCTCGAATACCCCAAGGGCATGAGCCTGATCGCACGCACCGCCGGCATCGGCCGCTCGGCCGCCGAGCTGCAGTGGGACCTGAACTACATGCTCAAGCTGTGGGACGCCATCGACGGCGCCTCCAAGGTGGGCAAGGGCGCATTCCTGATCTACCAGGAATCGTCGCTGGTGATACGCGCGATCCGCGATTACTTCACCTCGGATGTCGGCGAGATATTGATCGATACCGACGATATCTTCGAGCAGGCGCACCAGTTCATGAACCACGTGATGCCGGAGACGGCCAATCGCGTGAAGCGCTACCGGGATGACGCGCCGCTGTTCAGCCGTTTCCAGATCGAGCACCAGATCGAGACCGCGTTCTCGCGCACGGTGAACCTGCCCTCGGGCGGCGCGATCGTGATCGACCACACCGAAGCGCTGGTCTCCATCGACGTCAACTCGGCCCGCTCGACGCGCGGCAGCGACATCGAAGAGACCGCCACCCGCACCAACCTCGAAGCCGCCGACGAGATCGCCCGCCAATGCCGGCTGCGCGACCTGGGCGGCCTGATCGTGGTCGACTTCATCGACATGGAGGAGTCCAAGAACCGCCGCGAGGTGGAGCAGCGGCTGCGCGACGCGCTGCGCTTCGACCGCGCCCGCGTGCAGTTCAGCTCGATCAGCAAGTTCGGCCTGCTGGAACTCTCCCGCCAGCGACTGCGCCCTGCCCTCTCCGAAGGCAGCCACATCACCTGCCCGCGCTGCAACGGCACCGGCCACATCCGCGACACCGAATCGAGCGCGCTGCAGATCCTGCGCATGGTTCAGGAAGAGTCGATGAAGGACAACACCGCCGCCGTGCACGTGCAGGTGCCGGTGGAAGTGACCTCGTTCCTGCTGAACGAGAAGCGCACCGAAATCACCAAGATCGAACTGAAGCAGCGCATCACTGTGCTGCTGGTGCCGAACAAGCACCTGGAGACACCGAACTACCGCCTGGAGCGCCTGCGCCACGACGACCCGCGTCTCGAGAACCTGCAGGTCAGCTACTCGATGATCGAGGAGCCGGACGACGAGGTCGGCATCACCCGGCGCGAGAAGGCCAAGGCCAAGCAGGAGCCGGTGATCAAGGGCATCCTGCCCGAGACGCCCGCACCCATCGTCGTGCCCAAGCCTGAGCCGGTTGTGGCTGCGCCGACACCGGTCGCTGCGCCC
>DATHWJ010000376.1:0-6306 GCA_035460745.1 Ideonella sp. | reverse complement strand
CCTCGCGGGCCTTGAAGAGCGCGGCACGCGCCGGCAGCGTGTCGAGGAAGGCCTTGGGCACGCGCTGGATGAAGGCCGGTGTCGGGCGCGGCGCGAGCACCGCCTTGGTCTCGCCGCTGCGCGACCAGAGCTCGCCGGCCTTGAGCGTCGAAGCCGTGGATGAGCCGCCGGCACCCGGCACCTGCAGGCGCACCTCGCCCGCCTCGGCGAAGACCTGTGCGCCCTCGGGCGACACCGCCACCACGACCGCGCGGATGGCACCGGCCGCGTCGAAAGCCGGCGTGGCAAAGGCGCTTCGCGGCATGCCGTCGGCCGGTGCGTCCACCTTGGCCCAGCCTTGCAGCAGGTAAAAGCGCGGCGCCGCCTTGCCCCGCTCGCCCGGCAGGCGCGGGGCGATCCAGACCCGGCTCGCGGGACCGACGCTGACGCTCAGGCCGTCGCCGAACTCCAGCCGCAGCAAGCGGGCCTGCGCACCGGCCTCGACGATGTCGTCCTCCCGCAGCGGCACGCCTTCGGCGAGCTGAAAGCGTGCCACGCCGCGCAGCACGGTGGCCTGGCCGGCCTGGCCCGACTCCACGTCGACGATGGTCACCACGCCCGAGGCCGCGGCGAGCGCGCTGCCGGCCAATGCCAGGCCTGCCAGCAGAGCGCCGCCGGCCCGTGCTCCGCGGGCCGCCGCACGACGCAAAGATTCGTGAAGGCGGGCGCTCGTCGGCGCCGTTCGGACGGGGTACTGCTCAGGCATGGGGCATTATTTACCGTGGCTTGCGGCGGGGTGATGTCTTCTTCTGCGGGCGTCGACCAGGGCTTCGCGCTGATGCGGGCCGCGTCCGTCTATCGGCCCTTTTTGCAATCGCTAAACCACACCTGCGCCGCCCTTGCGCCACTACACTGGCCGCCGTTCGGAATTTTCGGCATGTGCGTGGGCGGCCCGTCGCGGCCACGCGAGGAGTTCAACGATGCTGCGACGTGCGATGGCCACGCTGGTGTTCCTGACCCTGGGCCTGGCGGCCGGCTGGTGCCGCGCCGAGCCCGCGCAGGTGGTGGTCGGTGCCTATGTCAACAAGATCCAGGACCTGGACTTCAAGGACAACAAGTACACGCTGGACTTCTTCGTCTGGTTCCGCTGGAAGGCCGAAGGCGCGCTGGCCGACTACAAGCCGCTGGAGAGCTTCGAGATCGTCAACGGCAAGGTCGAGAACAAGACCAGCGTGGTCGAGAAGAAGATCGGCGACCTGAACTATGCCTCGGCCCGCATCGAGGCCACGATGGCCGAGAACTGGCAGCTCGCCCGCTTCCCGTTCGACGCCCACCGCATGCAGGCCTACCTCGAGGACAGCGACCTCGGCACCAAGGACATGGTCTTCGTGTCCGACACCGCCAACTCCCGCCTGGGCGACGAGATCGACATGGCCGGCTGGACACCCGGCCGCTTCGAGACGCAGGTGGTCACCAAGGTCTATCACTCCAACTATGGCGACCTGACGCTGGCGACCAATGCCGAGAGCCGCTTCTCGCGCTTCATCTTCTCGATGGGCATAGAGCGCGACAGCTACGGCTCGGCGCTGAAGCTGCTCAGCACCGTGCTGCTGGCCACCGCGGTGGCCTTCGTGGCCTTCATGGTCAAGCCCTCGGACCTGGACGCGCGCTTCGGCATGGGCGTGGGCTCGCTCTTCGCGGTGGCGGCGAGCGCCTTCGTGGTCTCGGCCTCGGTGCCCGACTCGGGCGTGATGACGGTGGCCGACACCATGCACATGATCGCGCTGGCCTTCATCTTCGCGACGCTGCTGGTCTCGGCGGTCTGCCTGAAGCTGGAGGTCGCGGGCAAGGAGGCGCTCGCCTTCCGCATCGACCACTACTGCCTGATCCTGTTCCCGCTCGCCTTCTACGGCTGGGCGGCCTGGCAGATCTGGCGCAACCTCGGTTGACCTGCCATCCCGCGCACCGGGCCTCGCGAGTCTAGGGGAGCGGGGGCCTTGGCGGCCGGGGCGCGCAGCCTTATAGTTTTGCGGCTTTGTCCGCACCGCCTTTCCACGGGAGACGCCCATGACCCTGCCGCTCAAGCTCGCTTTTGCCGAAATCCGCAAGCTGGAAGGCGAGCGAGGCAAGGACCTCTGGCTCTGGTACTGCCCCGAGGGCGCGAGCGGCGAGCCGCTGCTGCTGCTGGCCAAGAAGCCCATCGCCGTCTCCGAGATCAACGAGGCACGCAAGGGCGCCAAGAGCAAGCAGTCCTGCAAGGGCCGCATCGGGCTGGACGACAAGACGCTCAAGGTGCGTGTCGTCGGCACCGCGCCGAGCAACCTGCTGAAGGCGCTGCGCAAGCTCTCGGCCGACAACGGGCTGCGGGTGGCCAACGTCGAGCTGCTCGAGAACCAGCCCGACAACGAGGACGACAGCCTGGAGCAAGCGTCCTCCGGGTCTGCCGGCGGCGCCGATGACGACGGCAACACCGCGGTCACCCGGGACGACCTGACCGCCGCGCTGCTGCGCGCCAAGCCGCAGATCGACCAGGTCAAGGCCCATGCGCAAAAGCGCCTGCAACTGGCCGACATCATGTCGGACATCAACGACAAGGCCGAGCGCGGCCGCTACGGCGAGGCCGTCAAGCGGGTCGGCGACGTGGTGGCGCTGGCCGCGGTGAGCGATGCCAAGCTGGGCGAGCACCGCAAGAAGGTGGCCGACGGCGCCATCGTGTCAGCCACGCAGATCAAGGGCTGGAAGGACGAAGAAAAGCAATGGCGCGACGCCGCCAGGCTAGACACCTACCAGGTCGGCAAGAAGGTGGGTGCCGGCGGCATGGGCGCGATCAACCTGATGAACTCCACCGACGCCGGCGCGCCGCCGCTGGTGCTCAAGACCGGCGGCGGGCTGGATCATGAGGCCGACATCTACGCCAAGGTCGGGCCGCATCCCAACATCGTGCGCTCGCTCGGCATGCAGAAGGTGGGCGACCGCTCCGGCCTGGTGCTGGAGGCCGTCACCGGCGGCGATATGTCGAAGGCGCTGGAAGACATGAGCAAGATGCGCGAGGCCGGCACGCTCAAGGAGGAGGAATTCTGGGGCGTGCTGCAGTTCTCGATGCGGCGTTCGCTCGAGGCCCTGGCCTTCATGCAGCAGCAGGGCGTCACGCACCGCGACATCAAGCCCGCCAACATCATGTACGACGAAGCCACCGGCGAGCCCAAGCTGGTGGACATGGGCATCGCCACCGAGGACGACAAGGCCGCCAAGGGCTTCACCCACGGCTACGTGCCGGCCCACAGCAAGGAAACTGCCGACAAGAACGACCCCTTCGCGGTAGGCGCCTCGCTGTTCGAGGTGGCCCAGGGCAACACCGGCTCGGCCAGTGGTGCGGGCAAGGGCTTCAAGTACGGCAAGGAGCAGGTCAGCCCCGGCTGGAAGGCGACGCTGGACATCAGCGACTACCACGCCGACGACAAGAACCGCGCGATGAAGGTCTCCGACAAGCCGGGCGAGGTATTCACGACCGACGCCGACGGCAAGCAGACCAAGAAGGAGGGCATGTACGGCGCCAGCACGGCCTACACCGAGTTCGTCAACTGGCTGATGCACCCGGACCCCGCGCAGCGCCCCGACCCGGCCACCGCACTGGCCCACCCCTTCCTGCAGCAGGCCATGCTGGGCGACGACGAAGCGCGCGCCAGCGTCAAGAAGATCATCCAGGCCCGCAAGGCGCCCGATGCGGGTACCACGGCGCCGGGCCTGAGCGCGCAGCAGGCCCGCACCCAGCTCGCCCAGGTCATACGCTCCGACCTGCCCAAGCAGATCGAGGCCGCCTCCAAGCGTGCCGAGCAGGCCACCAAGCTCGCCGCCGCGCTGCAGGCCAAGGTCGACAAGAGCGGCAAGAAGGTGACGGTACAGGCCGAGGAGCTGGGCCGCTACGAAGCGCTGGTGGCCGAGTTCAAGAGCACGGCCGACAAGCTGCGCACCGAGCGTGCCGCCTGGGCCGACGCCGGCCAGGCGCTCACCACCGCCACGGCCTCCGCCGCCAACGACCCGACGCAGGCCAAGCAACTGGCCAGCGACCAGAAGCTGCTGCAGGCCGTTACCGCCACCACCCGCAAGGCGCAGGACGCCCTCACCGCGCTGGAGCAGGCCACGCTCGCCGTCAACCGCGCGCTGGGCAAGGCCGACGAAGTGGCGCAGGACGCCTGGGCCGCGACCGACCTCGGCCTCTCGGCCAAGACCTGGGCCGCGATGAAAAAAGGCGCGATCCAGCATGGCCTGAAAGACGAAGCCACCGGCGTCGGGAGCGCCTTCGAGGTTTGCGACAAGCTGTCGGCCGAGTTCGCCAAGAAGAAGCAGGCCAAGGTGCACGCCGGGCTGCTGCTGGCGCTCGGCAAGCTGCGCGGCAAGGTGGCTGCCATGAAGCCGGTCACCAGCTGGGGTGGCCCGCACCCGGGCATGGTCGCCTACCGCGATGCGCTGGTGCAGGCGATAGACGCCGAGGTGCTGCGCGTCCAGAACGACAAGCCGGCCGGCTGAACCACGCCCACCCCCGCGGCCAGAACCCACAGGCAGTAACCCATGACCAAACTCGTTCTCGCGGAGAAGGACTTCGCCAGCGGCCTCAGCGTCAAGAACATCGAGGTGCCGTCGATGAAGGCGGTGGTCTCGCTGGACAACGCCGAGCTGCTGAAGGACTACGACAAGAAGGGCGAAAAGCTCATCCTGCAGTCGCTGATCGCCGCCGCCATCAGCGGCCTGAACGATTCGCACAAGGCCATCAAGGCGGCCATCGAGGACTTCGACAAGCGCCTGGGCAAGAAGCCGCCGACCAGCCTCAAGGAGGCCGAGGACGAGCTGCACACCTTCACCAACACCTGCAAGCAGATCACGCTCGCGCAAGAGGGCCAGGTCACCAAGGCGGTGGAGGCCGCCTGGGCCATGCACAAGAAGCGCGACAAGGCGCTGACCAAGATGAACCTGGTCTTCTCGGCCAAGATCATCCTGGCCGCGATCTCGCTGGCCGCCTCCATCACCGCCGCCGCGCTCAGCATGGGCACGCTGGCGATCACGCTGGTGGGCTCGGCCAAGACGGTGGTCAGCACCGCGCTGCTGATCAAGGACTTCGCCGGCGGCCGCGACGCCTCGGCCAAGGAAGTCATCAAGATCGACGCCGCGCTGGCCGAGGACTACAACCGCCCCGAGCTCAAGGGCAAGGTCGGCAAGGCCGCGAAGGAGATCCTGGCCGCCGCCGGTGTGCCCTTCCTGAAGACGGTCGACAAGCTCGACACCCAGCTCGAGGACTTCCTCGGCAAGTCGGCCCGGGTCGATGACAAGGCGCAGTCGCTCTACAAGCAGGCCAACGGCCTGATGGCCGAGATCAAGAAGATAGACGCGAAGAAGCTGGGCGATGACAACGCCAAGCAGCTCAAGCAGATGGGCGACAAGACCGACACGCTGCTGACCCAGATCGGCGAGCTGGTGTCGTCGGTCGACGGCGACAACGTGTTCTACAAGGTCAACAAGGCGCGCTGCGTGCAATACCAGACGCTGAACGGCAAGGCGCTGACCAAAGGCGCACCGGCGACCACGCTGGCGGTGCTGGTGGCGGGCATCGCGGCCACCGCGAAGACGGTGGTGGACATTGCGTTGAAGCTGGCTTGAGGGGTGAGGGGCGTTACCGGCGGCGGACCTCAGGCCCGATCCCTGCCGTGCAGGAAACGGTCGGCGTGGCGGCGCAAGCCGGCTGAGATCGCCTCCCAGACATGTGCGGGGAAGTTGGCGGGAAGCAAGCCCTTCACGCGAGCCAGCGCAGGTTCGACCCGTTCCACCGTGCCTTGCATCGCCTGCCAGGCGGCCTCGCCGCCGGTTTCGAGCGCGAGCTGCTGCCAGTGGCGGGCTTCCATCCTGGCCACCTTGTAGTGCGCGCTCTTCGATCGCAGCGCCATCGCGAGCTCGACCTTTTCGTAGGGGATGTGATGGGCGCCCTTGCCGATCACGGGCCAGGCCGAGAGCACGTCGTAGAGCGGCGTGTGCGTGTAGCGGCCGCCAGGGTTGATGAAGAGGGAAAAGTTCTTGGCGTGTCCATCCGATGCCGCCAGCAGCCAGAAGGCCAGTTGGGCCAATACGAAGTGCAGCCGCGACTCGTAGGGCGTCTGCGCACTGCCCAGTATCTCCAGGCACCGGCGCATGCCGGGCCCCTTGTGTTGCTCGTACTTCTGCCTCGCGAACGATTTGCGCGCAGAGCCACTCGTTCTCGACGGAGCTGCTGAAATCGACGTCGTAGCGGGTCACCCGGCCGAGTGGCAGCTTGAAGATGTGGGTTGTCGGTGTGGCACC
>DATHWJ010000375.1:0-5919 GCA_035460745.1 Ideonella sp. | reverse complement strand
GCTACCGCTGAATCCGACTTTATACGGCAAAGCGGCCATCGGCCGCAGCCGGCTGCGCCATGCCCTGGCGTTGCACCCCGGTAAACGCTTGGCGCCGAGCGCCGGGGGTCAGAAGGAATAGGAGAGGTTGACCTGCAGGATTGGCGCCATCTGCATCGCGCGCAGCTGGCTGTCGCCGCCTTCGCTGCCCAGGCGCATCGCCTGCGAAGCGCGCTGCTGGCCGATGAAACCCAGGTCGGCGCTCAGCCCTAAGCCGCTGCGGGCCCACCAGGCGCTGTAGCCCAGGCCAACGTAGGGCGTGGCGACGAGGCCGTCGTTGCCGGCATCGAGCTGGCTGGCCGGGCTCGACGAGAGCGGCACCAGGCTCCCCGGGCCGTAGGCGGCCGGCGCGCTCAGGGCCAGCGAGCGCGGCCCGATCAGCAGCGAGCTGGTGGCACGCAGGCCACCGCCGCTCTCCAGCCGGCCCCAGCTGAAATAGTGGTCGCCCGACAGGCTGGCCGCGCCGAGCTGCAGGCGGCTGCCCAGGCTGCCCGGGCCGCTGAGCGGCTGGGTGACGACGGACAAACGGGTTTGCCAGCTCGGCCATGCGTCGGTGTCCGGCGCGATCTTCAGGCCCTCGGCGGCACTGGCGCCCAGCGCCGACAAGCTCAAACCAGCCAGCAAGAACAAACGATGGACGCTGCGCATAAGACCTCCCGGGCCAAAGGACGGAGCGCACGCGACTTGGGTTGGCACCTGCTCGGGAAGGGGGCACCCGACGGTCGCGGCGGCTGTACGTTTTGATGCTACTCCGATGTATCGAATCGTGCGCTGGAATTGCCGCGCCAAAGCCACGCTTCTCGGTCCATCGGGGAGGGTGTGCGGGCTGGGGGAGTCAGCGGACGGCGGCCGGGCGCTGGCCGCCGGTGCAGCGCGCCTGGCCGGCCAGGTCGCGG
Organism: Ideonella sp.; assembly: GCA_035460745.1. GTDB lineage: Bacteria > Pseudomonadota > Gammaproteobacteria > Burkholderiales > Burkholderiaceae_C > Ideonella. The sequence continues at coordinate 4,984 of DATHWJ010000375.1, read as the reverse complement.
CGGGTTTGCACGGCCGAGTAGCCGGCCGCCTGCAACTGGGCTTGCACCGCGTCGGCCTGGTCCCAGCCATGTTCCAGCAGCAGCCAGCCGCCCGGCGGCAAGTGGGGCGCCGCGCCGGCCACGATGCGCCGTATCGCGTCCAACCCGTCGCCGCCCGGCGTGAGGGCTTGCAGCGGCTCGTGCACCAGCGCGGCGAGGTGGGGGTCGCCGGCGGCGATGTAGGGCGGGTTGCTGAGCACGAGGTCGAAGACCTGGCCGTCGACCGCCTGCCACCAGTCGCCGGCCCGGAAGTCGGCGGCCAGGCCCAGGCGGGCCGCGTTGGCCCGCGCCTGGTCCAGCGCGGCGCCGCTGCGGTCGGTGGCGGTGACGAGGCAGCGTGGGCAGGCCCGCTTGACGGCCAGCGCGATCGCGCCGCTGCCGGTGCCCAGGTCGATCACGCGCGGGGCAGCATGCCCGGCCAGCGGGCCGGCCAGGATCTCCAGCGCCCAGTCGACCAGCGTCTCGGTGTCCGGCCGCGGCACCAGCACGGCAGGGCCGACCTGCAGCGTCAGGCCGTGGAACTCGCGCTCGCCGACCAGGTAGGCCAGCGGCTCACCGGCGGCGCGGCGGGCGCAGAGTGCGGCGTAGCGGGCTTCGATCTCGGCGGCCAGCGGGTCGCCGTCGTGCGCGATCAACCAGCCGCGCGGCCGGGCCAGCAGGTGGCCGAGCAGCAACTGGGCGTCCAGCCGGTCCAGCCCCAGCGCGTGGGCCTGCGCCAGCGCGGCGCCCAGCGTGCTCACCCGCCGCTCTCCAGCGCGGCCAGTTGCTCCTGCGCCCGCGCCGCTTGCAGCGCGGCGATCACGTCGCCCAGGTCGCCCTCCATCACGGCCGCCAGCTTGTAGAGCGTGAAGTTGATGCGGTGGTCGGTCAGCCGGCCCTGCGGGAAGTTGTAGGTGCGGATGCGGTCGGAGCGGTCGCCCGAGCCGACCAGCGCCTTGCGGGTCGCCGCCTCCTTGGCCTCGCGCTCGTGGCGCTCGCGGTCGCGCAGGCGGGCCTGCAGCACGGCCATCGCCTTGGCTTTGTTGCGGTGCTGGGAGCGGTCGTCCTGGCACTCGGCCACCAGGCCGGTCGGCAGGTGGGTGATGCGGATCGCGCTGTCGGTCTTGTTGATGTGCTGGCCGCCGGCGCCGCTGGCGCGGAAGGTGTCGATGCGCAGGTCGGCCGGGTTCAGCGTGATCTCGGCAGCCTCGTCCGGCTCGGGCATCACCGCCACGGTGCAGGCGCTGGTGTGGATGCGGCCCTGGGCCTCGGTGGCCGGCACCCGCTGGACACGGTGGCCGCCGGACTCGAACTTCATGCGCTCGTAGACCCGCTCGCCCTCGAAGCGCAGCACCGCCTCCTTGTAGCCGCCCAGGTCGGAAGCGCTCTCGCTCATCACCTCGGTGCGCCAGCCCTGGCCTTCGGCGTAGCGCAGGTACATGCGCACGAGGTCGGCGGCAAACAAGGCCGACTCCTCGCCGCCGGTGCCGGCGCGCACCTCGACGAAGGCGTTGCGTCCGTCGTCCGGGTCGCGCGGCAGCAGGGCGGCTTGCACAGCGGCCAGCAGGCGCTCCAGCTCGGCCTCGGCGCTGGCGATCTCCTCGCGCGCCATCTGTGCCATCTCGGGGTCGTCCAGCATCCCGCGCGCCGCGGCCAGGTCGCTCTCGCGCTGCTCGTACTGGCGAAACAGGCCGACCAGTTCGGTCGCTTCGGCCTGCTCGCGCGCCAGCGTGCGGTAGCGGTTCATGTCGCCCATGATCTGCGGGTCGGCGAGGCTGGCGTCCAGCTCGGCCAGGCGCATCACGAGGCGCTGGAGCTGCAGGCGGAGGGAGTCTTTCATGGGGCGGGACGGGGCGGGCGAGGGGAGGTGAGCGGCGCCGCCGGCATAGGGGGCGGCGGCTGAGCGGTGGGGCGGCGGCCACTGCTGTGGCCGTCGGGATTGGGGCGGGCAGGCCCGCTAACGCTCGTCGCTGGAGGGGCCGCGGGTGTTCTGGCGCAGGAACAGCCGCGAGACCATCTCCGCGGTCTGCTGCCGCTGCGATCCCTCGCTGGCGTGCAGCTCGGCCATGGTGCCGTGCAGCATCTTTTGGGTCAGCGCGCGCGACATGGCCTCGAGCACGCTGTCCACATCGTCGCCGCGCGCCAGCAGCTTGCGGGCGCGCTGGATCTCGGCCGCGCGCCAGTCGTCGGCCTGGCGGTTCAGCGCCTGGATCAGCGGCACGGTGGCGCGCTGGTCCAGCCAGTGCGAGAAGCTCTGCACGCCGGCGTCGATGATGGCCTCGGCCTGCTCGACGGCGGCCTGGCGCTTCTCGCCGGCGCTCTGCACGACCTCGGTGAGGTCGTCGACGGTGTAGAGGTAGACGTCGGAGAGCTGGGCCACCTCGGGTTCGATGTCGCGCGGCACCGCGAGATCGACCATGAACATCGGCCGGCGGCGGCGCGCCTTCAGCGCCCGTTCGACCGCGCCCAGGCCGATGATGGGCAGCGTGCTGGCGGTGCAGGAGACCACGGCGTCGAACTCGTGCAGCCGCGAGGGCAGGTCGGCCAGCCGCAGCGCCTGCGCGCCGAAGCGGCTGGCGAGCTTCTCGCCGCGCTCCAGCGTGCGGTTGGCCACCGCCATCAGCTTGGGCTCGCGGGCCGCGAAGTGGGTGGCCACCAGCTCGATCATCTCGCCGGCGCCGACGAACAGCAGCTTGATGCCGCGCAGGTCTTCAAAGAGCTGCGAAGCCAGCCGCACCGTGGCGGCCGCCATGCTGATGGAGTGGGCGCCGATCTCGGTGGACGTGCGCACCTCCTTGGCGACCGAGAACGAGCGCTGGAACAGCTGGTGCAGCGTGGTGCCCAGCGTGCCGGCCTCGTCGGCGCCGCGCACCGCCTGCTTCATCTGGCCGAGGATCTGGGCCTCGCCCAGCACCATGGAGTCCAGCCCGGAGGCGACCCGGAAGGCATGGCGGGCCGCCTCGCGGTTTTCCAGCACGTAGGTGTGGTCCACCAGCTTGTCGCCGGCGATGCCGCCGTGGGCGGCCAGCCAGTCGATCGCCGGGCGCACCAGCTCGCGCGCGCCGTTCGGGCCGGTGGCCACGTAGAGCTCGGTGCGGTTGCAGGTGGAGAGGATGGCCGCCTCGGGCATGCCGCGCAGCAGTTGCTCGCGAAAACCCCGCAGCGCGGGCGTCAGCTGCTCGGGCGCGAACGCAAACCGCCCGCGCAGATCGAGCGGGGCAGTGGTGTGGTTCAGGCCGAGCGCAAAGACACTCATGGTCGAATTATAAAATTACACGGGTCGGCGGTGTTTTGCGGGTCTTGAAGGCCGCCGCCGAGTGTGCGGCCGACCGGCTCGGCTGCCTATCCCCTTTGGCGGCCATCTCCACCTGTACGAAAGAACGAGCGGCATGGGTCCCCTGGACGCGTTGTGGCATATGCTGAACTTTGTCGCTCCCGCCGTCGGCGTGGGGCTGATCGCCTGCGGCATGGCCAAGCTGCTGTGGCGCCGCACGCTGCGCTCGGTGCCGTTCGCCGGCCTGGCCGGCTGGGCCATCGGCGCGGGACTGCTCTCGCTGCTGGCCGGCCTGGTCGTGTTCGGGCGGGACGGCCGGATGGCGACCTACGCGCTGCTGGTGGTCAGCACCGCGCTGGCGCTGTGGTGGAAGGGGCTGCACCGGGCTTGACGGCCCCGGTCGCCGACCTCCAGCCCTTCACGCGGCGAGGCTCTCGCCGACCACCACCTCGGCGCGCAGCGAGTGCGGCAGCGCCTCGGTGATGCGCACATCGATCATCTGGCCCATCAGCCGCGCCGGCCCGGAGAAGTTGACGATGCGGTTGCACTCGGTGCGGCCCATCAGCTCCTGGGCGTTCTTGCGCGACGGCCCTTCGACCAGGATGCGCTGCACCGTGCCCAGCCGCGACGCGCTGACCGCGCGCAGCCCCTCTTCGAGCCGGGCCTGCAGCCGCTGCAGCCGGCCCAGCTTGACCTCGTAGCCCGTGTCGTCCGGCAGGGCCGCCGCGGGCGTGCCCGGGCGCGGGCTGAAGATGAAGCTGAACGAAGCGTCGAAGCCGACGTCATCGACCAGCTTCATCATCTTGGCGAAGTCGTCTTCGGTCTCGCCGGGGAAGCCGACGATGAAGTCCGACGAGAGGCTGATGTCGGGCCGCACCGCACGCAGCTTGCGGATGGTGCTCTTGTACTCCAGCGAGGTGTAGCCGCGCTTCATGGCCGAGAGCATGCGGTCGGAGCCGTGCTGCACCGGCAGGTGCACGTGGTTGGCGAGCTGCGGCAGGCGGCCGTAGACGTCGATCAGGCGCTGCGAAAACTCGTTGGGGTGGCTGGTGGTGTAGCGGATGCGCGCTATGCCGGGGATCTCGGCGACGTATTCGAGCAGCAGCGCGAAGTCGGCGATCTCGGCCGTATCGCCCATCTTGCCGCGGTAGCCGTTGACGTTCTGACCCAGCAGCGTCACCTCCTTGACGCCCTGCTCGGCGAGGCCGGCCACCTCGACCAGCACGTCCTCGAACGGCCGCGAGACCTCTTCGCCGCGGGTGTAAGGCACGACGCAGTAGGTGCAGTACTTGGAGCAGCCCTCCATGATGGAGACGAAGGCGGTCGCGCCCTCGACCCGCGCCGGCGGCAGGTGGTCGAACTTTTCGATCTCGGGAAAGCTGATGTCGACCTGGGGCCGCTGCTCGGCGCGCTGGCGGGCCAGCATCGCCGGCAGCCGATGCAGGGTCTGCGGTCCGAACACCAGGTCGACGTAGGGTGCGCGCTTGACGATCGCCGCGCCTTCCTGGCTGGCGACGCAGCCGCCGACGCCGATCAGCGCGCCCTTGTCCTTCAGGTGCTTGACCCGGCCGAGGTCGCTGAACACCTTGTCCTCGGCCTTCTCCCGGACCGAGCAGGTGTTGAACAGGATCAGGTCGGCCTCTTCGACGTCGTCGGTCGACTCGTAGCCCGCGGCGGCGTGCAGCACGTCCG
>DATHWJ010000374.1:0-26729 GCA_035460745.1 Ideonella sp. | reverse complement strand
ACCCGGCGCGCGAGGCGCTGCAGCTCGCCTACGGCGAGGTGCTGGCGCGCCTGGGCAGCGGCAGCATCGAGGCGCTGATCGACCTGCCGCGCTGCAGCGACCCCGCGGTGGAGGCCGCGATGAACGTGCTGGCCGAGCTCTTCGCGCCGGCCTGCTTCACCGACGAGACCCTGGCGCTGCTGCACCTGTGCCACATGGTGCGGCTGACGCTGGCGCACGGCATCACGCCGGCCTCCGCGCAAGGCCTGGCCTGGTTCGGCATCCTGGTCGGCCACCGCGATGGGCGCCATCGCGACGCCTACCGCTTCGCCTGCCTGTCGCGCGACCTGGTCGAGCGGCACGGCTTCGTCGCCTTCGAGGCCAAGGCGCTGTTTGCGCTGGAGATCGCCAGCGTGCGCACCGAGCCGCTCTCGGCTGCGGTGCGCCACGGCCGGGCCGCCTTCACAGCCGGGGCCGAGCGCGGCGACCTCGCGGTGGCCTGCTTCGCCTGCCACCACATCGTCAACGACATGCTGGTCAACGGGGACGCGCTGGACGACGTGGCGCAGGAGATAGCGGCCGGCCTGGCCTTCGTGCGGCGGGCCGGCTTCCGCGACGTGGTCGATGAGCTGCTGACGCAGCAGCGCTTCGTGCAGGCCTTGCGTGGCCGGACCGCGTCGCTGGCGACGCTGGACGGCGACGGCTTCGACGAGCTCGCCTTCGAGCGGGCGCTGACCGCCGGGCGCATGCCGACGATGATCTTCTGGTACTGGGTCATGAAGGCCCAGGCGCGTTTCATGGCCGGCCGCTTCGAGCAGGCGCGGGACGCGCTGGCCAGCGCCGGCGAATGGCTGTGGTCGTCGCCGGTGCACGTGCAGTACCTCAACTACCACCTGTTCTCGGTGCTGACCCTGGCCGCGCTGGCGCCGGCCGGCTCGCCGCTGCAGCCCGCCGGCGAGCTGGCGCAGCGGCTGGCCGGGCACCTGGCGCAACTGGCCCGCTGGAGCGAGACCAGCGCCGAGGGCTTCGAGGACACGCTGGCGCTGGCGCAGGCCGAGCTGGCGCGCATCGAGGGCCGCGAGCTCGACGCCGAGCGCGGCTACGAGCGCGCGATCGCCGCGGCGCGGCGCCAGGGCTTCGTGCAGCGCGAGGCCCTGGCCCATGAGCTGGCCGCGCGCTTCCACGCCGGCCGCGGCTTCGCCATCATCGGCCAGGCCTACCTGGCCGAGGCCTGCTACGCCTACGAGCGCTGGGGCGCCACCGGCAAGCTGCGGCAGCTCGAGCAAGCCGGCGCGGCGCTGCGCGAAGAGGCCGGCCGGCGCGCCCGCGCCGCCACGCCCTCGATCGATAGGCTGGACCTGGCGACCGTGGTCAAGGTCTCGCAGGCGGTTTCCGGCGAGATCGAGCTCGACAAGCTGGTCGAGACGCTGATGGCCATCGCGCTGCAGCACGCCGGTGCCGAGCGCGGCCTGCTGCTGCTGGCGCGCGAAGGCGGGCTGCAGGTCGAGGCGCAGGGCACGACCCGCGGCGAGCAGGTGGAGGTGCTGCGCCGCGGCGCCGGGCTGGGCCAGGTCGAGCTGCCCGAGAGCCTGCTGCAGCACGCGGCGCAACGCGGCCGCAGCGTGCTGCTCGACGACGCCTCGGCGCCCAACCCGTTCCAGCGCGACCCCTACCTGGCGCGCCACGCCACCCGCTCGGTGCTGTGCCTGCCGCTGATGAAACAGGCCCGGCTGATCGGCCTGCTCTACCTCGAGAACAACCTGGCGACGCACGCCTTCACGCCCGAGCGCTCTGCGGTGCTGGAGCTGCTCGCCTCGCAGGCTGCGATCTCGCTGGAGAACGCACAGCTCTACGCCGACCTGACGCGCGAGAACCACGAGCGCCGCGCCGCCGAGCAGGAGAGCGAGCGCGTCAACGCGGCGCTGCAGGAGAGCGAAGGCCGCTTCCGCCGCATGGCCGACGCCACGCCGGACGTGATCTGGATCACCGACCTCGAACCCGAGCGGGTGCTGTATGCCAGCCCCAGCTTCGAGCACATCTGGGGCCTGAAGGTCGAGGAGCTCTACCGCGATGCAGGCCTGTGGGTGGAGGCCATCCACCCGGAGGACAGGTTGCGCATCGGCGAGGCCTTCGGCCGCTGGGTGCATGCCGGTGCCGATCGGCCCTGGGAGGCCGAGTTCCGCATCGTGCAGCCTGGCGGCGCGGTGCGCTGGATCCACGAGCGCGGTGTCTTCATCTTCGACGCCCAGGGCCGGCCGCAGCGCGTCAGCGGCATCTCCACCGACATCACTGCCCGCCGCATGGCCGAGGCCGCGCTGCGCGAGTCGGAGCAGCGCTTCGCACTCGCCGCGGCCGGCTCCAACGACGGCATCTGGGACTGGGACCCGGCGAGCGGCCGGACGTTTCTCTCCGAGACCGCGCAGCGCCTGTACGGCCTGGCGCCGGGCGAGCCGGTGCGCCAGCGCAGCGAATGGCGCGCGCTGATCGTGCTGCACCCCGCCGACGCCGAGCGGCAGCGCCGCTTGCTGGAGGACTACCTCGAAGGGCGCTGCGCCGCCTACGACGGCGAGTGGCGCGTGCAGCACGCCGACGGCAGCTTCCGGTGGATACGCGTGCGGGGCTCCAGCGTGCGCGACTCGGCCGGCCGCGTCACCCGCCTGGCCGGCTCGGTCAGCGACATCGACTCGCAAAAGCGAGCCGAGGCGGCGCTGCAGCAGACCCAGCGGCTGGAGGCCGTCGGCACGCTGGCCGGCGGCATCGCGCACGACTTCAACAACATCCTCAGCGCCATCCTCGGCTTCGGCGAGATGACGCTGCGCAACACCCGCGCGGGCAGCCGCCTGCGGCGCGACGTCGAGTGCATCCTCGCTGCCGGCGAGCGCGGCCGCTCGCTGGTGGAGCGCATCCTCGCCTTCAGCCGCAGCGGTGTCGGCGAGCGCGAACCGGTGCACGTGGAGGGCGTGGTGCGCGAGGCGCTGCGGCTGCTCTCGGCCACCTTGCCCGAGGGCATCCGGCTGGAGACGGCCCTCGATGCCGGCCGCGCCGCCACGCTGGGCGACTCGACCCAGGTCCACCAGGTGTTGATCAACCTGGTGACCAACGCGATCCAGGCCATGCCCGAGGGCGGCAGCCTGCGCGTCGGCCTGGAGTGCCTGTCGCTGGGCCGCCAGCGCATGGCCACCACCGGCGCGGTCGAAGCCGGCGAGTACCTGGTGCTCTCGGTGGCCGACAGCGGCGCGGGCATCCCGGCCGAGATCCGCGACCGCATCTTCGACCCCTTCTTCACCACCAAGGAGGTCGGCACCGGCACCGGGCTGGGCCTGTCGCTGGTGCACGGCATCGTGACCGAGATCGGCGGCGCGATCGACGTCTCGACCACCCCGGGCGCGGGCAGCACCTTCACCGTCTACCTGCCGCGGGCCGGCGACGTGGCCGACGAGCGCGAGGTGCAAGCCCCTGCGCTGCCGCGCGGCGCGCAGCAGCAGGTGCTGGTGGTCGACGACGAAGAGCCCCTGGTGGAGCTGGCCACCGAGACGCTGGCGGGGCTGGGCTACCTGCCTGTGGGTTTCAGCTCCAGCGTGGAGGCGCTGGCGGCGTTCCGCGCCAACCCGGACCGCTTCGACGCCATCGTCACCGACGAGCGCATGCCCGGCCTGTCGGGCGCCGCGCTGATACGCGCCGTGCGCGAGCTGCGGCCCAAGCTGCCCGTGCTGCTGGTGAGCGGCTACCTGGGCTCGGCGGTGGCCAGCCGCGCCCGCGAGGCCGGCGCGACCTCGGTGCTGGGCAAGCCCTTGTCGGCCCGCGAGCTGGCCACCTCGCTGGCGCGTGCGCTGCAGTTGCCACGCTGAGCCGGGCCTACCACTGCCGCGCAAGCCTGGTGGGCTTGATGGGCGGCTGCCCACGAACCTGCACAGAACCTCCTGAGTGTTCGGTTGCCGTCGGGTGCGAGTTCATGCACAGGCAACGGCGCGGGGGCAGCCCGCTGGACGACGGTGCGGCAAGATTCCTGCCGATGCCCCGGGTTTTCCCGCGGGGGCGAAGGCGCATCAACTGGTACTCTAGACATACCAGTAGGCCAGTTGTTGCCACTTTCCTTCCTCAGCATCCATGGAACTCATCGCCCGCATCCCCGGAGACAAAGGTCAGATCGGCAAGCGCACGGTCAAAGACCAGATCAGCGACAAGCTGATCTACATGATCCACTCCGGGCTCCTGCGCATCGGGGACGAATTGCCCTCCGAGCGCGAACTGGCCACCACGCTGGGTGTGTCGCGCGAGACCGTGCGCGCTGCGATGGGCGTCTTGCAGGCACGCAAGATGATCGAGGTGAGCCAAGGATCGCGCACCCGGGTGCTGGGCACCGGGCCTTACTCGTTGCACGAATCGGTCAGCACGCTGGGCAGCCTGAAGAATCGCTCGTTCGAAGAGGTGGCCGAGGCCCGTGCGGCCGTCGAACTGCAGGTGATCTGGCTGGCGGCGCAACGCATCGGTGCCAACGAGTTGGCGCGGCTCGCGGTACTCGTGCACGACCAGGAGGGCATGCTCAGCGATCCCGTGCGATTCCAGATTTCCGACCGCGAGTTCCACGCCACGCTGTACGAGGCCTGCGGCAATGCACTGCTCGTCGATGTGGTGTCCGACTTCTACGACTACGCCCTGGAGTTCCGGCGCCGCGCCTTGCAGCGCCCGGGCGCCATCGCCCACAGCGTGGCCGAGCATCGCGGCATTGTCGAGGCGTTGAAGACACGCAAGCCCGAAGCTGCCGTCGCCGCGGCGCGCAAACACCTCGAACAGGTGCGCAAGACCACGCTCGACGAGATGGCCCCTCGATGACAGCCGTGATCACATTCGATCCCCGCGCTGAGGCGTTGGGGCGACCCGGTGAGGCGCTGCAACGTCTCGCCACCGGCGCGACCTGGAGCGAAGGTCCGATCTGGATGGCCGAAGACCACAGCGTGCTGTGGAGCGACATCCCCGCCAACCGCATGCTGCGCTGGCACCCGCAGGACGGCACGAGCGTCTGGCGTGACAAGGTCGAGTTCACCAACGGCCACGCCCGCGAGGCCGACGGCGCGCTGCTGCACTGCTCACACGGCCAGCGCGCCATCGTGCGAACCCGCTTCGCACTCGGCCTGGCTCACGGTGTCGACGAAATGGTCGTGGGTAGCTACCAGGGCCGCCGCCTGAATTCACCCAACGATGTGGTTGTCAAGAGCGACGGCACGATCTGGTTCACCGACCCGCCCTACGGCATCGTCTCGAACCACGAGGGCTACCAGGCCGAGTCCGAACTGGGCGACAACTATGTTTTCCGCTTCGATCCGGTCAGCGGCGCGCTGGACATCGTGAGCGCGTTTGTCGAGGAGCCCAACGGCCTGGCCTTCTCGCCCGACGAGTCGATGCTCTACGTGTCCGACACGTCGGCGGCCCGGCGCCGCGACGGGGGGGGCCACCATCACATCGTTGCATTCGACGTGTTGTCCGGGCGCACGCTCGCGAATCCGCGTGTCTTCGCGGTCGTGAGTCCCGGCCTGTCCGACGGGTTTCGCATCGACGCGCGCGGTTGGCTCTACACCAGCAGCGCCGACAGCGTGCAGGTCTATCACGCCGATGGCACACGCCTCGCGGCCATCCCGGTGCCTGAAAAGGTTGGCAACCTCACATTCGGCGGGCCGCAGCGTGATGAACTGTTCATCTGCGCGACCACATCGCTGTACCGAATCCGCCTGAACGCACGCGGCATCCAGACTCCTTGAAGACAGGAACAACATGAGCCGAGACACCTTGCTGCTGGTCGAGAAATGCGCGCACAGCTTCAGTTGGTACGACATCGAGTCGGGCGAGCGACTGCGCACGCTGAAGCTGCCCGAGTTCCCGCACGAATTCGTCACCGACCGCGCCGAGCGCTTCGCCTTCGTCGGCCACTACGGGGTCGAAACCTCCGGCCACACCGGTGCGGGGGGGCACTCGATCGTCCAGATCGACATTCGTTCGTCCCAACTGGTACGGTCTATAGACCTGTATCCGTTCAACCGGATCCACGGCCTGCAAATCGACGCGCAGGACCGGCTCTACGCGCTGAGCGAGGAAAAGGCGACGCTGCTGGTGCTCGAGCAGCCTGCCACCGACATCGCGCCGAAACGCGCGGTGCCTTCGGGCGGTATCAAGAGCCATCTGTTCGCGTTGACGCGCGATGGCCAGACGGCCTTCTGCATGAACCTGCTGAGCCACACCGTGACCAAGGTGAAGCCTTGGGATCCGCTGTTCCAGCCCGTGGCGTGCCATCCCGGCCAGAAGCCTGAGGGTTACTGCCTGAGTGAGGACGAGCGGACCTTGTTCGTCAGCAACCGCTGGAGCAACACGCTCTGCGCAATCGCCACCGACACGATGACGGTGCGGCACTCGGCGCCTTCGCGTGACGATGTGACCCGCATCCACCGGGCGCGGGACGGGCGGCTCTTTACCAGCAACTACGGCGACCGCAGCTTGTCGGTGGTGGATCCGGTCACCTTGCAGGAGACTGGCTACCTGAAGCTGGACGCGCGCGCCATCGCGCTGTCGTTCCATCCCGACCAGCCGCGAGCCTTCATCTCGCTCGACGACGACCGGGTGGCGGTGCTCGACACCGAGACGCTGCGCATCGTGCGCTACATCGCCACGCAGCGCGAACCCGACGTTTCGAAGGTGGTGTTGCTGTGAGCGGCCCGCACGCCGCGTTGTTGCAGTTCCTTGGCGTGAGCAAGCGCTTCGGCGGCACCCAGGCCGTCGACGACGTGAGCTTCGACGTGAACGCCGGCGAGATCGTCGCGTTGCTGGGTGAGAACGGGGCCGGCAAATCCACGCTCATCAAACTGCTGGCTGGCATCTTCCCGATCGACAGCGGCGAGATGCGCTTCGAGGGCAAGCCCGAATCGGCGTGGCGCAGCAGCGACCGCGCGCGCCAGCCGGTGGCCTTCATCCACCAGGATCTCGGGCTGGTGGAGTGGATGACCGTCGCCGAGAACGTCGCGCTCGGCATGGGGTACGCGCGCCGCTTCGGCCTGATCGACTGGAAGGCTGCGCGTACCGCCGCGCGTCGCGTGATGGCCCGCGTCGGTTGCAGCATCGACCCGGATCGCCGCATCTTCTCGCTCACTCGCGCCGAGAAGTCGCTGCTGGCGATCGGCCGTGCACTCGAAGTGCAGGCTCGCCTGCTGGTGCTCGACGAGCCTTCGGCGAGCCTGCCGATGGCCGATGTCGAACGCCTGTTCGGCGTGCTGCGCGAGTTGCGCAGGCAGGGCATGGCGATGATCTATGTCTCGCACCGGCTCGACGAGGTGATGGCGATCTCCGACCGCGCCGCGGTGATGCGCGACGGCAGGCTGGTGGCCGTGCGCACCACGGCGCAGACCAGCGAGTCCGAACTCGTCAACCTGATCGTCGGCAAGGCGCTGGCTTCAAAGACACCGAAAGCCAGCCCGCAGCCGCAAAGCGAGACCGTGCTCGAGCTTGACCAGGCCGCCAGCGGCAACGCCGGCCCGATCAGCTTCACGGTGCGGCGTGGCGAAGTCGTCGGCCTGATCGGCTTGCGCGGCGCGGGACAGGAGGCCATCAGCCGCGCGCTGTTCGGCCGCGAGCCTCTCTCGGCCGGGCGAATGCTGCTGTTCGGGCAGGAGGCGCACCATCGAACCCCGGCCGATGCGATACGCGCCGGTGTGGCCTACGTGGCGGGCGAGCGCCTCGAAGAAAACCTCGCCGGTTCGATGAGCGTGCTCGAGAACCTGTTCCCGCACCCCGCGCTGCATGGCGACCGCGGCCTGTCGCTGGCTCGGCGCCGCAAGGAGCACGACACGGCGATGACGCTGATCAAGCGCTTCGACGTCAACCCGCCCGCCGCGGGCGCCGAAGTGCAGCAGCTCTCGGGTGGCAATCAGCAGAAGGTCGTGCTGGCGCGCTGGTTCCACCTCGACAAGCCGCTGGTCGTGCTCGAAGAACCGACGGCCGGCGTCGATGTCGGTGCCAAGCGCCAGATCTACGGCGTGCTGCGCGAACGCGCCGACGCGGGCGGTGCGCTGATCGTGGTTTCGACCGACTTCGAGGAAGTGGCCACGGTCTGCACCCGCGTGCTGGTGTTTCGCAACGGTCTGATTGCCGCGGAACTCACGGGCGCCGAGATCACGGTCGAACGGCTGCTCGCGCTCGCTGCCGGTGGCGCTGCACCCCCAATCTCACAAGAACGACTGGAGACAACAACATGACCGCCTCGATCAAATCCACCGCGCTCGAGCCCGACCGCTCGCTCGATGGCGACGCGCTCACGCTGGTGCAGCGGATTGTCCGTGCGATGCCGGTCTACGGTCTCGTGGTGCTGACCGCGGGCCTCGCGCTGCTGTTCTCACTGCTGCTGCCCGACACCTTCCCGACGCTGTTCAACCTGCGCGCCATCCTCGCCGACAAGTCGGTGATCGCTTTGCTGGCGCTCGCCGCGACGATCCCGATGATCACCGGCAAGATCGACCTGACCGTGGGCTACGGCATCGTGTTGTGGCACATCCTGGCGATCAGCCTGCAGACCAAACTCGGCCTGCCGTGGCCAGTGGCGGTGCTGATCGTCGTGGCGTGCGCGGCGCTGTTCGGCATGCTCAATGGCCTGCTGGTCGAGTTGGCGCAGATCGACTCCTTCATCGCGACGCTGGGCACGGGCACCGTGATCTATGCCGTGGCGCTGTGGCACAGCGGCGGTCGCCAGGTGGTGGGCGAGTTGCCCGACGGCTTCACGGCCATCGCCGGCGGCAACCTGCTGGGCCTGCCGATCGGCGCGTTCTATGTACTGGCCGTGAGCGTGGCGATGTGGCTGGCCACCGAGTTCACCCCACTGGGCCGGGCGCTCTACGTGATCGGCGCCAACCCGAAGGCGGCGCAGCTCAACGGCATCGCGGTGCGCAAGCATGTGATGGGTGCATTCGTCGCGTCAGGCGTGCTGTCGGGCTTTGCCGGCGTGCTGTTGGCCTCGAGGCTGCAGATCGGCCAGGCCAGCGTCGGGCTCGAGTTCCTGTTGCCGGCCCTCGTCGGCGCCTTTCTCGGTTCGACCACGATCCGCCCGGGGCGCGTCAACGTCTGGGGCACGCTGGTCGGTGTGGCGATCCTGGCGATCGGCATCTCGGGCATCCAGCAGTTCGGCGGCGCGTTCTATGTCGAGCCGCTGTTCAACGGCCTCACGCTGCTGGTGTCCATCGGCATTGCCGGCTGGGCGCAGCAGCGCCGCAACCTGTCGATCAAGCGGCGTATCGCCGAACGCCAGCTCGGCGCCGACGCTCCCGATCGGCAACTCGCAGACCCATCCTCCCAAGCCGCGATTCCAGCGGCAACCCGTTGAAACAACCATCACAGGAGACATCGATGATTCAGGTTCGTATGCGCCTCAGCGCGCTCGCTCTCGCAATGACCGGCGCCAGCTTCGCCGGCAACGCCCTCGCCGACGACTTCCTGGAAGTCGCGAAACAGAAGGTGGCCACAGCCACGATGTCCAAGGAGAAATGGGACGGTCCGAGCACCGGCCCCAAAGCCATGGCCGGCAAGACCATCGTGTTCGTCGCCGGCGATCTGAAGAACGGCGGCATCCTCGGCGTTTCCAAGGGCGTCGAGGAAGGCGGCAAGGCGATAGGCTGGAGCGTGCGCGTGATCGACGGCCAGGGCACGGTGAGCGGGCGCACGGCCGCGCTCAACCAGGCGCTGGCGCTCAAGCCCGCAGGCATCGTCGTCGGCGGCTTCGACACCACCGAGCAAAAGGTCGCCTTCGAGAGCGCGGCCAGGTCCGGCGTGCCGCTGGTCGGTTGGCATTCGGGCGAAAAGCCGGGGCCGAACGACAAGGCCGGGCTGTTCGCCAACGTCACGACAGTGACTGACGACGTCGCCGACGCTGCCGCGTCGTGGGCGGTGGTCGACTCCGGCGGCAAGGCCGGCGTCGTGATCTTCACCGACTCGCAATACGCGATCGCGCTGTACAAGGCGCGTGCGATGGAGGCGGTGATCAAGAAGTGCGGCGGCTGCACCGTGCTGAGCTTCGAGGACAGCCCGATCGCCGAGAGTTCGACGCGCATGCCGCAGCTCACCACTTCGCTGCTGCAGCGTTTCGGCGACAAGTGGACGCACTCGCTCGCGATCAACGACCTGTACTTCGACTTCATGGGCCCGTCGCTCGCCGCAGCCGGCAAGAAGGGCGACGGCAGCCCCAAGGCCGTGTCGGCCGGCGACGGCTCGGAAGCCGCCTACCAGCGCATCCGCAGCAAGCGCCACCAGGCCGGCACCGTGCCCGAGCCGCTGAACATGCAGGGCTGGCAGATCGTCGACGAGCTCAACCGGGCGTTCAGCAAGGTGGCGTGGTCGGGCTACGTGCCGAAGGTGCACCTGGTGACGGCCGAGAACGTCGCCAAGGACGGCGGGCCGAAGAACCTCTTCGACCCCGACAACGGCTACCGCAACGAGTACAAGAAGATCTGGGGCAAGTGAGCTGCGGTGGCAACGGCTCGGTACGAGCCACTGCCGCAAGAGCCCCGTTTTTTTTGCCGCAACTGGTACGGTAAACAGACCTGTAGACAAGCAGAGGAGACATCACATGAAACGCAACACTTTCCTGGCGGCCTTGCTGGCCACCATCGCCGCCGGGCTGGCCCCCGGCCCGGCCATGGCGC
This sequence comes from Ideonella sp., assembly GCA_035460745.1. Taxonomy (GTDB): domain Bacteria; phylum Pseudomonadota; class Gammaproteobacteria; order Burkholderiales; family Burkholderiaceae_C; genus Ideonella. The sequence continues at coordinate 16,080 of DATHWJ010000374.1, read as the reverse complement.
AAACCAAGCTGCGCTTCGCCCACGCCGGCCCGGAATCGTCGTCGCAGCACCTTGCCGCGCTCGAGTTCGCCAGGGCCGTCAAGGAGCGCAGCAAGGGTGCGCTCGAAGTGCAGGTCTACCCGAGCAGCCAGCTCGGCAACGACGCCACGGTGATCGGCGGCGTGCGTGGCGGCACCATCGACATCATGATGGCCGGCAGCGTCAACTTCGCCGGCCTGACGCCGCAGATCGGCGCGCTCGACCTGCCGTTCCTGTTCCGCGGCCCGGAGCACGCCTACAAGGTGCTGGACGGCAAGGTCGGCAACCAGTTGCTGGCCGGGCTCGAGGCGCACAACCTGAAGGGCCTGGGCTGGTTCGAAGTGGGCTTTCGCTGCATCACGACCAAGAACCGCCCGGTGCGCACGCCCGACGACGTCAAGGGCCTGAAGATCCGCACGACGCCCAACCCCTCGCATATCCTGGCCTTCAAGCTGCTGGGCGCGAACCCGGTGCCCATGCCGCTGGGCGAGCTGTACCAGGCGCTGGAAACCGGCGCGGTCGATTCGCAGGAGCACCCGATCGCGATCACGCACGCGGCCAAGTTCTACGAGGTGCAAAAACACCTGACCATGAGCCGCCACGCCTACACCGCGATGCCGGTGGTGATGACCCGGGCCAAGTTCGACGCGCTCTCGCCGGAACTGCAGAAGGTGCTGGCCGAGTCGGCCCAGGCCGCCGGCCGCTTCCAGCGCGAGCTGAACGCCAAGGACGAGGCCAAGATCATCGCCGACCTGCGCGCCAAGGGCATGACCGTGCTGGAGACCTACGACGCCGCGCCGTTCCGCAAGCTGGTCGGCGGCGAGACCCGCAAGGCCTTCGCCGACAAGAACGGCACCGAGCTGCTGGTCGCGGTCGACACGACGAACTGAGGGAGCCTGGCCGTGCCGGATCTGCTTTTGCTGGTGCAGAAGTGCGCCCACACCTTCAGCGTCTATGACCTCGACAGCGGGGCCGCGCTGAAACACATCGTGCTGCCCAACTTCCCGCACGAGTTCACCGTCGATGTGGCGCGGCGCTACGCCTACGTCGGCCTGTTCGGCATCGAGACCGCCTGGTCGCGTGGCCACGACGGCGACCACCGTGTCGCGGTGATCGACCTGGCCAGGCGCGAGCATGTGCGCACGCTCGACCTGTGGCCGTACCGGCGGCCGCACGGCATGGCCTGCGACGGCCAGGGCCGGCTGTACGCGATGAGCGAGGCGCAGGACACGCTGCTGGTGTTCGACGACCCGCAGGTGCAGGACGTGCCCAACATGGCCGTGCCCTCGGGTGGCACCAAGACCCACCTGCTCACGCTGAGCATCGATGCGCAATGGGCGTACGGCGTGCACCTGCTGTCTAACACGGTGACCAGGTTCCACCCACGCAACCCGACCGTCGCGCCGCTCGCGGTGCTGCCCGGCCCGCGGCCTGAGGGCAATGCCTTGTCCAAAGACGAACGCACGCTGTTCGTCGCCAACCGCGGCGACGACACGCTGGTCGAGATCGACACCGCGACCATGGCGCTGGGCCGGCGTGTCAAGACACGCCGCGACCCGAACCGCATCTACCGCTACGACTGCGCCGACGGCCGCGAGCTGCTGTTGCTCACCAATACAGGCGAGCGTTCGCTGTCGGTCTTCGACGCGGCGTCGCTGCAGGAGGTGCTGTGCATCGAGTTGCCCGCCAACCCGACCGCGCTGTCGTTCCACCCGGCACAGGCGTTCGCCTATGTGTCGTTCCAGGACGACCGCGTGCGGGTGCTGAACCTCGGCAACTGGCAGTTTGAACGCGAGATCAGGACGCTGCGCGAGCCGGACGCGTCGTTTGTGCTGCTCGGTGCGGGCCTGCAGGCCATCGAGTCGGCGCAGTAGTGGACCGAACCGCCATGTGCATCGTGCCCCGCGCCATCGTCGACAGCCACCACCACCTGTGGCGGCTGGACACGGGGTCTTATCCCTGGCTGCAGCAGGACTACGACCCGCAGGCTTTCATCCTCGGCGACTACGCGGCCTTGTGCCGCGACTTCGGCGCCGACGAGTACCGCGCGGCCACGGAGGACCAGCCCATCGTCGCGACCGTGCACGTCGAGGCCGAACGCGAGCGCTCGCAGGCGCTGGCCGAAACCGCCTGGCTGCACCAGGTGCACGCTGCGCACGGCCTGCCCGATGCGGTGGTGGCCTGGGTCGACCTGCTGGCAGCCGATGCCGAGGAGCGCCTGGCCGAACAGGCGGCGTATCCGCGCGTGCGCGGCGTGCGCTTCAAGCCGCTGACGGCGCGCCGGCCCGACGAATCCGTGCGTGCACGGCCCGGCGCGTTGCAAGACGCACGGTGGCCCGGCGCGCTCGGGCGGCTCCGTCCGCACGGCCTGTCGTGGGATTTGCGCGTGCCGTTCTGGCATCTCGAAGAGGCCGCCGCCCTCGTCGCGGAAGTGCCGGGCCTGCCGGTGGTGCTGGAACATGCCGGCCTGCCCTGGGACCGCAGCGAGGCCGGGCTGGCCGCCTGGCGGCGCGGCATGGCGGCGCTGGCTCGCCACGACCAGGTGCAGGTGAAGCTGTCCGAGTTCGGGTTGCGCGATGCGCCTTGGTGCTTCGATGACAACGCGCTGATCGTGCGCGAGACGGTGGCGATCTTCGGCTGGCAGCGCTGCATGTTCGGCAGCAACTTGCCGGTCGCTTCGCTGCGTGTGGACTGCGCCGCGCTGGTGCGCGCGATGAGCGGTGCGCTGATGCACCTGCTGCCCGAGGCGCGCCGGGCCATCTGGCATGACAACGCGATGCGCTTCTACCGCATCGACCCGAGACAACAACCGATGGAGACAAACCCATGAATCCCCGTTTTGCCATCCGCGCGATCGAATGGCTGCTGGTCGCCTTGCTGGCCGTGATGGTCGTGCTGGTGTTCGGCAACGTCGTGCTGCGCTACGCCTTCAACTCCGGCATCGTCTTCTCCGAGGAGGTGTCGCGCTTTCTGTTCATGTGGCTCACCTTGCTCGGTGCGCTGATCGCCATGCACGACGGCGCGCACCTGGGCATGACCAGCCTGGTCGCGCGCCTGCCGGTGGCCGGCCAGCGCCTGTGCCGCTTCGTTTCCGACACGCTGATGCTGGTGTGCTGCGCGCTGCTCGCGCACGGCACCTGGAAGCAGGTGGTGCTGGCGATGGACGACCACGCGCCGGTCTCGGGCGTGCCGATCGGCATCGTGTTCTCGGCCCTGCTGGTGTGCAGCGTGGGCATCGCGCTGATGCTGGCGCACTCGCTGTGGCGCCAGCTCAGTGGCACGCTGCCGGCGGCGGAACTGGTGATGAACAACGCCGCCTGCGCCGAATAGGAAGGAGACCGCCATGACCATCACGGTATTCATCACCTCGCTGCTCGGTGCCATGGGCCTGGGCATGCCGATCGCGTTTGCGCTGCTGCTGTGCGGCGTCGCGCTGATGCTGCACCTGGGTAACTTCGACACCCAGATCCTGGCGCAGAACCTGCTCGAAGGCACCAACAACTATCCGCTGATGGCCGTGCCGTTCTTCATGCTCGCCGGTGAGCTGATGAACGCCGGCGGCCTGTCTCAACGCATCGTTCGCGTGGCCGACACCCTGGTCGGCCATGTGCGCGGCGGCCTGGGCTACGTCGCCATCATCGCGACTGCGATCGTCGCCAGCATCTCCGGCTCGGCGGTCGCCGATACCGCGGCGGTGGCCGCGCTGCTGATCCCGATGATGCGCAATGCGGGCTACAACGTGCCGCGCGCGGCCGGCCTGATCGCGGCGGGCGGCATCATCGCGCCGGTCGTGCCGCCGTCGATCGCGCTGGTGGTGTTCGGCGTCGCGGCGCAGCTGTCGATCACCAAGCTGTTCCTCACCGGCCTGTTCCCCGGGCTGATGATGGCGCTGACGCTGGCGTTCACCTGGTGGTTGTGCGCCAAGAAGGAACCCGGCGCCGGGCCGCGCAAGTTCGAGCCGCGTGCACTCGGCGCGGCGCTGGTCGACGGCGTGTGGGCGCTGGCGCTGCCGCTGGTCATCATCGGCGGCATGAAGTTCGGCGTCTTCACCCCGACCGAGGCGGCGGTGGTGGCAGTGGTGTACTCGCTGCTGGTCGGCACGCTGGTCTACCGCCAGCTCGACCTGAAGCGGCTGCCGGCGCTGATGCTGACCGCGGCCAAGACCTCGAGCGCGGTGATGTTCCTGGTCGCCTGCGCGCTGGTCTCGGCCTGGCTGATCACGATCGCCGACATCCCGGCGCAGGCCACGGCGCTGCTCGAACCCTTCATCGACAACAAGATCCTGCTGATGTTCGTGATCATGGTGCTGGTCGTCATCGTCGGCACCGCGCTCGACCTGATGCCGACAGTGCTGATCCTGACGCCGATCCTGATGCCGGTGATCACCAAGGCCGGCATCGACCCGCTCTACTTCGGCGTGATGTTCATCATGAACAACGCCATCGGCCTGCTGACGCCGCCGGTGGGCACGGTGCTCAACGTCGTGTCCGGCGTGGCACGTGCCAACCTCGACTCGGTGATCAAGGGGGTGTGGCCCTTCCTGCTGGCGCAGACGCTGCTGATGTTCCTGTTCGTGTTGTTCCCGCAGCTGGTGATGGTGCCGGCGCGCTGGTTCTATTGAGTTCATTGCAAACGCCAGGCCGGGATCATCAAGAAACGCGGAATCAAACTCGATTGAGGTGACCATGAACAACTCTGCAGACCAACCCGTTGTCGCGCTGGCACTGGGCGACCCCGCCGGCATCGGGCCGGAACTGATCGCGCGCCTGCTGGCGCGGCACGAGCTGGTGGCGCAAGCCAACGTCGTGCTGGTCGGCGACCCGTGGCTGTGGGCCGACGGCCAACGCATTGCCGGCCTGAGCGTGGCGACCACGCCGGTCGCCTCGCTGTCCGCCGTGCGTGCCCGCGCCGACGTCGCGAGGCCGGCCTTCCTCGCCATGGACACCGTGCAGGCCGAGCAGGTCCATCGTGCACAGGCCGGGGCGCCGGGCGGCGCCTCGGTGCTGAAGGTGCTGGACCGCTGCATGGACGCGGCGCTGGCGCGCGAGATCGACGCGATCTGCTTCGCGCCGCTGAACAAGCACGCGATGAAGCTGGGTGGCCTGAAGTTCGAGGACGAGCTGCACCATTTCGCCCAGCACCTCGGGGTGACCGGCTACTTCTGTGAGTTCAACACGCTGGAGGGGCTGTGGACCTCGCGCGTGTCTTCGCATGTACCGCTGAAGGACGCCCCGAAGTACCTCGACAAGGCCCGCATCATCGATGCGGCGGCGCTGATCTACCGGTCGCTGCAGGCCAACGGCGTGCCGCAGCCGCGCGTCGCGGTGGCGGGCTTCAACCCGCACAACGGCGACGGCGGCACCTGCGGGCGCGAGGAGATCGACATCATCGAGCCGGCGGTGCGCGAGCTGAACGCACGCGGCGTCAAGGTCGTCGGCCCCTACCCCGCGGACACCATCTTTCTGAAGGCGCGCGACGGCGAACTCGACGCCATCGTGACCATGTACCACGACCAGGGCCAGATCGCGATCAAGCTGATGGGTTTTTCCAAGGGCGTGACGGTGCAGGGCGGCCTGCCGGTGCCGATCACGACGCCCGCGCACGGCACGGCCTACGACATCGCCGGACTCGGCAAGGCCAATGTCGATGCCACCGCCAACGCCTTCCAGATCGCCTGCCGCATGGGCCGCGCCTATCGCGACGGCCAGTCCCTCTTCGGCCAACCCACCTCCAACCAGTGAGCCTCATGCCATGAAAATCAAATCCGTCCGCGCCCGCGTCTTCGAATGGAAGGGCAAGACCGTCCCGCCGCAAGGCAACTTCTGTTCAAACGCAATGGACCTCGTGTACGACAACCGGGCCAACGCGCACGCGGCGGGCCAGGACACGATGAACACCTTCCGCTTCCACGGCTGGACCGTGGTGGAGGTGGAGACCGACGACGGCATCGTCGGCCTGGGCAATGTCGCGCTCGCGCCGAAGATCGCCAAGGCCATCATCGACGAGTACCTCGCGCCGCTGGTGCTGGGCCAGGACCCGTGGGACTACGAGTACCTGAACCAGCGCATGGTCCGCGCCACGCATGCCTGGGGCCGCAAGGGCGTCGGCATGGCGGCGATCTCTGCGGTGGACATCGCGATCTGGGACATCCTCGGCAAGAGCGTGAACAAGCCGGTGTTCAAGCTGCTGGGCGGGCGCACGAAGGAGAAGATCCCCTGCTACTACAGCAAGCTGTATCGCACCGACCTGAAGGAGATGCAGGCCGAGGCGGCCAAGTTTCTGGACCAGGGCTTCAAGGCCTTCAAGATGCGCTTCGGCTACGGGCCGGCGCACGGCCAGAAGGGCATGGTCGAGAACCTGAAGTCGGTGGAGGCCGTGCGCGAGGTCATCGGCTTCGAGAACGACCTGATGCTCGAGTGCTACATGGGCTGGAACCTCGAGTACGCGAAGCGCATGCTGCCCAAGCTCGAAAAGTACCAGCCGCGCTGGCTCGAGGAGCCGGTGATCGCCGACGACATCGAAGGCTACGCCGAACTGAATCGGCTCACCAGTATCCCTATCTCGGGCGGCGAACACGAGTTCGGCCTGTACGGCTTCAAGCAACTGCTGGACCGCAAGGCGGTCTCGGTGGTGCAGTACGACACCAACCGGGTCGGCGGCATCACGATGGCGCACAAGATCAACGCGCTGTGCGAGGCCTACAGCGTGCCGGTGATCCCGCACGCCGGCCAGATGCACAACTACCACCTGACGATGAGCAGCCTGAACTGCCCGATCAGCGAGTACTTCCCGATCCATGACGTGGAGGTGGGCAACGAACTCTTCTACTACATCTTCGACGGCGACCCGGCGGCGGAGAACGGCTTCCTGCAGCTCGACGACCACAAGCCCGGGCTCGGATTGACGCTGAAAACCGAGTACCTCGACCAGTTCAACATCGTCGGGTGAGCGCGATGACGAAACCGCGGTTCAAGGGCGTGTTCCCGGTGGCGCCCACCACCTTCACCGAGACCGGCGAGCTCGACCTGGCGAGCCAGAAGCGCTGCGTCGATTTCATGATCGATGCCGGCTCCAACGGCCTGTGCATCCTGGCCAACTTCTCCGAACAGTTCGTGCTGAGCGACGATGAGCGCGAGCTGCTGACGCGAACCATCCTCGAACACGTCGCCGGCCGCGTGCCGGTGATCGTGACGACCACGCACTTCGGCACCCGCGTGTGCGCCGAGCGCAGCCGTCGTGCGCAGGACATGGGTGCAGCCATGCTGATGGTGATGCCGCCGTACCACGGCGCGACCTTTCGCGTGCCCGAGCCGCAGATCTTCGAGTTCTACGCACGACTGTCCGATGCAGTCGACATCCCCGTGATGATCCAGGACGCGCCGGCCAGCGGCACCGTGCTGTCGGCGGGCTTCCTGGCCCGCATGGCGCGCGAGATCGAACACGTCGCGTACTTCAAGATCGAGACGCCCGGTGCTGCATCGAAGCTGCGCGAGTTGATCCGCTTGGGCGGCAATGCTGTGGAAGGGCCCTGGGACGGCGAAGAGGCCATCACGCTGCTGCCGGACCTCGACGCCGGCGCGACCGGCGCGATGACCGGCGGTGGCTACCCGGACGGCATCCGCCGCATCGTCGATGCCTACGCACGTGGTGACCGCGAGACGGCGGTGGCCGAGTACCAGCGCTGGCTGCCGCTCATCAACTACGAGAACCGGCAAAGCGGCCTGCTCGCCGCCAAGTCACTGATGAAGGAAGGCGGTGTGATCGACTGCGAAGCACCACGCCACCCGCTGCCCGCCATGCACCCCGACACGCGTGCCGGCCTGATCGAGACGGCACGCCGCCTCGATCCGCTGGTGCTTCGCTGGAGCAAGTGAACATGGACAGATTCCACAACCAGATCAACGGCGAATGGGTTGCCGGCGCGGGTGAATTGCCCAACGTCAATCCCTCGGACACCAGCGACGTGATCGGCCTGTATGCGCAGGCCGATGCCGCACAGGCCGAAGCCGCCATCGCCGCTGCGCGCGCTGCCTTTCCGGCCTGGAGCCGCAGCACGCCGCAGCAACGCTTCGACCTGCTCGATGCGGTGGGCAGCGAGATCCTGGCCCGCAAGGACGAGATCGGCCGGCTGCTGTCGCGCGAAGAGGGCAAGACCTTGCCCGAAGGCATCGGCGAGACGGTTCGGGCGGCGATGATCTTCAAGTACTTTGCCGGCGAAGCGCTGCGCTGCGGCGGTGGAGCCCTGCCTTCGGTGCGGCCCGGCGTGGGCGTCGAGATCTTCCGCCAGCCGCTCGGCGTGGTCGGGCTGATCGCGCCGTGGAACTTCCCGATCGCGATCCCCGCGTGGAAGATCGCACCGGCCCTCGCCTACGGCAACTGCGTGGTGTTCAAACCGGCCGAACTGGTGCCCGGCTGTGGCTGGACCGTGGCCGACATCCTGTTGCGCTGCGGCGTGCCCAAGGGTGTGTTCAACCTCGTCATGGGGCCGGGTCAGGTCGTCGGCCATGCGATGGTGAGCTCACCACAGGTCGATGCCATCAGCTTCACCGGGTCGGTGTCTACCGGGCGGCGGATCATTGCCACCTGCGCCGGGCGGGGCGCCAAGGTACAGGCCGAAATGGGCGGCAAGAACCCGCTGGTCGTGCTGGACGACGCCGACCTGGCGGTCGCCGTCAACGCCGCGGTGCAAAGCGCCTACTTCTCCACCGGCCAACGATGCACCGCCTCCAGCCGAATCATCGTGACGCAGAGCATCCACGACCGTTTCGTCAGCGCGGTGATCGACAAGCTGACGCCACTGAAGATCGACCATGCACTGAAAGCCGGCACCGACATCGGCCCGGTGGTCGATCAGCGCCAGCTCGACGGCAACCTGAAGTACATCGCCATTGCCCAGGCCGATGGCGGCACCCTGGCCTTCGGTGGCGAGCAGCTGGAGCGCGAGACGGCCGGGTTCTACCAGATGCCCGCACTGATCACCGAGACGACGCCGGCGATGCGCATCAATCGCGAGGAGGTGTTCGGTCCCGTCGCCAGCGTGGTCCGCGCCGGGGACTACGACGAAGCGTTGTTCATGGCCAATGACACCGAGTTCGGCCTCTCCTCGGGTATCTGCACGACCTCGCTGAAGTACGCCACGCATTTCAAGCAGCATGCGCAGGCCGGCATGGTGATGGTCAACCTGCCCACGGCGGGCGTGGACTACCACGTGCCCTTCGGCGGCCGCAAAGGGTCGAGCTACGGGCCGCGCGAGCAGGGCAGTTATGCGCGCGAGTTCTACACCACCGTGAAAACCGCCTATACCTCGGCGGGGTGACTTGCTCACGCCAACGCTCGAGAACTGCCGTGCCGTGCTGCAGGGGGACAAGCTGGACCGCTACCCGATGAACAGCCTGTTCGTCGGTACCGTTTCCACGGTCGACACGCGGCGATCCCGCCGCTGATCTTCACTTTCGTGGCGGCCCGCCAGATCATCACCGGGCTCACGGCCGGCGCGGTGAAGGGATGATGCCTCGTCCACCACGAGCCTCCTCATGTAGAGACAGGCGACTGCCAAACCCTCGGTGCCGCGCCCTATAGACTGTCGTTCAGCGCAGCCTCCACCGCGGCCAGCAGTTCGTCGCGGGTGAAGGGCTTGGGCAGCACGCCGCGCACGCCCAGCTGGGCGGCCAGCCGGCTCGAGGGCGCGAGCCCGCGGCGGATGCGGGCCGAGACCAGCAGCACCGGCGCCGCGTTCAGGGCCTGCAGCGCACGCAGCGGGCCGGCCGCGGCGCGCGGGTTGGCGACGTTGGCCAGGACCAGGTCAAGCACGTCGCCCGGCCGCAGCGAGCTCGGGGTTCGCACCAGCACGCTGTGGCCGGCGTCGGTGAGCCATCGTTCGACCAGCTGCCTGATGAGTTCGTCACTCTCGATGACGGCGATTCGGTATCCGCGGTGCATGAATCTCGCCACTGACCGGCGCCACCCCGTTCGCCGCTCGCACGGGCACCGGCCAGTCTCCCTGCATTGGACGCCGCGCTCCGCCCGTTTCGCATGACACGCCGATAATGCCGTGTGTCATCGGACATGTTGGGGCCGCGGCGCACCACAGGCCGGCACCGGCAGCACGCCACCATGGCGCACCACATTGAAAAAGAGGAGTTGAGGTTCATGCAGGAGCGCAGTACGGGGACGCTGGCACACGTGCTGGCGGTCGACGACGATCCGTCGGTGCGCCAGCTCATCAGCACCTACCTCGGCGACTACGACATGCGTGTCACCGCGGTGACCAGCGAGCGCGAGATGTCGGAGGTGCTGGCCCGGGAGCCGGTCGATCTCGTGGTGCTGGACCTGCGCCTGCCCGGCGAAGACGGCATGCAGATCGCGCGCAACCTGCGCGAGCGCTCCAAGCTGCCCATCATCATCCTCACCGGCCGCCACGAGGAGGCCGACCGGGTGATGGGCCTGGAGCTCGGCGCGGACGACTACCTCACCAAGCCGTTCTCGCCGCGCGAGCTGCTCGCGCGCATCCGCGCGCTGCTGCGCCGCACCCGCATGCACGCCTCGGTGGCCGAGGTGGTGGCCAACATCCGCGCCTACCGCTTTGCCGGCTGGGAGCTCAACCTGCGCCTGCGCCGGCTGGTCGCGCCCCAGGGCCATGTGGTGGCGCTGCGCAACAGCGAGTTCACCTTGCTGGTGGCCTTCCTGGCCTCGCCGCAGCGCGTGCTGGCCCGCGAGCAACTGCTGGAGCTGTCCCACCTGCACAGCGCCGAGGTCTACGACCGATCGATCGACGTGCAGGTCGGCCGGCTGCGCCGCAAGATCGAGGCAGACCCCAAGGCGCCGCAACTGATCGTCACCGAGCGGGGGGCGGGCTACCTCTTCAACGCTGCGGTCGAGGTAGTGCACGCTTGACGCACATTTGCGTTTGACGATAGGCGCGGGCTGAGAGCGCCGAGGTCGCCGGGTGGGCAGTTCACGCCGCCATCAGTTGTGGCGCTCGTGATGCATGCGCGGCCAGCGGTCGCGGCGGCAGCGCGGAGAAGCGCGCGAAGGGCAGCGGGGCTGCGAGGGTGGCGCTGCGGGCGAGCGTGACGGGTGGCACCGCCGCCGCTGGATCGCAGCCTTCGACCTGCTGGAAGGCCTCGGTGAGTGCCTCCATCAGGCGGCGCACGCTCAGTGGCTGGTGTTTGCGCGAGGCGTAGACCAGGTGCAGCGACAAGGGCTCGGCCTGCCAGCCGGGCAGCAGCCGGCGCAACTGGCCGCTGGCGAGGGCTTCTTCGGCTAGGAAGTCGGGCAGCAGCGCCAGGCCGGCACCGTGCACCGCGGCGGCCAGCAAGGCCTCGGGCTGGTTGGCGTTGAGCACCGCCTTGACGGCCACCTGCTCGCGGGCGCGGCCCGATGCCGCGCTGAAGCGCCAGACCGGGTCGGCCCTGGCGGTGCCGCCGGTCAGGCCGTCGTGGGCGGGCAGCTGTCCGGGGTGGCTGGGTTCGCCCTTGCGGGCCAGGTAGGCGGGCGATGCGTAGAGGCCCACGTTGGCCTGGCCCAGCTTGCGGGCGATCAGCGAGGGTTTCAGGTCGGCGGCCAGGCAGAGCGAGAGGTCGGCGTCCTCCTCCAGCAGCTCGGCCTCGCCGGCGCGCAGCTTGAGCTCCAGCGAGACCTTGGGGCAACTGGCCAGGTAGGCCGCCAGCGCGCCGCCGAGGAAGTGGCGTGCCAGCCAGGCCGGCGCGCTGAGGCGCACCTTGCCCGCCGGCTCGGCGCCGCACAGGCTGCTCATGCTCGAGAGCTCGTCGTAGGAGGCCAGCAGGCTCTGGGCGCGGGCCAGCACGTCTTCGCCCACGGGGGTGAGCGCGACGCGGCGGGTGGTGCGCTGCAGCAGCCGCACGGCCAGCAGCGACTCCAGCTCCTGCAGCGTGCGCGTGACGGCGGCCGGCGAGAGGTCCAGCGCGGTGGCGGCGCGGGCGAAGCTGCCGTGCTCGGCCACGGCCTTGAAGATGGCGAGGGCTTTGAGGCGGTCCATGGCGGTGCTCCCGATGAGGCTGAGGGGGTGGAGGCGGCGGGCCGAAGCGGTCAGGCGTATTGCAGTGCGGCGGCACTGCTGCGCGCGGGCAGGTGCAGTGGGGGCGGGCTGCCGATGCGGCCGGGCACCGCGAGGGCGGCGTCGACCAGGCCGCGCTGCACCGCGATGCTGAGCGCCTGCGTGCGGCAGCTCGCGCCGAGCTTGCCCATGATGGCCTTGACGTGCGCCTTCACCGTGCCGACCGTGACCTCCAGGTCGCGGGCGATGGTCTTGTTGCACTGACCGTGCGCCAGCAGGCCCAGCACCTCGCTCTCGCGCGCCGTCAGGGCCTCGCGGGTCAGGCTGTCGGCCATGCGCTGGGCGGCGGCCATGCACAGGTAGCGCGAGCCGCGGCCCAGCACCCGCACGCCTTCGGCCAGCTCGTCCAGCGGGCAGCCCACCAGCAGGTAGCCGTGCACGCCGCGCTCCAGCGCCACGCGGATGTCGTGCTCGCGGTCCAGCAGCGTCAGCACCATCACCTTGGCGCCGGCCAGCGGGGCGGGCGGCGCGGCGCGGGTCTCGGCGGCCAGCTGCAGCGCGGCCGGGTGGTCGGCGATCACCACGTCGATGCGCGGCTGCCCGCCGGCGAGCACGTCGACGCCGTGCACGAAGACGTCGAAATCCGGCTGCTGCCGCAGTGCCGCCACCAGCCCGATGGCCATCAGCGGCTCGGCATGCATCACGAGGACATTCAGGCGGGGGGATGCAAAGGGGGTCATGACGCTCACTCCTGGGTGGGGTTGCTGGCAGCGGCCGTCCGGCTCGCCATGGAACGCATGGTGGACGGCCCCCCGCCGGGGCGCCAGTTATTGCTTGTCAATCGTTGCAAGCCGCAGCGCCGCCATGCCGTTCACCCGGGGCAGCGCCCGGCTGCGGTTTGCAGCAATTCATAAGCATTAACTCGCCACGCGGCAACGGCCTGACCATCATGGGGGCCCGTTCCCCGGCGGCATGCCGTGCGCTGCCTGCGAACGCCTCTCCATCGACGCTGCCCGCCATGCCGAACCACTCCCGCCCCGCGGGGCCGCTGCCGGCCCTGTTCACGCCGCTGCGGCTCGGCGAGCTGGCGCTGCAGCATCGCGTGGTGCTACCGGCCTGGACCACCCGCCAGGCCGCGCCGCCGGGCGGCGTGCCGACACCGGCCATGGCGCAGCACTATGCGCAGCGCGCCACGCCCGGCGGCCTGCTGATCGGCGAGGCGGCCGCCGTCTGGCCGCCCGCCCACAGCGACCCCTGCACGCCCGGCCTGCACAGCGCCGAGCAGGTCAATCTCTGGCGTGGCGTGACCGACGCGGTGCACGCCCGCGGCGGCCTGGTGGTGGCGCAGCTCGGCCAGCCGGCCGGCGCGACGGGCGCCGCCGAGCTGGCGTCGCTGGGCCTGGACGACATCGACCTGCTCACTGAGCTGTACCGCAACGCGGCCGAGAACGCCGGCGACGCCGGTTTCGACGGCGTGGAGCTGCTGGCCGGCCACGGCGCGCTGCCCGAGCTGTTCCTGCATGCCCGCAGCAATCGCCGCGGCGACGAGCACGGCGGCAGCCTGGAGAACCGCACCCGGCTGCTGGGCGACCTGCTGCAGGCGCTGGTGGGCGTCTGGGGGTCGGGGCGCTGCGGCCTGTGCCTCTCGCCTGCGGGCGTGCCGGACGACGGCGGGCGCCAGGCGCTGTTCACGCAGATCCTGGCCGCCGCGGCCGCGCTGGGCCTGGCCTATGTGCACCTGGCTGCGCCGTGGCGGGTGGCTGCGGTGCGGGCCGGCGTGGAGGTCGCCCCGCGCTGGTGGGCGCCCGGCTGGCCGCGCTCGCACTACGCCGGCGGGCTGATCGTCTCCGGCGGGCTGGACCCGCCCGGCGCGGCCGCCGAGGTCGAGAGCGGCCGGGCCGATGCGGTGGGCCTGGGCCGCGCCTTCATCGCCAACCCCGACCTGCCGCAGCGGCTGCGCGAGGGCAGGGCGCTGCGCGAAGGCGGCGAGCCCTGATCCGGCGAGACAATCCAGTCGCTTCGTAGCCAAGAAACTTGACATCGGATCCCTGCGCACCAGACATGCCGACCAGACGCGAGCTTGCGATCACGTTGCCTTGCGTCACAAGGTTGTTGCATAGAGCGGGGTCGCCGCGGACAACGAATAGCCCCCACCGATGGTTGCGACTGAGAAAGCAAGCGCCGAGGTTCCGAGGAGCTCGCGCCGTTTTTTCATTGACGGCATCTTGGTTCATTCAAACTCCAATCCTTGTTTGATCTGCCAGCGCAACGCCGCGCGGCTGAGTGCATCAGTCCAGCTTCTTCTCGGCGAGAAACTGCGACACCAGGTCGGCGATCTGCACGTTGTTCAGGTCGGACATCAGGAAGTGCGTATTGCCGCGGATTCCGATCTCCGGAAGGTGCACCAACCGGGCGTCACCGCCATGTTGGTTGATGGCGTTCACCCACAGCCGGGCCATGGCGAGCCGCACGCGCCAGTTGTCCTGGCCGCGCTCCGTGGTCGGCTCAACGGGAAAGTTGTCGCCGTAGTAGACGATGATCGGGATGCGAGTGAGCTTCTGGAAATCCGACAGCACCACAGCCTCTGGCGACAGGGTTCCAGCAGCGCTCGGCATTGCCGGAGGCAATTCGCCTGGCGGGAAGATGAAGCCGCTGCCTGGCTCGAAAGCGACGATTGCTTTGACGTTCGGGTTCTTGATCGCCGTCAGCCAGCCCGGACCACCGCCCTGGGAATGCGTGAACAAGATCGCCGGACCGATCTTGGCGAACAACGCCGACATGGCGTCCGAGATCACGCCTGCGTCGTAGGGGCCGGTGTTGGGCGTGACCGAGCGGAAGAACTGATCCAGCGTCTGCGGCTTGCGGTCGAACTGTACGTTGTCGAAGTAGTTCGGCCACTTGCCGATCCGGAACTGGTCGAAGAAGAGCTGATCATTGGGTGCCGGCGCTATCGTTGCTGCGACGGTGCTGTTGCCGGCGCGTCCCCGGCGCGGCTGGTCAACCAGATAGACCGGAAAGCCGCGGCGCAGGAACACGGTCTGGAAGCCCTCGCGTCCATCCGAAGTGGTCTCCCAACTGCGCGCCGACTGGAAGGCGCCGTGCAGCATGACGATGGGCAACGCTTTGGGGTTCTGCGGTACCTGATAGAAGGCATAGAGGTGGTCGCCATGGAAGCTTTGCCCCGAGGCCGTCGGCTTGTTGTTGTCGTAGTTCCCAGGGGTTCTCTGCACGGCCCCGCCGACAGCGAAGCTACCCTGAGCCTGGATCAACAGAGGGCCAGAGGCGTTGCCGGGGCCGTTGGTTTGGGTTGCGCAGCCGGTGAGCAGGATCGTCATGGCGATGGCGGTGGTCAACAGAATCCGGGAGGCTTTCATGCTCAAGCTTTCGACGCCGCGGCAAGGGCTTGCGTGAGTGCTTCGTTTGCGCGATGGGCGGCGTCTGGATTGCCGCGTTCGGCAAGCACTTGCGTCAGTTGCCGCAATTGCGCGGCGCTCAAACCCACGCGCAGGCTGGCCCGCATGTGCGAACGCAATTGCGCCTCCACGCCCGGCGTGGCAGCAAGCGCGCCGACCGTGGCCAGTTCGCGGCTCTGCCAGTCGAGGTTGTCGCGCTCAAAGATGTCGCCGAACAAATGGGCCTGCAGGTACTGGTTGATGATGGGCGCGAAGTCGAACACCGGGCCTTGAACCTGCCCGCCGGAAATCTCGGTCTGGTTCGCTTTGCCTGCCGCGACCAGTTCATTGCCGGTGGCAATGGCGCGGCTGGGTTCACGGCCCGGTGCGTCCTGGATGCCGCGTTGCTTGCGGTCCTCTACGACTTTCAGGAGTTCGCCGAGCGCGTTGAGGCTTTTCGGAAAGCCTGCGTAGGCATAGAGCTGCACCAGAATTTCCTTGGCCTCGCTGATGGTCAATCCCGCATCCAGGCCTTGGTTCAAAGCGGCGTTGAGCTTGGGCATGTCGCTGGTGGCCATGAAGGACGCAATCAGTGGGATGGCCCGCTGCTTGGCCGACAGGTTCTCGGAGGTGGGTTGTGCACGTGTCATGGCT
>DATHWJ010000373.1:0-17747 GCA_035460745.1 Ideonella sp. | reverse complement strand
AGCGAGCAGCGCGGCACGCTGAATGCGCTGCGCTACTCCACCGGCGCCACGCTGACGCTGCTGAACGACCTGCTGGACCGCCACCGCCTGCAGGCCGGCGGCCTGAGCCTGGCACTCAAGGCGGAATACCTGCCGGACGTGCTGAGCGCCGTCACCGAGGAGCTGCGCCCTGTCGCGACCGAAAAAGGCCTGCGCCTGAACGCCCCTGCGCCGCCGGACCTCTGGCTGATGATGGACGCGCTGCGGGTGCAGCAGATCCTGCGCAACCTGCTGGTCAACGCCATCAAGTTCACCCCGGTCGGCGTGATCACCGTGGTCTGCGACGCGGTCGAGTCGGCCGAGGGCAGCGTGCAGGTGCAGTTGCAGGTCAGCGACAGCGGCCCGGGCCTGCCGCTGGCCATGCTGGGCTCGACACTGCCGTCCGTCCTGCTGGGCGGCGGCACCGGCCACCCGCCCTTGATGCCCCCGGCGGGCTGGGGCGACGAGACGGCCCCGGGCGACCGCCCCGGCAGTGGCCTGGGCCTGTCGCTCAGCCGCGAGCTGGCACACCTGATGGGCGGCGAGATCCGCTCCGACAACCACATGCCGCCGCAGCGTGGCGCCACCTTCTGCCTGGCCTGGCGCGCGCCGCTGGCTCCACGCCAGGTGGCCCGCAGCAGCGCCACCGCCTCGCGGGTGCTGCTGGTGGAGGACGACCCGGTCTACCGCATGCTGCTGCAGCACGCCTTCGTGCAGGCCGGCATCGACGTGGTGCCGGTCAACTCGCTGCGCCAGGCCCGCAACCAGCTGCAGCGCAACCGCTTCGACCTGGTGCTGTGCGACGCCCACCTGGGCGACGGCGGCCCGGCCGAGCTGCTGCCGGACCTGCAGCCCCCCCGCGGCGACGCGGGCCTGCCGCTGATCGTGATGTCAGGCCACCTCGACGAAGCCGCGGTGCTGGCGCTGCGCGAGCGCGGCGCGCTGGACTGCCTGCAAAAGGATGCCGACGTCAGCACGATGGTGCGGCGGGTGCTGATGGCGGCGGCTGAGGCCACGCCCGTGAACGGGCGTTGAACGGGCGGGCCTCCAGAGGCCGGTCAAACCCCGATCGAATCGATCCCGCTGTAGACGCGGTTCAGCCAGACCTTGACACGCTGCCGGTCCAGCAGCCCCAGGCCGGTGGCGGCGCGTTCCGACGAGTTGACGGCGGCCCAGAAGCTGGCGCTGCTGCCGTCGATCTTCTGCATCGTGGCGTCGGGCAGCTTGGGGATGCTCAGCACCTTGGCGCCCAGCGACAGGGCGCGCTCGCGCTGGCCCGACGCGGCGAGCAGCTCGAAGCCGGCGCCGCGCACTTCGTTCTGCACCAGCACCAGCGGCATCCGGCCGCCGAAACGGTCCAGCCAGCCGGCCAGCAGGTCGACCGAGTCCTTGCCCGAGTCCATCACGTGCCAGTAGCTGACGCCGAGCTCCAGCGACGCGGCCAGCTCGAGCACGCCGGCGTCGTCGAACCACTGGCCCAGCGAGTCCGAGGTCTGCGCCGCGAGGTCGACCAGCACGCGGCGCTGCGGGTCTTCGGCCGCGGCTTCGACCACCCGGTCCAGGCTGTCGTGCGCGTCCAGCGTGGCCGGCGCGGCGTAGTCGGCGTAGAAGCGCAGCAAGGCCCCGTGCGAGCGGTCGGTGTCGAAACCGAGGAAGGGCATCTGGTGGTCGATGAAGTACTGCGCGAGCAGGCGCGAGACCAGCGACTTGCCGACGCCGCCTTTTTCGCCGCCGATGAAATGGATGTGGCTCATGGGGTGGGTGGTGAGGGTGAGTGGATTGAGAAGGCCCGGTGGCGCGGCCGGCGCACCGTGCGGGGCCGCGCGACGCCGGCGCGCGGCCCGGGATCTGCAGCCTGCAGCAAGAGGCGGGCCGATTGTCGCAGCGCCTGCCGGGCCCGGTAGCGCACCCGGCGCACGGCACCGCCGGCCTCGAGACGCCCCAGGCTGGTGCCAGCGGGTACGCCGACCCTCATCTTGCTGGTTTCGCCCGATCCCTCGCGGGAAGAGCGCGGCGTACCGTTCGTGCCGCTCGACACCCATCCCGACCCGAGGAGACCTTGATGAAGCAACTTTCACATCGTTTGAAATGGCGCGCCACGCTGGCGGCCGCGGTCGCAGCCTGCGGCAGCGTGCCGGCGGCCGCGGCGCCCACCCCTCCCATCGCTCCCGAGACCCTGAACCTGCGGCCCGCCGTGCTGCGCGGCCCCATCGCCGAGACCGCCTATGACGGCGTCGGCGACGACCTGCTGACCGCCGGCCTCGGCAAGACCGGCCTGATGGGCGCGGCGCCCGTCTTCGCGGTGCCGACCGCGCCGACCCCGGCCGAGCTGCGCCGCAACGCCATCTATGTCAACTACCGCGCGCTGGTCGACTACACCGCGCTGGGCGGCATGGGTGTGCTCTACGGCCCCAACATCGACGTCAACGGCAACGACACGCTGGGCGAAGGCAAGGTCGCCGGCCGCGAATACATCGCCTGGGCCGACGACGGCAGCGGCCGGCAGAACGTGACCCTGATGGTGCAGCTGCCCGACAGCTTCGACCCCGCCAAGCCCTGCATCGTCACCGCCACCTCGTCCGGCTCGCGCGGCGTCTACGGCGCCATCGGCACCGCCGGCGACTGGGGCCTCAAGCACGGCTGCGCGGTGGCCTATGCCGACAAGGGCACCGGCAACGGCCTGCACGACCTGATGACCGGCACCGTGACGGCCCGCGACGGCACGCTGCTGAACGCCGCCAGCGCCGGCACCGAGGCCTTGTTCCAGGCCGACCTCAGTGCCGACGCGCTGGCCGCCTTCAATGCCGCCACGCCCAACCGCGTGGCCTACAAGCACGCCCACTCGCAGCAAAACCCCGAGAAGGACTGGGGCCGCAATACGCTGGACGCGGTGCGCTTCGCCTTCTATGTGCTGAACGAGCGCTACGGCACCCCCAGCAAGCAGTTCCCCGGCCAGCACCGCGCAACGCTCAAGGCCGGCAACACCCTGGTGATCGCCTCCAGCGTCTCCAACGGCGCCGGCGCCGCGCTGGCCGCCGCCGAGCTGGACACCGAGGGCCTGATCGACGGCGTGGCCGTCAGCGAGCCCAACGCGCCGCCCCACCGCACACCCGGCCTCGCGATCCGCCAGGGCAGCCTGGTCGCCGGCCGCATCGGCGCGCCGCTGGCCGACTACTTCACCTTCGCCACCGTCTACCAGCCCTGCGCCGCGCTCTCGTCGCAGGCCGGCCTGTCGCTCAACCCGGCGTTCTGGCCCGAGGCCTACACCACCTCGGCGCAAAACCGCTGCGCGGCGCTCGCCAGCCGCGGCCTGCTGAAGGGCGCGACGCTGGCCGAGCAGGCCGACAGCGCGCTGGCCAAGATGCTGGCGCACGGCTGGCAGCCCGAGAGCAACTTCCTGCAGCAATCGCACTTCCGCTTTGCCACCAACTCGATCGCGGTGACCTATGTCAACGCACTCGGCCGCTTCAGCGTGGCGGACAGCGTCTGCGGCTACAGCTTTGCCAACACCGACCTGACCGGGGCCGTGGCGGCGCAGGTGCCGACCACGCAGGCGGCGATCTTCTCCACCGGCAACGGCATCCCGCCGACCAGCGGCGTCAACGTGGTCTACAACCCCTCGGTGGGCGGCGCGAAGCAGGACTTCCTCGCGCTCTCGCCGGTCAGCGGCACAGCCGACTTCGCGCTGGACGGCGCGCTGTGCCTGCGCGCCCTGGTGACCGGCAAGGACGTGGCGAGCAAGGCCGCGCTGACCGGCGAGATGAAGGCCCAGTCCGACCGCGTGCGCGCCGGCATCGACGAGGTGACGCTGAACGCCAAGCTGGGCGGCCGGCCGACGGTGATCGTGGCCGGGCGCAACGACACGCTGCTGCCGGTCAACCACACCTCGCGCGCCTACTTCGGCCGCAACCAGCTGGTCAGCAAGCAGCCGGGCAACACCCGCTACATCGAGGTGACCAACGCCCAGCACTTCGACACCTTCATCGCCTTCGGCGCGCTGCTCGGCTACGACACGCGCTACATCCCGCTGCACGTCTACTTCGTGCGCGCGCTGGACGCCGTGTACGCCCACCTGAGCAACGGCAGCGCGCTGCCGCCCAGCCAGGTGGTGCGCACGACGCCGCGGGCCAGCGGCCTGACGCCGATCGCGGCGGCCAATGTGCCGCCGATCGCGAGCGCGCCGGCGGCCGGGGATGTGATCGCCATGGACGGCACGACCCTGGCCATCCCCGACTGATGAGACGGAGCCCCCGGCTGCGGGATACCGCAATCGGGGGTTCAAGCATCACGCCATCATCGACAAGCGGGCTTCGCTGGTGGCGTCGTCGGCGTTCATGCTGGCGTAGCGGGCCGCGAGCTGCTGGATGAAGTTGTTGACGTCCAGCTTGGCGTGCGACGAGGTGGTGCTGGTGGCACTGGCCGTGCTGTCGTCGCTGTCGTCGGTATCGCCGTCGTCCGACGAACTGCCCGCTGAGCTGGCGGTCGGCGGCGGGCCCATGGGCGGCGGGCCGGGAGGCGGGCCGCCGGCTTGTTCCATCGCCTCGGTCATCTGCTCGCGAAAGCTGCTCAGCTCGTCGGTCGAGAGATCGCCGCTGCCGTCGCTGTCCATGCCCTCGAAGAGCGCCTTCACGTCGTCGCTCGCGCCCTCCAGGCCGAACTCGTCGGCGCTGACCGAGCCGTCGGCATCGGTGTCCAGCGAGGCCAGCGGATCCTCGCCCTCGCCGGGCGGTGGGCCCATGCCGGCGAACTGCGCCGTCGACATCGCGACGTCGAACTGGCCGGGCGGCGGCGGCGGGCCGGGAGGCCGGCTGCTGGCGGCGACGTCTTCGGTGCTGGTCTCGGTGCTGCTGGTGTAGCTGGTCTCCGTGGTGCTGCTGCTGCAGCTGCTCTTGGCGGTTTGCGCGGCGCGGCTGGCCAGCAGGTTCCAGAGGCTGCTGGCGGCCGAGGTGGATGAAGACACGTTCATGGCGGTTCCTTCGGGTTGGCGACGGGTGGGGTCGGGTGGGTTGCACGCCCGCGGAAGACGCAGTGCGTGTGCTGCCATCGTGGGCCCGCCACGTCAACCCCGCTTGTCAGCTTGGTTGCCGGCCTGACACAAAGCCGGCGGTGTCGCCCGCCGAGGTGCCCGCAGCCTGCTCGGTCACGTCCAGCGCGGCAAAGAGGTAGCCCACGCCGCGCACGGTGCGGATCAGGCTGGGCGAGCGCGGGTCGTCGTCGAGCTTGTGGCGCAGCCGCGAGACCAGCAGGTCGATGCTGCGCTCCAGTTGGTCGACACCGGCGCCGCGCGCCAGGTCGAGCAATTCGTGGCGGGGCAGCGTGTCGTGCGGCCGCTCGATAAAGGCCTGCAGCAGCCGGCACTCGGCATGCGAGAGCACGACGCTCATGCCGGTGGGCGTGTGCAGCCGGCGCATGTCGGCGTCCAGCGTCCAGCCGCCAAAACGCTGCAGCCCGCCGCGGCCGCGCCGGGCTGCCAGCGCGCTGCGGTGGCCGGGCTCGCGGCTGCGGCGCAGCAGCGAGGCCACCCGGGCGCGCAGCTCGCGCGGCTCGAAGGGCTTGTCGATCACCGCGTCGGCGCCGAGCTCGAAGGCCACCGTGCGGTCGGCCGAGTCGCTCGCCGTCTGGGTCACGATCACCGGCAGGTGCACGCCCTGGTCGCGCAGGCCGCGCAGGCGCTGCCAGGCGTCGAAGCCGTGGCGGGTGCCGCGCGAGGCGCGGGCAGAAGAGTCCATCAGCAGCAGGTCGAAACCGCGCTGCGCGGCCCGCTCGATCTGGTCGGCGTCGGCACTCAGGTGCACCTCATGGCCCTGCGGCCTGAGGCTGCGGGCCGCCCACTGGCGCGCCGCGGCGTCCGGGTCGACGACCAGCACACGGGCCGGCGCGGTGCCGGAAGCGGGATTCGAAGGCAGCAGATCGGGGCTTGTCATGGCGGTGGTTACAGCAGTGGTTCCAAGCTGTAACACTAGCCTTGACCCCGGTTACATATGGTCCGATCAACTCGCCCCCTCGCCGCCAATTCACAAAGCCTTAACTTCGCAGCAACAAGGAGCTGCCCGGCCCGGGGACCCACGGACCGGGTGCCTTGATCTAGCCTCGCCGCCAGCCGCCGCCCATCAGGCGCCAGTGGCCACCGGCGCTGACCCAATGGTGCGGTTCCCAGACGTAGCCGGCGCGCGGGTGCTCCCAGCGGCCGCCTATCCAGACGTGGCGGCCGCCTTGCCAGCCCCAGTAGCCGCCTATCCAGACGGCGCCGGCGAAGGGGACCACGGGAATGGTTTCCACATAGGGCGCCGGCGGCGCGATGTCGGCCTCGGCGACGACGCCGCCGGGTTCGGTGTAGACGACGTGGCGCGGTGGCGCGACGACACAGGCGGACAGTGCGGCCAGCGGCACCGCGATGACGAGAGCTTTGAATGCAAACATGGTGGTCTTCTCCTGTTGTTGAACTCGGGCAACGCCCTGCGCTGCCCGTGCTGTGTTCAATGAGCGAGCCGCGCGGCGGGATGACGGCGAGACATTCGCTCACATTGCATCTGAAACACCCGGCTCGCCCGCGCCACCGTGGCGCCGAAGCCCTTTGGCACCGGGGGCGACCGGCGCGCGTGCCAACATAGAGGGTTCCACCCCGCTTTGACCCCTGCTATGTCATCTGGCCTGATCCGTATCCGCGGCGCCCGTCAACACAACCTGAAGAACCTGGACCTCGACATCCGCACCGGCGAGATGACGGTGGTGACCGGCCCCAGCGGCTCCGGCAAGTCCAGCCTGGTGTTCGACACGCTGTATGCCGAGGGCCAGCGGCGCTACGTGGAGACCTTCTCGGCCTATGCGCGCCAGTTCCTGGACCGCATGGACAGGCCGGCGGTGGACCGGGTGGACGGCGTGCCGCCGGCCATCGCGATCGACCAGACCAACCCGGTGCGCACCTCGCGCTCGACCGTCGGCACGATGACGGAGCTGAACGACCACCTGAAGCTGCTCTTCGCCCGCGCCGGGCAGCTCTTCGACCAGCAGACCGCGCTGCCGGTGCGGCACGACACGCCGGACACCATCTACGACGACCTGCGGCATCGCGCCGCCGCCGTCGCCGGGCCGCCCCAAGACGGCGGCGAGCCCCCCCGGGGGGCAGGAGCGGAGCGACGTGGGGGCTCACCATCTTCTGCCGGCGAACCCCGCGTGGTGCTGACCTTCCCGGTCGAGCTGCCGGCCAACGTGACCGCCGAAGAGGTGGAGCAGTGGCTGGCCGCCAGCGGTTTCACCCGCGTGCAGGCCGAGCGCACGGTGAAAGACGCCAAGGGCGAACGCAAGCTGCTGGACGTGGTGGCCGACCGCTTCCGCATCGGCAACACCGAGCGCATCCGGGTGATGGAGGCGATCGAGCTCTCGCTCAAGCGCGGCAGCGGCCGTCTCACCGTGTATGCGCTCAAGAGTGAGGACGCCGAACCCGAGCTCTGGCGCTACTCCACCGGCTTGCACTGCCCCGAAAGCGACCTGCGCTACGTCGATCCGCAGCCGTCGATGTTCTCGTTCAACTCGGCCTATGGCGCCTGCGACACCTGCCGCGGCTTCGGCCGGGTGATAGGCGTGGACCTCGGGCTGGTGATCCCCGACGAGCGCAAGACGCTGCGCTCTGGCGCCATCAAGACCATCACGACACCGGCCTGGAAGGAGATCCAGGACGACCTGATGAAGTACGCCGGCGAGGCTGGCATCCCGCGCGATACGCCGTGGATGCAGCTCACGCCGGCCCAGCGCGAGTGGGTGATAGACGGCTCGCCGCACTGGACGGGCAACTGGCACAAGCAGTGGTATGGCGTCAAGCGCTTCTTCGAGTACCTCGAGAGCAAGGCCTACAAGATGCACATCCGCGTGCTCTTGTCCAAGTACCGCAGCTACACGCCCTGCCACGTCTGCGGCGGCGCGCGGCTCAAGCTGGAGTCGCTGCTGTGGCGGGTCGGCTCCAAGGCCGATGCCGACAGGGTGCTGGCGCCCGAAAAGCGCTTCATGCCGGTCGGCGCCACCTGGACACGCGCGCAGCTCGAGGCGCTGCCTGGCCTGTGCCTGCACGACCTGATGCTGATGCCGATGGAGCGGCTGAAGCGCTTCTTCGACGGCCTCTCGCTGCCGGACGCGATGCGCGACGACGCGCTGAAGCTGCTGCTGGACGAGGTGCGCAACCGCTTCAAGTACCTCAACGACGTCGGCCTGGGCTACCTGACGCTGGACCGCCAGAGCCGCACGCTGAGCGGCGGCGAGGTGCAGCGCATCAACCTGACCACGGCACTGGGCACCTCGCTGGTCAACACGCTCTTCGTGCTCGACGAGCCCAGCATAGGCCTGCACCCGCGCGACATGAACCGCATCGTGCAGGCCATGCTGCGGCTGCGCGATGCCGGCAATACGCTGGTGGTGGTCGAGCACGACCCGGCCGTGATGCTGGCGGCCGACCGGCTGATCGACATGGGGCCGGGGCCGGGCGAGCGCGGCGGGCAGATCGTGTACGACGGCACGCCGGACAACGCGCGCGACGCCGACACGCTGACCGGCGCCTACCTGGGCGCACGCAAGACGGTGGGCGTGGGCATACGCCGCTTCGTCAACGAAGCCACGCCGCGGCTGGTGCTGGAGGGCGCGCGCGAGCACAACCTGAAGAACGTGCACGTCGAGATCCCGCTGCAGCGGCTGGTCGTCGTCACCGGCGTCTCGGGCTCGGGCAAGAGCACGCTGATCCAGGACGTGCTGGTGCCGGCGCTGCTGCGCCACTTCGGCAAGGCGACCGAGACGCCGGGTGAACACGACCGGCTGCTGGGCATGGACTGGCTGGCGGAGACGGTCTTCGTCGACCAATCGCCCATCGGCAAGACCGCACGCTCCAACCCGGCCAGCTACGTCGGCGCCTTCGACGAGATCCGCAAGCTCTTTGCGGTGGCGCCGCTGGCGCAGGAGCGCAGCTACGGGGCCGGCATGTTCAGCTTCAACGCCGGCGACGGGCGCTGCCCGACCTGCGGCGGCTCGGGCTTCGAGCATGTGGAGATGCAGTTCCTCTCGGACGTCTACCTGCGCTGCCCGGACTGCGACGGCCGGCGCTTCCGCGCCGAGCTGCTGGAGGTCAAGATCATCCGCGGGCCGCGGCAGTTGAGCATCGCCGACGTGCTGGAGCTCACCGTCAGCGAGGCGGTGCAGCTCTTTGCCGCCGACCGCGAGGTGCTGGCCAAGCTGCAGCCCATCGTCGACGTGGGGCTGGACTACGTGCGGCTGGGGCAGCCGGTGCCGACGCTGTCGGGCGGCGAGGCGCAGCGGCTGAAGCTGGCCGGCTTTCTCGCCGAAGCCGCGAGCGGGCCGCGCCAGGCGGTGGCCAAGAAGGGCACGCTCTTCCTGTTCGACGAGCCCACCACCGGCCTGCACTTCGACGACATCAACAAGCTGATGCGCGCCTTGCGCAAGCTGCTCGAAGCCGGCCACTCGCTGGTGGTGATCGAGCACAACCTGGACGTGATACGCGCGGCGGACTGGCTGATCGACCTGGGGCCGGAAGGCGGCGACGCGGGCGGCGAGGTCGTCGCGACCGGCACGCCGGAGGATCTGCGCGCGCATCCGACCTCGCACACCGGGCAGGCGCTGCGGGAGTACGACGGGGCGCTGGGCGTGAGCGAGAAGATGGCCGTCTGGCGTGAAGAAATAATGGGGTCAGAGTCAATTTCTGCCGGCTCCATTTCAGCAAAGCGCAGCACCGCAGCGGCAGAATTTGACTCTGACCCCATTATTTCCCGCTCGGTCGTAAATGACTCTGACCCCATTTTTTCGGCGAACAATTCAATCCAGATCGTCAACGCCCGCGAGCACAACCTGCAGTCGTTGAATGTCAACATCCCGCGCGGCAAGTTCAGCGTGGTCACGGGCGTCTCGGGTTCTGGCAAGAGCACGCTCGCCTTCGACATCCTCTTCAACGAAGGCCAGCGGCGCTATCTGGAGTCGCTGAACGCCTACGCCCGCAGCATCGTGCAGCCGGCCGGCCGGCCGGAGGTGGACGCGGTGTGGGGCATCCCGCCCACGGTGGCGATCGAGCAGCGGCTCTCGCGCGGCGGGCGCAAGAGCACGGTGGCCACCACCACCGAGGTCTGGCACTTCCTACGCCTGCTGTGGGTCAAGCTGGGCCTGCAGCATTGCATCCACGACGGCGCGCCGGTGATGCCGCAAAGCGCCGAGAGCATCGCCGCACAATTGCTGCGCGACCACCGCGGTGAACACGTCGGGCTGCTGGCGCCGCTGGTGGTGAACCGCAAGGGCGTCTACACCGACCTCGCCAAGTGGGCCAAGGCGCGCGGCCACAGCCACCTGCGGGTGGATGGCGAGTTCCTGCCGGTGGACCCCTGGCCGCGGCTGGACCGCTTCAAGGAACACACTTTGGAGCTGCCCGTCGGCGACCTGGTGATCACCCCTTCCAACGAGGCCGAGCTGCGCGCGCTGCTGAGCAAGGCGCTGGAGATCGGCAAGGGCGTGATGCACCTGCTCTCCCCGCTCGACGGCCTGGCCGGCACGATGGACGCCGGCGGCAGCACCGCGCGCATCGGCAGCACCAAGGTCTTCTCGACCAAGCGCGCCTGCCCCGTCTGCGGCACCAGCTACCCCGAGCTGGACCCGCGCATGTTCTCGTACAACAGCAAGCACGGCTGGTGCACCACCTGCGTGGGCACCGGGCTGGCGCTCACGCGCGAGCAGCGCAAGGCCTTCGACGACTCGGTGCGCGACGACGACAACCGCGGCCGCGAGCAGAGCTTCCCCAGCGAGGAGCCGGACGTCGAAGGCGTCGCCGGCGAAGCCTGCCCCGACTGCCACGGCGCCCGGCTGAATGTCATCTCGCGCGCCGTCAGCTTCGCCAACCACGCCATCCACGAGGTGGCCGAGTGGTCGGTGACCGACAGCCGCATCTGGATCGCCGGCCTGAAGCTGGTCGGCCGCGAAGCCGGCATCGCGCGCGACGTGGTGACCGAGATCCGCAACCGCCTGGAGTTCCTCGAGGAAGTGGGCCTGGGCTACCTCACGCTGGACCGCGCGGCCCCCACGCTCTCCGGCGGCGAGGCCCAGCGCATCCGCCTGGCCGCCCAGCTGGGCAGCAACCTGCAAGGCGTCTGCTACGTGCTGGACGAGCCGACCATCGGCCTGCACCCGCGCGACAACACCATCCTGCTGAAGGCCCTGCAGCGCCTGAGCGACCAGGGCAACACCCTGGTGGTGGTCGAGCACGACGAAGACACCATACGCCGCGCCGACCACATCATCGACATCGGCCCCGGCGCCGGCAAGCGCGGCGGCCGGCTGGTGGCCGAAGGCACCGCGGCCGACCTGGCCAGGAACCCCGAGTCGCTGACCGGCCGGCTGCTCGCCCACCCGCTGCAGCACCCGCTGCATGCGCGCCGCCCCGTCGGCCGCGAGACGCCCGGCCTCTCGCTGCGCGGCGCCACGCTGCACAACCTGCAGGAGGTCAACGTCGAGCTGCCGCTGCAGCGACTGGTCGCCGTCACCGGCGTCAGCGGCTCCGGCAAGAGCACGCTGGCGCGCGACGTGCTGCTGGCCAACGTCGCCGCGCTGGTCGCCGGCAAGGGCCGCGGCGCGCCGCGCGAGGTGGTGCTCACGGCCTGCAAGTCGCTGGACGGCTGGGGCAGCGTCGACCGCGTGCTCGAGGTCGACCAGACCCCCATCGGCAAGACGCCCCGCTCCTGCCCCGCCACCTACATCGGCTTCTGGGACCAGGTGCGCCGCCTCTTCACCGAGACGCTGGAGGCCAAGGCCCGCGGCTATGCGGCCAACCGCTTCAGCTTCAACACCGGCGACGGCCGCTGCCCGGCCTGCGAAGGCCAGGGCATGCGCACCATAGAGATGAGCTTCCTGCCCGACGTCAAGGTGCCTTGCGACCAGTGCCACGGCCAGCGCTTCAACCCCGAAACGCTGGCGGTGAGCTGGCGCGGCAGGAGCATAGGCGACGTGCTGCGCATGGAGGTCGACGAAGCCGTCGAGTTCTTTGCCTCCATGCCCGGCATCGCCCACCCACTGCAGCTGCTCAAGGACGTCGGCCTGGGCTACCTGACGCTGGGCCAGCCCAGCCCCACGCTCTCCGGCGGCGAGGCCCAGCGCATCAAGCTGGTGACCGAGCTCAGCAAGGTGCGCGACGACGTGACCCGGCGCGGCCAGAAGCCACCGCACACGCTCTACGTGCTCGACGAGCCCACCGTGGGCCTGCACATGGCCGACGTGGAGAAGCTGATACGCGTGCTGCACCGTCTGGTCGACGGCGGCCACAGCGTGGTGGTGATCGAGCACGACCTCGACGTGATCGCCGAGGCGGACTGGGTCCTGGACCTC
Organism: Ideonella sp.; assembly: GCA_035460745.1. GTDB lineage: Bacteria > Pseudomonadota > Gammaproteobacteria > Burkholderiales > Burkholderiaceae_C > Ideonella. The sequence continues at coordinate 5,372 of DATHWJ010000373.1, read as the reverse complement.
GGGCCGGACGGCGGCAACGCGGGCGGCAAGGTCGTCTGCGCGGGCACCCCCGAGGCCGTGGTGGCGGCCGGCACGCACACCGGCGTGGCGCTGGCGCCGGTGCTGAACCGGTCCAAGAAGCAGCCCGGCACCGAGACGGCCGAAGCCGTCGCGTCAAGCGTCTGAAAAAAAAGAACGGGCCCGGCCTGCGGTGCAGGACGGGCCTCGTTCGGCGTATCAATCAGGCAGACAGGCGCAGCAAGCGCCCGCCCGGCTTGCTCGCTCAGGGCGTCGGCGTCGCGACGATGAAGCTCTCGGTCACGCCGATGTTGGTGTTGCTGCCGCGCGGCGGCGCGATGGCGTTGACGCCCATGCCGCGCTTCGCGAAGGCGGTCGCCCAGATCGTGAAGTCCTGGTCGTCGGTCGCGTCGGCAGCCGCCAGGATGGCGTCGCGCGCTTCGACCAGCGTCGGCTGGTTCGGCGTCGCCTTCAGGCCGGCGATCACGTACTGCTGGACCTTGCTGCGGGCCTGCTCGAAGCTGTAGCGGCCGTCGTTCAGGAAACCGGCATAGGCCTCCCACAGCATGTTGCACCAGACCTCGCCGGTGTTGTGCACCTCGGCGTTGCTGGCCCCATCCTGGCCGAAGGACAGCGGCGCGGTGGTCGGCAGCGCGACACCGTTCTGGATGTGCTTGAAGGTCAGCGGGTTCTTCGCCATGTCGGTCGAGTACGGCGCGCGGCGGATGCCGAAGTAGTAGTCGCCCGAGACGTAGATGCCCACCGGGTAGGCGCCGCTGTAGTTGGCGTTGACGGCCACGCCGAGGTCGCTGGCGCGCACCTGCATCAACATGGTGTTGAAGTCGCTCCAGCCCTCGCCCATGCCGCGGCCCTGGTTGTTCGACAAGCCACTGGCGTTGCCGACCAGCCGGTTGCTGACGTAGTGGAAGAACTCGTGCGACACGATGCCTTCGTCCAGCGTGCCGTCGAGGTCGGGCACGGCGTCGCGCCGCATGTGGGCGCTCACCGGCGAGGCCGAGGCCTTGATGGCGTTGCCGTCCTCCAGCGTGATCATCATCGAGGGGATGGTGATGGTGGCGTTGTCGCCGCCCATCGTGAACGGCGACTCGCTGACGTTATCGACCACCACCGCGGCGATGGCGCCGGCCGTCTGCGCGTTCTTCACCTTGACGGTGAAGTCGCAGCTGCCGCGGTCCACCAGCGCGATCTTGCCGGCCAGCGCGCCCGCGTTGACGGCGGCGGTGCAGGCATCGGAGGTCGGCGCCGTGCCGTCCTGGTAGGCGACGACGGTGTTGGTGAGGTCGAAGGACCTGGCCCCGAAGGCCGCGATGGCGAACTCCTTGGAGCCCGCGATGGCGGCCGGGGCCGTCACCGTGAACTCGCCCTTCACCAGGCCGTCGAACAGGTACATCTGCATGCGCGGCGAGCCGCCGTCCGACGGGGTCGCCATGTTGGCGTTGCTGCGGCCCGAGTAGTCCTGCCCTTCGGCCTTGATCGGGTCGTTGGCCACGCCGCCGCGGCCGTAGTTGTTCTTCTGCGCATTGCCGGCCGCTTCGTTGAAGCCGCGGTCGTACCAGAAGTCGTGCAGGAAGTTGTTCATGTAGAACAGGTTCACCGCCGCGCCGTTGCGCTGCACCGCGGCCTTCGGGTTGGAGTCGCCCTTGACGGCGTAGTCGAAGGTGTTGGCCGAGGTGGTCGTCGGCCGCACGTCCTTGCCGGCCGTGAAGCCGTTGGGCGAGGCCAGGTCGAGGTAGGCATCGACGTTGTTGCCGGTGGTCACCGTGGCGCCGGTGGCCAGCCAGGGGTCGGCGGTGGAGAGCAGCGAGCTGGCGTTCAGCGTCACCAGCTTGGGCTTGACGACCTTGCGCACGAGCGTGGCGTCCGGGTCGGCCTGGGGGAAGGGCACGAAGCCGTTGCCCAGCGGTTCGTCGAAGGGCTGGCCGACGGCCGTGGCGTCGGCGAAGGTGCGGTAGCTGAAGGCGTCGTGCTCGGTCTGGTTCTTGCGGAACAGCACGCGGCCGTCCACCGCCGAGATCACGTAGCCGTAGTCGGCCTGGCGGGCGCCGTCGCGCGTCGCGGCCGAGAGCTCCACGTACCAGGCCGGCACCAGCCCGGCACCCAGGCCGAAGTAGACCTTCTTGGCGCGCGGGTCGCTCTCCAGCTGCAGGTCGCCGCGGCCTTCGCCGCGCTTGAAGGTCTGGTAGGCGCCGTCGATGCGGTCGGCGCTGAAGGCCTGGCCGGCCGTGCCGCCCAGGTCGGCAAAGGCGGCCGCGATGGCCTTGGGCGCGGCCAGCTTGTAGGCCGCCGTGCGCAGGCTGGCGCCATCGGCCTGCGGCGCAAAGTAGCCGGAGATGGCCACCAGCCGGCCGCTGCGGTCGGTCATCACGCTGAGCTCGCGGCCGAAGACCTCGACCCCGCCCACCTGCTGGCGGAAGCGGCTGATGACCGGGCCCTCACCCAGGTCGTGCGCGTCGAACAGCCTGGCCTCGTCGATCGCGCGGCGGCTCAGGCCCAGCGCCTGCGCATGGCGGGCGAGGAACTGGCGTGCCCGCGCTTCGCTCAGCGCCTTGCCGGTCAGCGCGGCCGAGACGCTGGCGGGCTGGCGGTCGTTCTTGCCGGCCCACAGGAAGGTGGTGCCCAGCCGCTCGTCGAAGTGGCTGCGGTAGCCGAAGCGCGAGACCGCGCCCTGCACGGCGCTGCGCGCCGCGTTGCCGTTGACGGCCGTGGCGGCGGCCTGGGCGACCGCGTTGGCGTCGAAGTTGGGCAGGTCGCCCGAGCGGTGTTGGCCGGTGATGGCCGAAGGCGCGGCGCCAGCGAGCGCACCGGCGGTAGACAAGGCAAGAAGCGCGGCAAGAAGTGACTGGCGCATGAAGATTCCTGAAAGGTGGCACACGGCCTGTGTGCTGGAAAGATGAAGCCCGCGGCGAATGGGCACCCTGGAACAGCTCGTCGCCGCCAACGACGGGCGCACTCTAGGCCAATCGTGCGGGCGTCGCAATGCAGCGCAGGCGGCCCCGCCGAGGGGTTCCGCAGGCCCGTTTCCGGTGCCTGCCGATGCGCCGCGGCGAGCCCTCAGCCCCTGGGAGAGCGGCACTTTTTGCGGCCCGCAGGCCATCTCGCGCGAAGCCCCGCGCAGGACCGGATTGCCGTCGTTCCGAGCACAATGTCCGCAGCCGGCTTTGAAGATTGCTGACGATGAAGACACCTCTCACCGACCGCTGCGACACCGCCCGGCGCAGCGCAGCGCGATGACACCGCGGGCGCTGTTGCCGGCGCTGGCCTGGCCGGTCTGCGCCTGGGCACGCTCGCACGAGCGCCGCATCGCCCGGGCCGGCCGCCCCTTGTCGCCGCACGAGCGGGCGATCGCGCGCCAGGTCGGCGTGGTGGAGGTCGATCGTGTGCGCCTCGCAGTCGTCGGCGCCATCCCCTTCCCCTGCAACCGCCTGCTCGACGGGCTCGCCGCCTGGGCCGGCCTGCCCGGCCCGGGCGCCACCGACGGGCTGACGCTGGGCCACGCGATCTACCTGCGGGCCGGCGCGGCCCACCTGCCCGAGCTGCTGGCGCACGAGTGCCGCCACGTGCAGCAGTGCGAGCAGCTCGGCTCGCTGGCCGCCTTCCTGCGGCGCTACCTGCGCGAGGTCTCGCGGCACGGCTACCACGAGGCGCCGCTGGAGATCGACGCACGCCGCGCCGCGCGGGCCTGGCTGCTGGCGCAGCAGCCAGGCCCGCCGGCGGCGGCGCTCAGCGCGTGATGTTGCTGGTCTGGTTGCGCCAGTTCTCCGGCTGCGAAAAGATCTCGCCACTGCCGCCGATGAAGGCGCCATGGGCCTTGCGGTCGCCTTGCAAGGTATCCATCAGCCAGGCCGTCGGGTAGCCGAGAAAACCGTGGACGCCGTTGGCACACAGGCCGGCACCGGGCAGGCAATCGGGCTGGCCCTGCATGTCGTTGTGGTCCACGCCCTTCAGCGTGGCCCAGAGCTTGTCCAGCGTCTCGGGCGTGGCCTCGTAGTAGGCGGCGTTGGACTGCAGGCCGCCCTGCCCCTTGGGCTGGCGCGACGGCGAGATCAGCACGTCGCGGCTGCCGTTGACGTAGAAGACAGCGCCGCGGGTCAGCTCGCTGCTGTCGGCGCAATGCTCGGGGTCGGAGCAGAAGGCGCGCGACGGGATCTCCAGCGGGATCGCGGTCTTGATGAAGCCGCGGCCGTCGCGCATCGCGTTGACCACGCCGGTCGCCCCCTGCGAGTGGCCGGCGGCACCGATGCGGCGGGTATCCAGCTTGCCGTAGAGCGGGCTGCCCGGCCGCCGGCTCTCTTTCGCGGCGAAGGCCGCGGCGTCGAGGATCTCGCGGCCGGTGCCCGTGTCGGGCTGGCGCGAAGCGATCACCACGAAGCCCCACGAGGCCCAGTGGCGCAGCAGGTAGTCGTACTGCTCGGGCGCCGCGCCGGTGCCATTGCCCCAGGTGATCAGCGCGTGCTTCTCGCCGTCGCGCCCGAGGCCGCGCGGCAGCCAGAGGTCGAAGGCAAAGCCCGACGAATCGCAGCAGGCCGCGGCCTGCGCGTAGTCCACTTGCCAGGGCCCGGGCTGGTAGTAGGTGAGCTCGATCTCGCCGGTCGGGTAGTTGGGCGGCAGCGGAGCTTGCGCACGCGCACTGTGGAGGGTGCCGGTGGCGACCAGAAGGCCGACACCGGCGAGCAACGCGCCCACGGCACGCAACAGAATGGAGAAGACGGTGTTCGTCATGGGTACGGCATGGAGGGGTGGATGCGGTCCGGCCCGGCGGGTAGCTGGGCCGGTGCGGGGGCTGGCACCGGGCTGCGTTGGCCCTGGGCTTGCTTATACCGGCACGGGTGTGCGCAATACTGGCGGCAATCTCGCAGGTCGTGATCCCGCCGTCAAGCTGCTCACCCCCTTCCTCGGTCCCCAGGAGTTTTTCGCCATGCCCTTCCATCGCCCACGTGCCTTCGCACTGCTCGCGTCCACCGCCGCGTTCGCGTCCGGCGCCGTTCAAGCCCAGACCGTGCTCACCGCGTCGTCGTGGGTGCCACCGACGCACCTGCTGAGCGAGACGCAGAAGGCCTGGTGCGGCGAGCTGGAGCAGAAGACCGCCGGCAAGCTCAAGTGCAACATCCTGCCGCGTGCCGTCGCCGCGCCGCCCGGCACCTTCGAGGCCGTGCGCAACGGCCTGGCCGACCTGTCGTTCACGGTGCAGGGCTACACGCCGGGCCGTTTCGTGACCACGCAGATGGCCGAGTTCCCGTTCCTCGGCGATGCGTCCGAGGCCACCTCGGTCGCGTTCCAGCGTCTGTATGCCAAGTACCCGGCTTTCGCCGACGAGCACAAGGGCGTGAAGGTGCTGGCCGTGTTCACGCACGGCC